>NZ_JBHXSY010000002.1:118400-284101 GCF_042715295.1 Streptomyces sp. NPDC058701 | reverse complement strand
GACGGGCTGTTCGTGGCGGGTGCCGATGCGGTGTCCGTGCCGGACGGGCTGTTCGTGGCGGGTGCCGATGCGGTGTCCGTGCCGGACGGGCTGTTCGTAACTGACGGGTTGTTCGTGCCGCGGCCGGACGCGGTGGCCGCGCCGGAGCACGCGCCGCGCCCTGCCCCGGCGCCCGCCCCGGCCCCCGCCCCCGGGCGGCGGCGGTCCGGCGGGGATCCCGTCAAGGCGCTCCTGCACCGCCACCGGGACCTGTGCGAACGGGCCGTCGACCCGCTGGAGATCGCCGCCGGGCTCGAAGCCCACGGCGTCACCGACCGGACCGCAGCCCGGTTCCGCCACCGGGACGTCTTCTCGCTCGCCGAGGAGCTGTACGCCCGTGCCCCCCGGGGCGAGGCCGCCGCACCCGCCGCCGGGCCGCTCCCGGCCGGCTCCGCCGCCGGCCCCCGGGCCCTGCGCGGCTTCGGCCTCGCACTGCTGCCCGGGGCGCTCGCCCTCGGCGCGGCCGGCGCCGGGCAGTCCTGGACGGGGGCCGCCGCGGGGGCCGCCGCCGTGGCCGCCCTGGTGTGGCCCGGGCGCGCCACCGGCCGTTTCCCCGTCACCGCGCACCTGCTCGCCGCGGCCGTCGTCGGCTGGGCCGCCCACCGCCACGGCCCGGCCCTCGCCGTCGCGCTCGCGCTGGCCGTGGCCCCCGGACACCTGGTGGCGGCCGCGTTCGCCGCCCGGGCCCGGGCCCGGCTGGCGGGGAGCCGGAGCCTCGGGGAGTTCGCCGACCGGGCCCGGCCCCTGCTCGTCGGGAGCGCGGCGGTGTTCACCGCGGCCGCCGCCGGGACCGCCGCACTCGCCGGGGCCGGCCTCGCCGCGGCCGTACCGCTCGCGGTGCTGCTGTTCCTGGCCCGGATGCTGCTGCGGCACGGCGCCGACCGGCGGCCCGTCGCGGCCGCGCTGGTACTCGCCCTGGTCCCGGTCCCGGCCGCGGCGGTCGCCGCCGCGGCGGGGCTCCTCGTACACGCCTTCCTCGCCCTGTCCCGCGCGTCCGCCCATGCGCGGCCCTGAACCCCGTCCCCGTGACGGACCCCGCACTTCGGAGCCGACGCCGGAGCGCGTACCCCTGTCCCCGCCCCATCCACCCACCCGCAAGGAGACACAGGACATGACCGGCCAGCCAACCAACCAAGGGGCCACGCGATGAGGGTGCTGCTGATCGGTGCCAACGGATACCTCGGCCGCTACGTCGCCGACCGGCTGCTCGCCGACCCGGCCGTCCAGCTCACCGCGCTCGGCCGCGGCGACGACGCCGACGTCCGCTTCGACCTCGCCACCGGCAGCCCCGGCGCGCTCACCCGTTTCCTCGACGCCGTCCACCCGGGCGTCGTCGTCAACTGCGCCGGCGCCACCCGCGGCGGCGCCCGCGAGCTCACCCGGCACAACACCGTCGCCGTCGCCACCATCTGCGAGTCCCTGCGCCGCAGCGGCTGCGGCGCCCGCCTGGTCCAGCTAGGCTGCGCCGCCGAGTACGGTCCCAGCCAGCCCGGATCGTCCACGGCCGAGGACGCCGTGCCGAGACCCGGCGGACCGTACGGAGTCAGCAAGCTGGCCGCCACCGAGCTGGTGCTCGGCTCCGGACTGGACGCCGTCGTCCTGCGGGTCTTCTCGCCCGTCGGCCCCGGCACCCCGGCCGGCTCCCCGCTCGGCCGCCTCGCCGAGGCCATGCGCCGCGCGATGCAGTCCGGGGACGGCGAGCTCAAGCTCAGCGGGCTCGGCGTGCAGCGCGACTTCGTGGACGTACGGGACGTGGCGCGCGCCGTGCACGCCGCCTCCCTCTCCGCCGCCCAGGGCGTCGTCAACATCGGCACCGGCCGCGCGGTCCGGCTGCGCGACGCGGCCGCCGTCCTGGCCCGGGTCGCCGGATACGGGGGCGCCCTGCACGAGCTGGACGTCCCGCACGGCGTCCCGCAGGCGCACGCCCACCCCGGCCGGCCGTCCGGCCTCGCCGCCATCGGATCCCCCCGCTCCGAGGCGACGGCCGAACAGCTCGCCGCGCAGGCGCCCCAGCCGTACCCGTACCCGGACGGCTGCGGGGCCTGGCAGCAGGCCGACGTGCGCACGGCCCGCGACCGGCTCGGCTGGCGGCCGCGGATCAACCTGGAGGAATCCCTCGCGGACATCTGGATGGAGGCGGCGTGCCGCATCTGACCACGCCGCCGGGGGCCGCGCTGGCCGAGGGGACCGAGGCCGGCCGCCTGGGCCTCGGCATCCCCGGCTACGCGCACCCGCTCCTGGCGCCGGTCGAATGGGCCGAACTGACCCGCCCCGGCACCCCACTGCACTGGGCGGTGCTCAACGTCGCCGACGGTCCCGGCGGACGCCCCGATCCGCACTGCACCGAGGCCGCCGTGAAACTCCGCCGCTCGGGCGGCACGGTCCTCGGGCATCTCGCGATGCGGGCCGGGAAGCGGTCCTTCGGGGAGCTGGTCTCCGACGCCCACCGCTTCCGCGACTGGTACGGGGTGGGCGGCTTCTACCTGGCGCAGGCCCCGTCCGGACCGGCCGAACTGGCCGCGGTGCGCCGGGTGTCGGACGCCCTGCGCGGGCTCGGCGAGGACGTGCTGATCGTGTTAGGACAGGGCACGCACCCGTGCGAGGGCTACGTGGAGGCCGCCGACCAGCTGGTCACCTTCTCCGGGGCCTGGGCCGACTACCGCTGGTCCCAGGTCGCGGAGTGGACCGCCGACCACCCGCCGGAGCGGTTCTGCCACCTCGTCCACGGCGTGCCCCGCACGCACCTGGAGGAGGCGACGCGGATCGCACGCTGGCAGGGGGCCGCGACCGTCTGGTTCACGGACCGGCGCGGCACGCCGGCCCGGGATCCGTGGGCCTCGATGCCCGGTTACTGGGACGAAATCGTCTCGCGGATCGGACCGGGTGTCTCGGAATGAAGGAGGGCGTGGCAGTGTTACGGAGAGAACCACCGTTCAGACGTTCACATCTACGGAGTCCCCGTGTCGCTGCCACCCCTGGTAGAGCCAGCTGCTGAGCTCACCGTTGACGAGGTCCGTCGGTACTCCCGCCACCTGATCATCCCGGATGTCGGGATGGACGGCCAGAAGCGCCTGAAGAACGCCAAGGTGCTGGCCGTGGGCGCGGGCGGCCTCGGCTCGCCCGCCCTCATGTACCTGGCCGCGGCCGGCGTCGGCACGCTGGGCATCGTGGAGTTCGACGAGGTCGACGAGTCGAACCTGCAGCGCCAGATCATCCACAGCCAGGCGGACATCGGCCGTTCCAAGGCCGCGTCGGCCCGCGACAGCGTGCTGGGCATCAACCCGTACGTGAACGTGGTCCTCCACGAAGAGCGGCTCGAAGCCGAGAACGTGATGGACATCTTCAGCCAGTACGACCTCATCGTCGACGGCACGGACAACTTCGCCACGCGCTACCTGGTCAACGACGCCTGCGTGCTGCTGAACAAGCCGTACGTGTGGGGCTCGATCTACCGTTTCGACGGCCAGGCCTCGGTCTTCTGGTCCGAGCACGGCCCGTGCTACCGCTGCCTCTACCCCGAGCCGCCCCCGCCGGGCATGGTCCCGAGCTGCGCCGAGGGCGGCGTACTGGGCGTGCTCTGCGCGTCCATCGGGTCCATCCAGGTCACCGAGGCCATCAAGGTCCTCACGGGCGTCGGCGAGTCGCTGGTCGGCCGTCTGATGATCTACGACGCGCTGGAGATGCAGTACCGCCAGGTCAAGGTCCGAAAGGACCCCGACTGCGCGGTCTGCGGTCCGAACGCGACCGTCACCGAGCTCATCGACTACGAGGCCTTCTGCGGCGTCGTGTCGGAGGAGGCCCAGGAGGCGGCCGCCGGCTCGACGATCACTCCCAAGCAGCTCAAGGAGTGGATCGACACCGACGAGCCGATCGAGATCATCGACGTCCGCGAGGTCAACGAGTACGAGATCGTCTCGATCCCCGGCGCCAAGCTGATCCCCAAGGGCGAGTTCCTGATGGGCACGGCCCTCCAGGACCTGCCCCAGGACAAGCGCATCGTCTTGCACTGCAAGACGGGTGTCCGCAGTGCGGAAGTCCTCGCGGTCCTGAAGTCCGCGGGCTTCTCGGACGCGGTGCACGTCGGCGGCGGCGTCATCGGCTGGGTCCACCAGATCGAACCGGACAAGCCGGTCTACTAGGCCCGACCGCACCCGGTGATCCGCGGGGGCCGTACCGCGCTCGAAGCGCCGTACGGCCCCCGCGGCGTACCCGGACCGGTCAGCCGCTCTGCGGCTGCTGCGGGGCGACGGGGGTTCCCGTGGGGTCCGGGGCCGCGGTGCACACGGTGCCGGCCGGCGGGGTCTTCCCGTCCAGCAGGTACGCGTTCACGGCCTTCTGCACGCACGCGTCGCCGCTGTTGTAGGCGCCGTGGCCCTCGCCCTTGTACGTGAGTTCCACACCGACGCCGGGGCCGAGGCGCTCCACCATCTTGCGGGCGCCCTCGTACGGGGTGGCCGGGTCGCCGGTGTTGCCGATCACCAGGATCGGAGCCGATCCCGGGGCGGACACGTCCGGGGTCTCCCAGGCGCCCGGGACGGGCCAGTCGGTGCAGCCCATCATCGCCCAGCCCAGGAAGTCCCCGAAGACGGGCGAGGCCGCGCGGAACCCCGGGAGCTTGGCCTTGGTCTGCGCCAGGGTGTAGCGCGCCTTGGAGTCCGCGCAGTTGATCGCGGTGTTCGCGGCGCCGATGTTGCTGTAACGGCCTTCCTGGTCACGGCCGTTGAGGGCGTCCGAGAGGGCCATCAGCAGCTGGCCCTGGCCGCCGCCCGCCTCGTCCAGGCCCTGTTCCAGCAGGGGCCACAGCTCCTTCGAGTACAGGGCCTGGGCGATGCCGTTGGTGGCGGCGCTCTCGGTGAGCATCCGGTCGCCGATGCCCGCGATCGGCTTCGCGGCCAGCGACTTCTGGAGCGCGATGACGTTCTCCTCGATCTCCTTGGCGGTGCTGCCCTGGAGCTGGCAGGCGTCGCCGCGGTCCACGCAGTCCTGCGCGAAGTTGCCGAGGGCGAGCTGGAAGCCCTCGGCCTGGCCCAGGGCCCCCTCCTCCGAGGTCTTCGTCGGGTCCACGACGGCGTCGAAGACGGCCCGGCCGACGTTCTTGGGGAAGAGGTGGGCGTAGACCCCGCCGAGCTCGGTGCCGTAGGAGATGCCGAAGTAGTTGAGCTTCTCGTCGCCCAGGGCCTGGCGGACGCGGTCCAGGTCGCGGGCGGCGTTGGAGGTGCCGACGTGCGGGAGGACCTTCGCGGAGTTCGTCTCGCAGGCCTGCTGGTACTTCCTGATGTTGTCGACGAACGCCTTCTCCTGCTCCGGCGTGGCCGGCGAGGAGTCCTGGGCGTAGTACGCGTCCAGCTGCTTGTCGTCCTGGCAGCGGACGGGGGCGCTGCGGCCCACCCCGCGGGGGTCGAAGCTCACCAGGTCGTACCGGGCGCGCAGAGCCTCGTACTCCTTGGCGGCACCCGGGAGGGTGGTGATGCCGGAGCCGCCGGGGCCGCCGAAGTTGAAGACGAGGGAGCCGAGCCGGTTCTTCTGGTCGCGCGCCTTCGCGCGGATCAGCGCGAGCGGGATCGTCTCCCCCTCGGGCCGGGCGTAGTCCAGGGGGACGTCGAGGGTGGCGCACTGCCAGTCCTTGCCCGGTGCCGCCCCGCCGCCCTCGGCGGGGGTCGGGGCCTCGCACTCGCCCCACTTGAGGGGTTCGGCATCCTTGGCGCCGTCGGCCTTCGTTTTCTCCCCGTCGCCGCTGTCGGAACAGGCACTGGTGCTGAGCAGCGCGGCGGCGAGGGCGGCGGCAGCGGTGGCCCGCAAGGCGTTTCTCGACATGCGCCCATCCTGTGCGCGCTTCGCCGAGCCCGCCCCCGCGATGACCCGAACGGGGGTTCCCGGCGGGCGGTCGCGGATCAGTGTGCGGGGAGCAGCTGCCGGGCGGCGGCCCGGCCCGTCGCCACGCAGGCCGCCACGCCCACGCCCTCGTACGCCGCCCCGCACAGGGCCAGCCCGGGGAGCTCGGAGACCGCCTCGCGGATGCGGGCGACGCGGTCGCGGTGGCCGACGCCGTACTGGGGCAGGCCGCGGTCCCAGCGGGTCACCCGGGCGGCCAGGGGCTCGCCCATCGGGCCGACGGCGTGGTGGAGTTCGGCGATCGCGGAGCGGACCAGGTGCCGGTCGGGGCGGGCCAGGAGGTCGTCCTCGCCGATCCGGCCGATGGAGGCCCGCAGGACGAAGGTGTCGGGTGCGGCGGCGTGCAGCCACGCCCACTTGTTGGACAGGAAGGAGGCGGCCTTCAGGGTGTGCCCGTCCACGGGCGGGACCAGGAAGCTGTTGCCCCCGGGGAGGAAGGGGGCCCGGGACCGGGAGAACGCCATGGTGACGACCGCGGTCGAGGCGTGCGCGATGCCGGACAGCTCGGCCTCGGCGAGCGGCGCGTGCGGGCGCAGCAGCTCCGCCGCCGCGAAGGCCGGAAGGGCGAGGACCACCGCGTCCGGGTCCTCGCCGGCGAAGCCGAGCTCGCCGCTCTTCAACTGCTCGACGGCACGGGCCACCGGGTCCTCGGCCTCGCCGAGCTCCAGCGGATTGCGGTCGAAGGACGGGTACGAGGGCATCCAGCCCATCCGGGCGCTCGCGGCCAGGCAGTCCGAGCCGGTCATGCCCTCGAAGGCGCCCCCGGCGAGCGGGGAGGCCAGGGCGTCGGCCGGCGGGTGTCGTAGCGCCACTGGTCGGTGTGCAGGTAGAACCAGGCCGCGCCGATCATCTGGCGCGGCGGCCGCGACCAGTCGGAGGTGGCGGCGAGGGTGGCCCAGCCGGTGACCGGCCGGCACTTCTCCTGGCCGACGTAGTGGCCCCGGCCGCCGCCGTTGCGGCCCTGGCAGCCGGTGAGGGTGAGCAGGGCCAGGAAGGAGCGGTAGATGGTCTCGGAGTGGAACCAGTGGTTCGTGCCCGCCCCCATCAGGATCATGCAGCGGCCCCCGGACTCCTCGGCGGTCCGCGCGAACTCCCGCGCCACGCGGGCGGCCTGGGCGGCCGGCACCGAGGTCAGGGACTCCTGCCAGCCGGCGTGCCGGGCTGGCTCGCGTCCTCGTACCCCGTGGGCCACTCGCCGGGCAGGCCCTCGCGGCCGACCCCGTACTGGGCGAGCATCAGGTCGAAGACGGTGGTGACGAGGCGGCCGCCGAGCCGGCGCACGGGCACGCCGCGGCGCACGGTCCCGCCGCGCTCGTCGTCCTCGAAGCGCGGCAGGACGATCTCGGCGCTCCCGCCCTCCCCGAGGAGGGTGAGCCGGGGGACGGTGTCACCGAGGTCGAGGTTGCCGCCCTTGTGGTGGACCGTGCGCAGGTCCCCGGAGACTTCGGCGCGGGTGAGGAAGCTGCCCGCCCTGATGAGCGAATCGACCGCGTCGTGATGTCCCTGACGCTCGTGCAAGGCGACCCTCCAGGCCGGAGAAGAAAGGAGTGGCGGTCCGGACGAGAGGACCCGCTCCTGACGCTACGCCCGTGAAACGGGTCAAAGCGGTGACAAAGGTCCCATGCGGGCATGACTTCCTTCCGCTCTTTTCCGGGTCGGGTGGATGCCAGGCCGGGAGGGCCCAATGCGCAGAGGGCGGCGGGTAATTGCGCGATGGAGTTCCCCATACCGGGGGTCGGGCGCAAGGGGCGGCGGACGGTGGCGAGAGCGGCCGCGGGAGCGAGAGCGGGAGCGGGTACGGGGGCAGGTACGGGGGCGGAAGCGAACCGCGGAGCGGGCGCCGCCGAGGGGGGTACACCTGGCTCCCGGACCAGCACGGTGCGTGGGCCATGCTGGCCGTGCCGTTCCTCGCGGGCACCCTGCTCGCCCCGCGGCCTGGGTGGGCGCACGCGCCGCTGTTCGCGGCCTGGCTGCTCGGGTACGTCGCGGTGTTCCACGCCCAGCAGTGGCTCCGGCTGCACGCGCGCGGACTGCGCTCCGCCCGGCGGCACGGCAGGCCGGCCGTGGTCTTCGGCGCGGCCTTCGCGGCGGCGGCGCTCCCGCTCGCGGTGGCGCACCCGTGGCTGGCCGTGGCGGCCCTGCCGGCCGCGCCCTTCGTGGCGGTGAACACGTACCACGCGCTGCGCGGCCGCGAACGGGCCCTGGTCAACGGTCTGGCGGCGGTGGTCCCGGCGTGCGGGATGCTGCTGGTCGCGCAGCGGCTGGGCGGGGGTGCGACGGGCGCCGCATGGGCGCCGGCGCTGGCCTGCCTGCTGTACTTCGCGGGGACGGTCCCGTACGTGAAGACGATGATCCGGGAACGGAACTCGCGCCGCCACCGCCGGGGTTCGGTCGTCTACCACGCGGCAGCCCTGGTGGTGGCCGCCTGCCTCTCGCCCTGGCTGGCCCCGCCCTTTGCCGCCTACCTGGCCCGCGCCGCCGCCCTCCCGGGCCGGGGCCTGCGGGTCCCCGTGGTCGGAGCGGTCGAACTCGCCTGCTCGGCGGCCCTCCTCCTGACCCTGCCCCTCGCCTTCTGACCCGCCGGGCTACGGCGCTCCGGAGCGCCGCCCCGAACCCCGCGCCTCGCACGCCGGCGGGGCTGGATGCGGCCCCCGCCGCCGCCAAGGCCCGAGCGGGCGGTGCCGATTTCAGCCCCGTCGGCGTTCGAGGCGCGGCGCGCAGCGCCGTAGGGGGTCCGGGGCGCAGCCCCGGGGCTTGCCCGCGCCGGGGTCCGGAGGCCGGGGCCCGGGAGGCCGGGCCCCCGGATACCGGCGCCCCGGCCGGGAGGCTAGATGGCCTCCTTGCGCGTCAGGAAGTTGAACGAGATCCACCCCGGCAGCACCGGCAGCCAGAACGTCATCAGCCGGAACAGCAGCACCGCCGAGATCGCGACTTCCTTGTCCAGCCCCGCGGCGATCAGTCCCAGCGTCAGCGTGGTCTCCACCGCGCCGATGCCGCCCGGCGTCGGCGCCGCGGACCCGAGGGCGTTGCCCGCGAGGAACACCACCGCGATGCTCGCGTAGCTGATGTCCTGGCCGCCCCCGAACGCGCGGATCGACGCGTCCAGGCACATCACGAAGCACCCCGTCAGCAGCAGCATCCCGCCGATGCCCGTCACCAGCTTCTGCGGCCGCTGGAGCACGTCCAGCATGCGCGGCACCACGCCCGCGAACAGCGCCCGCACCCGCGTCACCACGAACTTCCGCATGAACGGGACCGCCGTCACCACCAGCACCAGCACCGCCACCGTCAGCAGACCCGCGATCACCGTCCGGGACGGGGTCATCTCCGGGGTCTTCTCGGTGCCGGTGAGGTAGCCGAACGACAGCAGCAGCAGGATGTGGCTGGCCAGCCCGAACAGCTGCGAGGCGCCGACGCTCGCGACCGCGAGCCCGGGCCGCACCCCCGCCCGCTGCAGGAACCGGGTGTTCAGCGCGACACCGCCGACCGCCGCCGGAGCCACCAGCTTCACGAACGACCCGGCCACCTGGGCCACGACCGTCCGCAGGAACGGCACCCGCTCCGGCACGAAGCCCAGCAGGCTCATCGCCGCGGCGAAGTAGGTCAGCACCGAGAAGGCCATCGCCGTCCCGACCCAGCCCCACTGCGCCTCGCCGACGATCGTCCCGAACTCCACGTGGGCCAGCTGGGTCAGCAGGAAGTACGCGCCGAACGCGCCCGCGATGAACGACACCAGCGTGCGCGGCCGGATCCGCTCCAGCCGGGCCGGCTCCACGGGGGCCTGCGGGCGGATCAGCAGCACCTGCTGGCGGATCTGGCTCAGCAGGTCCTCCTCCCGCGCCCCGTCCAGCGCGTCGTCCAGCGCCCGCTTCTCGGCCTTGCGGTCGGCGGAGGCGGACGTCGACGCGGCGTCCGCCTCGCGGGCCGCCTTCGCCGCCCGCGAGGACTCCAGTACGGCCTCCCGCTCCCGGTCCGCCCGCTCCCGGGCCAGCCTGCGCAGCGTGGACCGGGTGGAGCGGCTCAGCGCGATCGACTGGAGCAGCGGCAGGCAGTCCGCCACCGCGTCCGGGCCGAGCACCGACACCGCCGAGGCCACCGACCGCTCCGCGCCGACCCGCAGGCCGAGCGTGGTCAGCAGCTGCGCGATGTCCATCCGGAGCACCAGGTCGCCGGCGGCGATCTCACCGCCCCGCAGGTCGGTCAGGATGACGTTGCCGGAACGATCCACCACGAGGGCGTCACCGGTGAGCCTCCGGTGCGCGATCCGCCGCGACTGCAGGGCCCGTACCTGTTCCCACGCGTTGCGGCTCAGCTCGTCGGTGATCTCCTCGTCGGGGAGGGAGTCCAGGGTCCGGCCGCCCAGGTGCTCGTAGACGAGCATCACGGCGTCCGGGCCCAGCTCGGAGGTGGCGATCAGCTTCGGCGCGTTCGCCCCGGCCGCGATGGCCGCGTACGCGAGCAGCGCCTCCTGCTCCAGCGCCTGGCGCAGGGACTGCAGGCTGCGCCGCGTGGTGATGCCGCGCAGGGTGAGCCGGCGCCAGACCCGGTAGAAGAAGCCCTGGGCCTGCTGCTCGCGGTCGACGACGGTGACGTCGAGGGGCGCACCGTCCTCCAGGGTGACGTGGTAGCGCCGGCCCCGGTCGCTGACCTCGCTCGCCTCGGCGCCGTCACCCTGGTCCGCGCGCATCGCGCTGACCGGGCGGAACCCGACCCGGCGCAGTCCCGCGAGGAGGGTATGGCCGGTGGGCCGGACGTTGGGCGAGCCGACCGCGTACAGCGTTCCGTACGCGACGCTCCAGCCGAGCAGCACCGTCAGGATGATCGAGAAGGGGGTGGTGTAGCCGCCGACCAGCATCGTGAACGCGTCGAGCAGCAGGACCACCCACAGGGCGACCCGCCAGCGGGGTCTGCGCGTCATCCCGACGGCGGTCATGTACGCGATCACGGGCGCGAGGTAGCCGTGCACCGGGTCGGTGAGGGCCCCGCCGACCCCGGCGGGCCGGGTCAGCGCCTCCTGGATGGTGCCGGGGGCGGCCTGGGAGACCCACAGGTCGGTGGCGAGCGTCACCCCGTGCGCGAGGACGGCGGCGAGCACGCCGTCGGCGATGCGCAGCCCGTCGCGCTTGATCAGCCGCTCGATGGCGAAGGCCACGGGCAGCAGGAGCACGGCGATGCTCGACACCAGGGCCGCGACCTTGATCAGCAGGTCCGGCGCCGCGCCCGTGCCCTCCTTGATGTCGGCCTGCAGGCCGGCGGTCGTGCCGTGGGCGAAGGCGGAGATGCCGAGCACGACGGCGATGCCGAGGATGCCGACGAGGAGCCGTACGAGGTCGGAGGGGCGGTGGACGCGGGCAGCGAGCAGCGGTTCGTCGACCTCGACGCGGTCGGCCTCCGTCGGGGCGTGGCCGTGCGGGCCCTCCGGCTCGTCACCGGAGGCGGAGCCGGGGGCGGGGGCGGAGCTGGCGTCGGGGGCGCGGGCCGGGTCGCCGCCGGGCTCGCCCGAGGCCACGGGGGCCCCGGGGCCCGCCGGGCCCTCGCGGCCGTCGCCGGCGTCCGGCCCCTCGCTCTCGCGGTCGCCGTTCGGACGGCGGTGGTCCGGCTCCCAGCGGTCCGGGCGCGGTCGGCCGGGGCGCGGGGCGGGACCCTCGTCCGGGCGCGCGCCATCGTCTGGATCCGCGCCGTCCGGAGGGCTCACACCCTGCTCCTTCGTCGTCACTTCCGTCTCTTCTTGATCACGTATCACCAGTCACCGCCCGGAAGATGGTGGCACGGACCGACGGGAGCGCGGGGCATCAGGGTGCGCGCCGGTGCGGAACCCAATCTTCCGCGGAGGGGCGTCCGACGTGCTGCACTATGGGCCGGATGAGCGAGGAACTGCCCGCCTACGCGGAGCGCGTACTGGAGGCGGCCGAGCGGATTCCGCCCGGCCGGGTGATGACGTACGGCGACGTCGCCGAGTGGCTCGGCGAGGGCGGCCCCCGCCAAGTCGGGCGCGTCATGGCCCTGTACGGGGGAGCCGTGCCCTGGTGGCGCGTGGTGCGGGCGGACGGCGTGCCGCTCCCGGGGAGCGAGCGGCGCGCCCTGGAGCACTACCGGGCCGAGGCCACGCCGCTGCGTCCGACGGCCGGCGGAGGGTTCCGGCTGGACATGCGCCGGGCGCGCTGGGACGGGAGCCCGGACCCCGGACGGGACGACAAGCGCGACGAGGCTCACACCTGACAGCTTCGGCCATGCGCGGCCCGGACGGGCGGTCGAGCGCCCGTGCGAAGGCCCGTACGGGGGACGCGGAGGAACTGCGCGGGGGCACGCGGTTGACGTAGCGTTGCCCCTTCGGCCCCGGCCGGGGCCGTCGCGGCGGGTGTCGCGGCAGCCGCCGCGGGGACCCCCGCGGCGCCGCCGCACCGCGCGGACCGCCCGCCCGGGACGGGCACCGCGAACCCCGTACCACCCGCAGACCCACCAGGACCGGCAGCTCACGTGATCACCTCTTCCTCCGACCGCACCGCACGGCGGCGCACGCGGACCCCCGACGCGTACCGCCTCGTGCGCACCGGGCCGGAACGGGTGGATCCCCCTGTTCTGGACGCAGCGCAGCGCGCGGTGGTTGACCACGCCGGCGGCCCCCTGCTGGTCCTGGCCGGACCCGGCACCGGGAAGACCACCACGCTGGTCGAGTCGGTCGCCGCCCGCGTGGAGGCGGGAACCGACCCGTCCCGCGTCCTGATCCTCACCTTCAGCCGCAAGGCCGCGGTCGAACTCCGCGACCGGGCCGCCGTGCGGCTCGGCGGCGCGCGGGCGCCGCAGGCCACCACCTTCCACTCCTTCTGCTACGGCCTGGTCCGCGCCCACCAGGACGCCGACCTCTTCGCCGACCCGCTGCGGCTGCTGTCCGGCCCCGAGCAGGACGTGATGGTCCGCACCCTGCTGGAGGGCCAGCGCCGGATCCGGTCCATCCGCTGGCCCGACGACCTGCGGGCCGCGCTGACCACGCGCGGCTTCGCCGACGAGGTCCGCGCGGTGCTGGCCCGCGCTCGCGAGCTGGGCCTGGGCCCGGCCGCCCTCGACTCCTTCGCGACCCGGATCGGGCGCCCGGACTGGAAGGCGGCGGCGGCCTTCCTCTCCGAGTACCTGGACGTCCTGGACATGCAGGGCACGCTGGACTACGCCGAGCTCCTCCACCGCGCGGTCCTCCTCGCCGAGCGCACCCCGGCGCTCGCCTCCGCGTACGACGTGATCCTCGTGGACGAGTACCAGGACACGGACGCCTCGCAGCTGCGCCTGCTGCGGGCGCTGACCGGCCCCGGGGGCACGCTGGTCGCCTTCGGCGACCCCGACCAGTCGATCTACGCGTTCCGCGGCGCCGACATCAACAACGTCCTCGACTTCGAGTCGGCCTTCCCGGGCGCGCAGGTCCGCGCGCTGACGGTGGGCCGCCGCTCGGGCTCGGCCCTGCTGGCGGCCACCCGGCTGCTCACCACGCGCATGCCGGTGCCGCGGCTGCCGTCGGCCGCGGTGAAGGCCCACCGGGCGCTGACGCCCGTACGGGAGGGCGGCCGGGTCGAGGTGTACACGTACCCCACCGCCGGGGCGGAGCTGGACAACATCGCCGACGTCCTGCGCCGGGCCCACCTGGAGGACGGGGTGCCGTGGCAGGACATGGCGGTCCTGGTCCGCTCCGGCGGCCGCAGCCTCCCGGCGATGCGGCGCGCCCTGAACACGGCGGGGGTCCCGACCGAGACGGACGCCTCGGGCTCCCCCCTGCGGCACGAACCGGCGGTCGCACCCCTGCTGACGGCCCTGCGCACCGCGGCCACGGCCGCCACCCCGGCCCCCCTCCCGTCCCCCCGCGCGGCGGAACCGGACCGGGACCCCGACCCGGCGCCGACCCCCGTGACGGATCTGGACGCCGGCGCGGGCCCGCCCCCCGCTGCCGCCCCGGACCCGGCGCCCGTCGACGCGCCGGAGACGGCGGTGGCGGCGCTCGTCCCCGGAGCCGCCGCCGACGGAACCGGGCGCCCGCTGCCGGGCACACCCGCCGAGCCCGCCCCCGAGCCGACCGCCTCCGCCGCGGACCTGACGGCCGTGGACCTGACGGCCGCGGAGCCGACGGCTGCGGAGTCGGCCGCCGTCGGGACCGTCCCGGCGTCCCGCGCCGCGGACCCGGCGCCGGACCGGCCGTCCGGCGACGCGGTGGCGGGGGCCGACGCGGAACCCACCGCGGGTGCGGAGCCGGACCCCGGGGCGGACCCGGATCCCGGCACCGGGCCCACCGCCGGTGACCCGGCGGGCGAGGGGTGGGTCGGGGTCGAGGCGGCCCTCGCGCTGCTCGCCTCGCCGCTCGGCGGCATGGACGCCGCCGACCTCCGCCGCCTCGGCCGGGCTCTGCGCGACGAGGAGCGCGCCGCCGGCGTCAAGGTGCCCGCGCCCTCCGACGTCCTGCTCGCCCGCGCCCTCGCCGAGCCCGAGCGGCTCACCGCACACGACCCCGCCTACGCCCGCGGCGCCCAGCGCCTCGGCCTGCTCCTGCGCAAGGCCCGCGAACTGCTCCAGGGCGGCGGTACCGCCGAAGAGGCCCTCTGGGCCCTCTGGGACGGCACCCCCTGGCCGCAGCGCCTGGAGCGGAACGCCCGCCGCGGCGGCGCGGCCGGCCGCAACGCCGACCGCGACCTCGACGCCGTCTGCGCCCTGTTCGACACCGCCGCCCGCGCCGAGGAGCGCACCGGCGGCCGCGGCGCCCTCAACTTCCTCGAACAGCTCGAAGCCGAGGACATCGCCGCCGACACCCTCACCGGCCGCGCGGTCCGCTCCGACGCGGTCCGCCTGATGACCGCCCACCGCTCCAAGGGCCTGGAGTGGTCCCTGGTCGTCGTCGCCGGAGTCCAGGAAGGCCTGTGGCCCGACCTGCGCCGCCGCGGCTCCCTGCTGGAGGCCGACCGCATCGGCCGCGACGGCCTCGCCGAGCCCCTCACCCCCGGCGCCCTGCTCGCCGAGGAGCGCCGGCTCTTCTACGTCGCGGCCACCCGCGCCCGGGAGCGCCTCGTCGTCACCGCCGTCAAGGCCCCCGCCGAGGACGGCGACCAGCCCTCCCGGTTCCTCACCGAGCTCGGCGTACCGCCCAAGGACGTCACCGGCCGTCCCCGCCGGCCCCTCGCCGTCCCGGCGCTCGTCGCCGAGCTCCGCGCCACCACCGTCGACCCCGGGGCCTCGCCCGCCCTGCGCGACGCGGCCGCCCGCCGCCTCGCCCGGCTCGCCGCGCTGACCGACGACGAGGACCGCCCGCTCGTCCCCGCCGCGCACCCGCAGCGCTGGTGGGGCCTGTACGAGCCCACCCGCAGCGCCGTCCCGCTCCGCGACCGGGACCGGCCCGTCGCCCTGTCCGGCAGCGCCTTGGAGCAGCTCGCCCACACCTGCTCCCTCCAGTGGTTCCTCGGCCGCGAAGTCAAGGCCGACGCCCCCTCCACGGCCGCCCAGGGCTTCGGCAACGTCGTCCACGTCCTGGCCGACGAGGTCGCCTCCGGCCGCACCCCCGCCGACCTCGCCGTCCTGATGGAACGCCTCGACTCCGTCTGGGACGCCCTCGCCTTCGACGCCCCCTGGAAGTCGGCCCAGGAGAAGGAGAACGCCCGCACCGCGCTGGAGCGCTTCCTGCGCTGGCACACCACCGACCGGGGCGGCCGGGAGGCCGTCGCCACCGAGCACGAGTTCGACGTCACCCTCGACGCCGGCGAGTACGCCGTCCGCATCCGGGGCTCCATGGACCGCGTCGAGGCGGACCCGCAGGGGCGCGCGTACGTCGTCGACTTCAAGACCGGCAAGGCGTCGCCCACCAAGGACGAGGTGGCCCGCCACCCCCAGCTCGCCGTCTACCAGCTCGCCGTCCGCGAGGGCGCCGTCGACGAGGTCTTCGACGGCCGCCGCCCGCCGCCCGGCGGCGCCGAACTGGTCCAGCTCCGCCAGGGCGCGGCCGTACGGGACGGCGGCGACGCCGTGCCCAAGGTCCAGGCGCAGGAGCCGCTCGACGGCGCATGGGTCGGCGACCTGCTGGCCACCGCCGCCGGACGGGTCCTGGACGAACGCTTCGCGCCCGCCGTCGGCCGCCACTGCGACCACTGCTCCTTCCGCAGCTCGTGCAGCGCCCGGCCGGAGGGCCGCCAGACCGTGGAGTGACGCCGACCGCGGAGTGACGCCGCCGTGGAGTGACGCCGACCGCGGAGTGACGCCGTACGGCACGGGCGGCGGGGGACCCGCCGGGCGGCGCGGGACCCGCGGGGGGAGCGGGGAAGCCCGGGCTCCGGGCCCGGCCGGAGACCGGGTCGGCGAGGAGTGTCGGTGCGGGCGGCTAGCCTTTTCACGTGTCCGCGCGCCCGTCCGTCCTCGCCGACCCCGAGCAGCTCAAGGAGCTCCTCGGCATCCCCTTCACGCCCGAACAGCTGGCCTGCGTCACCGCCCCGCCCGCCCCCCAGGTGATCGTCGCGGGCGCCGGCTCCGGCAAGACCACCGTCATGGCGGCCCGCGTGGTCTGGCTCGTGGGCACCGGCGCGGTCGCCCCCGAACAGGTCCTCGGCCTGACCTTCACCAACAAGGCCGCCGGCGAGCTCGCCGAGCGCGTGCGCAAGGCCCTCGCCCGGGCCGGCATCACCGACCCGGACCCCTCGCCGGCCGACGCGGACGCGGCCGGCGGCGAGCCGCGCATCTCCACGTACCACGCGTTCGCCGGCCAGCTGCTGAAGGACCACGGCCTGCGCATCGGCCTGGAGCCCAGCTCCCGCCTGCTCGCCGACGCCACCCGCTTCCAGCTCGCCGCGAAGGTGCTGCGCGAAGCCCCCGGCCCCTACCCCTCGCTCACCAAGTCCGTCCCCGACCTGGTCAGCGACCTGCTCGCGCTCGACGCGGAACTCTCCGAGCACCTGGTCGAACCACCCGAGCTGCGCGCCTGGGACACCGCCCTGCTGGACACCCTCGCGGGAACGAGGCTCAGCAACGAGGACCTGCGCAAGGTGCCGGAGGCGGTGCGCGGCCGCCTCGAACTGCTGGAGCTAGTCGCCCGCTACCGCGCCGCCAAGCGCTCCCGCGACCTCTTCGACTTCAGCGACCAGATAGCCCTCTCCGCGCGGCTCGCCACCACCCGGCCCGAGGTGGGCGCGCTGCTGCGCGAAGAGTTCCGGGTGGTCCTGCTCGACGAGTACCAGGACACCTCCGTCGCGCAGCGGCTGCTCCTGTCGGGGCTCTTCGGCGCGGGCAGCGGGCACGCCGTGACCGCCGTCGGCGACCCCTGCCAGGCGATCTACGGCTGGCGCGGCGCCTCCGTGGCCAACCTCGACGACTTCCCCGAACACTTCCCGCACGCCGGGGGGAGCCCCGCCACCCGCTTCTCGCTCAGCGAGAACCGGCGCAGCGGCGGACGCCTGCTGGAGCTGGCCAACGGCCTCGCCGCACCGCTACGGGCCATGCACGAGGGCGTCGAGGCGCTGCGCCCGGCACCCGGCGCGGAGCGCGACGGCCTCGTCCGCTGCGCCCTCCTCCCCACGCACGCGGAGGAACTGGACTGGCTCGCCGACTCCGTCGCCCACCTGGTCCGCACCGGGACGCAGCCGCGGGAGATCGCCGTGCTGTGCCGCTCCGCCGGCGACTTCGCGCGCATCCAGGCCGTCCTGGTGGACCGGGACGTCCCCGTCGAGGTCGTCGGCCTCTCCGGGCTCCTGCACCTGCCCGAGGTCGCCGACCTGGTCGCCGTCTGCGAGGTCCTCCAGGATCCCGGCGCCAACGCCTCCCTCGTCCGGCTCCTCGTCGGCCCGCGCTGGCGGATCGGCGCGCGCGACCTGGCCCTCCTGGGGCGGCGGGCGCGGCTGCTGATCGGCCGGGCCCCCGGCGGCCCGCGGACGGACGCCGACGAGCGGCTCGCGGCCGCCGTCGAAGGAGTCGACCCGGCCGAGATCGTGTCGCTGGCCGACGCCCTGGAGACGTTCCTCGACGGAGCCGGGCAGGCCCCCGACGACCTGCCCTTCTCGGCGGAGGCCCGGGTCCGCTTCGCGCACCTCGCCCAGGAGCTGCGCGACCTGCGGCGCTCGCTCGCGGACCCGCTGATGGACGTACTGCACCGGGTGCTGACGGCGACCGGACTGGAGGTCGAGCTGTCCGCGTCCCCGCACGCGCTGGCCGCCCGCCGCCGCGAGACCCTGTCGAACTTCATGGACGTCGCCGCCGGCTTCGCCGCCCTGGACGGCGAGGCCTCGCTGCTCGCCTTCCTCGCCTTCCTGCGGACCGCCGCCCAGTACGAGAAGGGCCTGGACCACGCGCTGCCCGGCGGCGAGAACACGGTGAAGGTGCTGACGGGCCACAAGTCCAAGGGACTGGAATGGGACGTGGTGGTCGTCCCCGACCTCTGCGCGGGCTCCTTCCCCAAGGAGAAGCCGCCGGAGTCCTGGACCTCGTACGCCAAGGTGCTCCCGTACGCGCTGCGCGGGGACGCCCCCACCCTGCCGGGGGACCCGGCGTGGACCTCGGCCGGCCTGAAGTCCTTCAAGGCCGCCCTGAAGGACCACAAGGCCGTGGAGGAGCTCCGCCTCGGCTATGTGGCCTTCACCCGCCCGCGCTCCCTCCTCCTGGCCTCCGGCCACTGGTGGGGCCCGACCCAGAAGAAGCGCCGCGGACCGTCCGAGTTCCTGACCGCGCTGTACGGGCACTGCGCCGCCGGGTACGGGGAGATCGAGGCCTGGGCCCCCGAGCCCGAGGCCGGCGCGGAGAACCCGGCGCTGGCCGGCGAGGCCGGGGCGGACCACTCCTGGCCGCTGCCGCTGGACCGGGACTCCCTGCGGCTGCGCCGCGCGGCGGCCTCGCTGGTGGAGTCCTACCTGGCGGCCCCGCCGCCGTCGGCGCCCGCCGGGGAGGAGCCGTACCTCTGGCCCCCGGACTGCGAGGACCCGTCCGACGACGAGACCCCGTGGCCGGACCCCGCCCCGCACGCCCCCGACGGCGACCCGCACGCCTCCCCGTCGGCGGACCCCGCCCCGCACGCCCCCGCGGCCGCCGACGACCCGTACGCCTCCGCGGGCGCCCGGCCGCACCCCGAGGACCCCTGGGCGGACGACCCCTGGGCGACCGAGCCGTGGGAGGCCGGCGCCCGCGGGTCCGCCGCGCTCCCCGCCGGACCGGAGCCCGTCGCCCCGGACGACCCCTGGGCGACCGACCCCTGGGCGACCGAGCCGTGGGCCGCCGGGCCCCGCGACGCGGGCCCCGTCCCGGCCGGGGCTCCGGCCGCCGCCGACCCCCGGGCCGCCGACCCCTGGGCAGCCGAGCCGTGGGCCGACCGGCCGGGGTCCCGGGGCACGGCCGAGCCGTCCGCCGGCCCCGCCGTGGGCCGCCCGACCCCGGAGGACGCCCGGGCCATCGCCTCCTGGGACCGGGACCTGGACGCCCTGGAGGGTGAGCTCCGCCGTGCCCGCGCGGCCGTACGGGACGTCGAGCTGCCCTCCGCGCTGTCCGCCAGCCAGCTGCTCCGGCTCGCCGCCGACGAGCAGGGCTTCGCCCGCGACCTCGCCCGCCCCATGCCCAAGCCGCCGCAGCCCGCCGCCCGCCAGGGCACCCGGTTCCACGCCTGGGTCGAGTCCCGGTTCGACGAACTCCCCCTGCCGATGCTCGACGTCCTGGACCCCGCCACCGAGCTGCCCGGCTCCGACCAGGAGATCGCCGACGAGGCCGACCTCGCCTCCCTCAAGGCCGCCTTCGAGCGCAGCCCGTACGCCGACCGGCCCCCGCACCGCATGGAGGCCCCGGTCCAGATCACCCTGGCCGGCCGCGTCATCCGGGGCCGGATCGACGCCGTCTACGCGAACCCCGACGGCTCGTACGAGATCGTCGACTGGAAGACCGGCCGCACCACCGAGGCCGACCCCCTCCAGCTCGCCGTCTACCGCCTCGCCTGGGCGGAGGCCACCGGCACCCCCCTCGACCGGGTCGCCGCCGTGTTCCTGCACGTCCGCAGCGGCCGCGTGATCCGGCCCCGCGACCTCCCCGACCGGGCCCGCCTTGAGCGGATCCTCCAAGGCAAAACGGGCACGGACGGTGACCGCCAGGCGGACGGCTAGGCTCGTGGGCATGAGCGACAGCCCGCCGGACAGCGTCGTCCGCACGTACATCGAGACCCACCGCGCCGCCTTCCTCGACGACCTCGCCGAGTGGCTCCGCATCCCCTCCGTCTCGGCGCAGCCCGAGCACGCGGGCGACGTACGCCGCAGCGCCGAATGGCTCGCCGCCAAGCTCAAGGAGACCGGCTTCCCGGTCGCCGAGGTCTGGGAGACCCCGGGCGCCCCGGCCGTCTTCGCGCACTGGCCGAGCGAGGACCCGGACGCCCCCACCGTCCTCGTGTACGGGCACCACGACGTGCAGCCCGCGGCCCTCGCCGACGGCTGGCACACCGACCCGTTCGACCCGGTGGTCAAGGACGGCCGGATGTACGGGCGCGGCGCCGCCGACGACAAGGGGCAGGTGTTCTTCCACACCCTCGGCGTACGGGCCCACCTGGCCGCCACCGGCGCCGCCGCCCCCGCCGTGCACCTCAAACTGATCGTGGAGGGCGAGGAGGAGTCCGGCTCCGTCCACTTCCGCGAGCTGGTCGAGGCCCGCGCCGCCGAACTCGCCGCCGACGTCGTGATCGTCTCCGACACCGGCATGTGGTCCGAGACGACCCCCACCGTCTGCACCGGCATGCGCGGCGTCGCCGACTGCGAGATCGACTTCCAGGGCCCGGACCAGGACATCCACTCCGGGGCCTTCGGCGGGGCCGTGCCCAACCCGGCCGCCGTCGCCGCCCGCGTCGTCGCCGCGCTGCACGACGAGGACGGGCGCGTCACCCTCCCCGGCTTCTACGACGGCATCGCCGAGCTGACCGACGCGGAGCGCGAACTCATCGCGGAGCTCCCCTTCGACGAGTCCGAGTGGCTGCGGACGGCCAAGTCCCACGCGGCCGCCGGCGAGGCCGGCTACACCACCCTGGAGCGCGTCTGGGCCCGCCCGACCGCCGAGGTCAACGGCATCGGCGGCGGCTACCAGGGCCCCGGCGGCAAGACGATCGTGCCCGCCTCCGCCCACGTGAAGCTGTCGTTCCGCCTGGTGTCCGGGCAGGACCCGTACGAGGTGGAGACCACCTTCGAGCGCTGGCTGGAGGAGCGGGTCCCGGACGGGATCCGGTACTCCGTCACCTTCGGCGCCCCCACCCGCCCGTGCCTGACCCCGCTGGACCACCCGGCGCTGCGGTCGGTCGTGCGGTCCATGGGCCGGGCGTTCGGCCAGAAGGTCCGCTTCACCCGCGAGGGCGGCTCCGGGCCCGCCGCGGACCTCCAGGACGTCCTGGGTGCTCCCGTCCTCTTCCTTGGCATCTCGGTGCCCTCCGACGGCTGGCACGCCCCGAACGAGAAGGTCGAGCTGGACCTCCTCCTCAAGGGCGTCGAGACGACCGCCTACCTCTGGGCCGACCTGGCCGCCACCCACCGCACACCCGTATGAGGCCCGCCGCCTGAAGCCCGCCGTCCGCGGCACGGCGTCCGGCGCACCCGCCGCCGGGCGCCCGTCACACCGCCCTGCCGAGCCCGCCATGCCCTACCACCGGGGGAGTTGGAAGTACCTGTGAGCACCCGTACCGAGCCCGAGCGTCCGATCTCGCTCGCCGCACCCAGCGGCATCGACCGCGCGGCGCACCACCGCCTGGACGAGGCCTGGCTCGCCGCGGCCTGGAGCCACCCGAGCACCCGCGTCTTCGTGGTCTCCGGCGGCCAGGTCCTGATCGACGACACCCCCGACGGCGGCACCGCGATCGTGATGACCCCGGCCTTCGAGGCCCCGGTCACCGAGACCCACCGCTACTTCCTGGGCACCGACGAGGACGGCGTACGGTACTTCGCGCTGCAGAAGGACTCGCTGCCGGGCCGCATCGACCAGTCGGCCCGCCCGGCCGGACTGCGCGAGGCCGGGATGCTGCTGTCCCAGCGCGACGCCGGTCTGATGGTGCACGCGGTGGCGCTGGAGAACTGGCAGCGCATGCACCGGTTCTGCTCCCGCTGCGGCGAACGCACGGTGGTCGCGGCCGCCGGGCACATCCGCCGCTGCCCGGGCTGCGGCGCCGAGCACTACCCGCGCACCGACCCCGCCGTGATCATGCTGGTCACGGACGCGCACGACCGTGCACTGCTAGGCCGCCAGGTGCACTGGCCCGAGGGCCGCTTCTCGACGCTGGCCGGCTTCGTGGAGCCCGGCGAGTCGATCGAGCAGTCCGTCGTCCGCGAGGTGTGGGAGGAGGCGGGCGTCAAGGTCGGCGACGTCGCGTACGTCGCGAGCCAGCCGTGGCCCTTCCCGTACAGCCTGATGCTGGGCTTCACGGCGCGCGCCACCACCTCCGAGATCACGGTGGACGGCGAGGAGATCCAGGAGGCCCGCTGGTTCTCGCGCGCCGACCTGCGCGAGGCGATCGAGAAGGGCGAGGTCCTGCCCCCGTCGGGGATCTCCATCGCGGCGCGCCTCGTCGAGCTCTGGTACGGGGAGCCGCTGCCGCGCCCGATCGCGTAGCCGGTGCCCGCCCCGGCCCGGCCGGGGCGGCGGCTCCGTAACGTTCGTCACAGCAGTTTCGTCACAGCAGAAGGCCCCCGCCTCGGCGGGGGCCTTTCTGGTGGGCGCGGGGCGCGCTCAGACGGCGAGGGCCTGCTTGACCTGCGCCAGGCTCGGGTTCGTCATGACGGACTCCTTGCCGGCGGAGGACTTCACGAGCACGGTGGGAACCGTCTGGTTGCCGCCGTTGGCCTTCTCCACGAACGCGGCGGACTCCGGGTCGAGCTCGATGTTGATCTCGTTGTACGCGATGCCCTCACGGTCCATCTGGCTCTTCAGCCGGCGGCAGTAGCCGCACCAGGTCGTGCTGTACATCGTGACGGTGCCCGTCTCCTGCATGCTGCGCTCTCCTTCGTGCGGCCCCGGCGGTCCGAGTGTCCGAGTAGTCGAACGTACGCGACCGCCCGGCCATTCCCGTAAGTACGACGGATGCGGACGCCCTGTGGACAGCTTTCCCGCCCGCCCCACCGGACCTGGCAGCATGGCGGGGTGACAGCAGCAACGCACTCCCCGTCCTTCCCCGCCGCCGCGGACCCGGCCGACGCGGTCCTCCTGGGCCTCGACCCGGAGCAGCGCGAGGTCGCGACGACCCTGCGCGGGCCGGTGTGCGTGCTGGCCGGCGCGGGTACCGGCAAGACCCGCGCGATCACCCACCGCATCGCCTACGGCGTCCACTCCGGCCAGCTCATGCCGGCCAGCGTGCTGGCCGTCACCTTCACCAACCGCGCGGCCGGCGAGATGCGCGGCCGGCTCCGCGGCCTCGGCGCGGGCGGGGTCCAGGCCCGGACCTTCCACTCCGCCGCCCTGCGCCAGCTCCACTACTTCTGGCCGAAGGCCATCGGCGGGGACATGCCCCGGCTGCTGGAGCGCAAGGTCCAGTTCGTCGCCGAGGCCGGCGCGCGCTGCCGGGTCCGGCTCGACCGCGGCGAGCTGCGCGACGTCACCGGCGAGATCGAATGGGCCAAGGTCACCCAGACCGTGCCCGCCGACTACCCGGCCGCCGTCCTGAAGTCCGGCCGCGAAGCCCCCCGGGACACGGCCGAGATCGCTCAGATCTACGCCATGTACGAGCAGCTCAAGCGCGACCGCGGCATGATCGACTTCGAGGACGTGCTGCTGCTGACGGTCGCCATCCTCCAGGACCGCCACGACATCGCCGAGCAGATCCGCGCCCAGTACCAGCACTTCGTCGTGGACGAGTACCAGGACGTCAGCCCGCTCCAGCAGCGGCTGCTCGACCTGTGGCTCGGCGAGCGCGACAGCCTGTGCGTGGTCGGCGACGCCAGCCAGACGATCTACTCGTTCACCGGCGCCACCCCCGACCACCTGCTGAACTTCCGCACCCGCTACCCGCAGGCCACCGTGGTCAAGCTGGTCCGCGACTACCGCTCCACCCCCCAGGTCGTCCATCTCGCCAACGGGCTGCTCAACCAGGCGAAGGGCCGGGCCGCCGAGCACCGCCTGGAGCTCGTCTCCCAGCGCGAGGCCGGCCCCGACCCGGTCTACGCCGAGTACCCCGACGAGCCCGCGGAAGCCGAGGGCGTGGCCCGCCGCGTCCGGGACCTGGTCGCGGCGGGAGTCCCGGCCGGCGAGATCGCCGTGCTCTTCCGCATCAACGCCCAGTCCGAGGTCTACGAGCAGGCCCTCGCCGACGCCGGCGTCCCCTACCAGCTCCGCGGCGCCGAGCGCTTCTTCGAGCGGAACGAGGTCCAGAAGGCGATCCTCGCCCTGCGCGGCGCCGCCCGCTCCGGCGGGAACGACCCGCTGCTCGACGACGTCGTCGAGCTCGGCTCCCAGGTCCGGGCCGTGCTCAGCTCCACCGGCTGGACCGCCGAGCCGCCCGCCGGCTCCGGAGCCGTGCGCGACCAGTGGGAATCGCTGGCTGCCCTCGTCCGCCTCGCGGAGGACTTCGCCCGCGCCCGGCCCGGCGCCACCCTGGCGGACCTGACGGTCGAGCTGGACGAGCGCAAGGCCGCCCAGCACGCCCCGACCGTCCAGGGCGTGACCCTCGCCTCGCTGCACGCGGCGAAGGGCCTCGAATGGGACGCCGTGTTCCTCGTCGGCCTCACCGACGGCATGCTGCCGATCACGTACGCGAAGACCGACGAGCAGGTCGAGGAGGAGCGCCGGCTGCTCTACGTCGGCGTCACCCGGGCACGGCACCACCTGAACCTCTCCTGGTCCCTCTCCCGCGCTCCGGGCGGCAGGCCCTCCAGGCGCCCCAGCCGCTTCCTGAACGGCCTGCGGCCCGGCTCCGCGGTCCCCGGCCCCGGGACGGCGGCCGCGGCCGAGCGGAGCCCCCGCAAGCGAGGCCGCCGCGGACCGGCGCTGTGCCGGGTCTGCGGCAGGACGCTCACCGAGGCCGGCGAGCTGAAACTGATGCGCTGCGAGGACTGCCCCTCGGACATGGACGAGGGGCTCTACGAGCGGCTGCGGGGCTGGCGCGCGGCCCGCTCGAAGGAGCAGGGCCTGCCCCCGTACTGCGTCTTCACGGACAAGACGCTGATGGCGATCGCGGAGGCCGCGCCGTCCGAGGGCGGAGATCTCTCGATGATCTCCGGCGTCGGCGCCCGCAAGCTCGACCGGTACGGGGCCGATGTCCTGGCCATCTGCGCAGGTCAAGAGCCCGGCACCGCAGAAGCTGACGACGCGTAGAAACTCGTCGGAAAAATAGTTTGCACATGCCCAGCGAAGCCCCATAGGTTCTTAGCAACGGAAACGGTGGCTTCTCCGAAGCCCCTGATCCGTGCTGTACTTATCCGAATACGCATGGGACGGGCCTTCGGGCCGGTCCCCGAGACGCCGAGAGGAGGCGAGACCAGTGACCAGCTTCATCACCTTCACCAAAATGACCGATCGCTCGGTCGACGCTTCCTGCCTGCTCGGTTCCGTCTCGCTCCCGGGTACCGGTCTGTCCGCGATTTCCGCCGGCAGCCCCGCCGCCCTGCTGGCGACCCTTCCGGTCAGTGAGCGCAATGAGCGACCGATCAAGGCACTGGTGGCAGTAAGGGAAGCCCAGGCACATGGCGCCTATGGGTTTGCCGCCGCGGCCGGTGCCGGATCCAAGACGAAGCAGACGACGAAGCAGCAGCACCACCTGATGTGGGCCTTCCGTGGGCTCGAACCCTGGAGCGATCCAGCCTGACGTGTGTCAGGCCGGCGCCTTCAGGGCCGCGGAACCCCACCCGGGATCCGCGGCCCTTCTGTTTGTCCCCGAACGGGGACGACGGAGCGAAGGGGCCTCGGGACTGGCAGAACCAGTCGGTGTGAGGGCGAACCAGCCGAACCCGGCCGACCGGCCGGAACGACTAGCCACCAAGACGAGGAAAAAACCACCGTGCAACTCGAAGCGCACGCCCCGTCCGTACCGCAGACCCAGACGATCTCCCCGCCCGCAGTCCCGGAGGACCACGCCTTGACCCCGCTCACCGCGCTGACCGCGCTCGACGACGCCATCGAGAACCTCGGCGTACCCGTTCCGTGCCGCACCTTCGACCCCGAGGTCTTCTTCGCCGAGTCCCCGGCGGACGTCGAGTACGCGAAGTCCCTCTGCCGTACCTGCCCGCTCGTCGAGGCCTGCCTCGCCGGGGCGTCCGAGCGCCGCGAGCCCTGGGGCGTCTGGGGAGGCGAGCTCTTCGTCCAGGGCGTCGTCGTCGCCCGCAAGCGTCCCCGTGGCCGTCCCCGCAAGAACCCGGTCGTCTCGGCATGACCGCCCACGGAACCATCGACCGCCCCCACACGCACGACCCGCTGAAGCAGGCCCCCATGACCCCGCACACCACGAGCGAGCAGCCGCACGGCGCCGCCCACGCAGACTTCATCACCGCAGGCGCGATGACCTCGCGTCAGAACAGGACCCGCGAAATGCAACTCATCCCAGAAGCCCTGGCCCGTGCCCATATGGACGACCGCATGCGTGAGGCCGACGCCGAGCGTCACGCCCTGCGCCTGGTCGCCGCCCGCCGGATGCAGCGACGCGCCGAGCGCGTCTCGCTGCGCGCCCGGCGCGCGCTGGCCATGGCCGTCATGCACTGACGGCCGGTACGGAGCTCCACCACGTCCCGGGGGGACCGGTCCGAACGGACCGGTCCCCCCGGTGCGTTGCGGACGGCCCCGCCGCGTACGGGGATATCGTCTGGAGGTGGACCAGCCGACCCCCCACCCCGCCCCGTCGGGACCCGAGGACCAGCCCGTCGTCTGCGCGAGCTGCGGTGCCCGGTCCCCGGACGGCGCCCCGCCGACCTGGACCTGCTCCGTGGAGAACGGCGCCCGGCTCTACTTCTGCGTCGACTGCGCCCGGGCCAACCTCCGGGCGATCGAAGGCCGGCTCGACTCCTCCTGGTGGTGACCGGCCCGCCGCCCCCGCCGCGCGGCCGCCGTCACGGCCTCACTCCGCCGAGCCGAACCCCGGCAGCCAGGAGTCCAGTTCGTCCCGGAGTCGCACCGTCGCGCCCAACTGGCACAGCACCCCGATGGTGCTCAGCGTCACCCGGTGGATCAGCAGGTAGGACGGCGGCAGGTTGATCTGCCGGCCCAACTGGTGCGCGGGGGAGCGCGGGTCGGCGATCCGCGCCGCCTGGCCCCGCAGCCACGGCCGGGTGAAGGTGAACTCCTCGGCCTCGGCGGGCTCGATGATCGGCTTGAGGTAGGCCAGCAGCGCGTCGGGGTCCAACTCGATGGACTCCTTCACGAACCCCTCCGCCCGCAGGTGCCCGTAGACCCCCTCGGCGTCCCCGTCCAAGGTCATCCGCAGCGACCGGCCGATGGGCCTCGGCCAGCCGCCGGGCAGCCGGTCGACCGTGCCGAAGTCCAGCACGCCCAACCGCGTCCGGCCGTCCGGGCCCGATATCAGCCGGAAGTTGCCCGGATGCGGGTCCGCGTGGAGCAACCCGGTGCGCGCGGGACCGGAGAAGAGGAAGCGGGCCAGCAGCTGACCGGCGCGATCGCGCTCCTCCCGGCTGCCGTCGGCTATCACCTCCGACAGCGGGGTGCCCTCCATCCACTCGGTCACCAGCACCTGATCGCCCTGGTGCACGACGTCCGGCACGACCACGTCCGGGTCGCCCACGAACGCGTCCGCGTGGGTGCGCTGGGCCTCGGCCTCGAGCTCGTAGTCCAGCTCCTCCGAGACCCGGTCGCGCAATTCCTTGATCAGCGGCTTGATGTCCATGCCCGGGACGAGCGGACCCAGCAGCCCCGCGAACCGCCCCAGCTGCTTCAGGTCCGAGAGCAGTGCCTCGCCCGCCCCCGGGTACTGGACCTTGACCGCCACCGGCCTGCCGTCGTGCCACACCGCCCGGTGGACCTGCCCGATCGAGGCCGCCGCGGCCGGCTTGTCCTCGAACTCCTCGAACAGCTCCCGCCAGTTCGCGCCCAGCCGCTCCGCCAGCACCTGGTGCACCGTCGCCGCGGGCAGCGGCGGGGCCGCCTCCTGGAGCTTGGTCAGCGCCGCCCGGTAAGGCCCCGCGACCTCCTCGGGAAGAGCCGACTCGAAGACCGACAGGGCCTGGCCGAACTTCATCGCCCCGCCCTTCAGCTCCCCGAGCGTCTTGAAGAGCTGCTCGGCGGTGCGCTGCTGGAGCTCGCGCGCCACGATCTCCGCGGACCTGCCGCCGATTCGCTTGCCCAGCCCCCACGTGGCCCGTCCCGCGAAGCCGAGCGGCAGCGCGGCCAGCTTGACGGTGCGGGTGACCGCCTTCCGGGGAAGATCAGACATGCGCCCCTCCAGTTCCCAGACAGCTGCGCCGCAAGCGGCGGTTCGCGAAGACCCCTCGGACCCAAGGCATCCTGTCATGACCCCTCGGCCCGGCCGGCCCCCGATCCTCCTCCCGTCCGCTCGAGCACGGCCGGACGGCCGGCGGCCGCACCGCACGGGCAGTCGGGATGCGGGCCGACCCCGGAGCGCTCCCAGTGGAGCGAGGGAAGGGCCGCCTCCCAGCGGGCGCCCGTGGAGGCGGGCAGCTCCCCGTCGAGGAAGGACAGCGTGTGGGCCGCGGCCAGGCCTGCGGTCGCCGTGGACAGCCCCAGGTCGCAGGCGGCGGTCGGGCGCCGCCGGTGCGCGGAGCGCCACTGCACCAGCATCCTGGGCCAGGCCCCGTCCCGCTCCACCCGGTCGCGCTCCATGCACCCCGCGCACGCCGTCGCCCCCGGCAGCACCAGCGGGCCCACCAGCCCGGTGCCCTCCAGCACCCCCGCGTACAGGTGCGGTACGCCCGAGGCGACCCAGCCCGCCGCGGTCTCCGGGTCGGGCGCCCAGGCCTGCAGTCCGTCCCGCGGGGCCACGACCACCAGGGCCAGTCCCGCCTCCGGGCCGTCCCGCTCCCCGGCCCGCGGCGCCCGCCCCGGGGCGGACTCGCGCACCAGCCGGCCCGCCGCCTCGGCGCGCAGCCGGCCCACGCTCGCCGCCCCCAGCCCGCCCGGCGCCACGTCCGCCGGCTCCACCCGGCCCCCGTCGAGCACCTCGACCCGGCCCACGCCCGCGCCCGCCAGAACCGCGGCGATCACCGCCCCCACCCGGCCGCCGCCGCGCACCTGGACCCGTACCGCCCGACGGGCGGCCACGCCCCGCAGGTCCCCGCCGGGCTCCCGGCGGACCAGGGACAGCGAACCCAGGTCGGGCCCCAGCCGCTCCAGCTCCTCCGGCCGCCCCCGCACGGCCTGCGCCCGCGGGCCTCCGGCCGTGGCGTCGTCGAGCAGGCCGGCCTCCGCCAGCCGCCGGACCAGCTCGTCGGCCCGGCCGGCCGGCAGCCCCATCCCCGAGGCCTCGGCCCGCAGCAGGTCCATCCCCCGGGTCCCGTCGATCCGGTCGATGAGCGAACCGGTCGCCGTGTCCACCGGGCCGAAGACCACCGCGTGCGCCGGGGTCACCCCGAACTGCACCGTCCGCAGATCCCGCCACGCCCGCGCCAGCGCCGGCTTCACCTTCGGATACATCGCCGCCCCCCTCGATTCGCTCCCGCACTCACTTCCCGTCCGTCGTCCACCGTGCCCGCCCGCCGCGTTCCGTGCGGAAGTTTGTCCACAGGCTGGGGGTATCAGGCACATGAAAGGGAAAAAGGACGTTCCGGCCGCGGCCCGTGAACCGATCCTGTTCGAACGCCGGACGTGCGGGACTTCCACGACGGCCAGCAGGTACCGTCGTGGCGTGTCCGCCGATCCATCGCAGAGCGCCGTCGAAGTCCGCCGGAGCGCGCGCCGCCGCAGGACCGTATCCGCCTACCGCGAGGGTGACCGTACGGTCGTCCTCATCCCTGCCCGGATGTCCGAGGCCGAGGAGCAGCGCTGGGTGGGCGTGATGCTCGACAAGCTCGCCGCCCAGGAGGGCCGGCGCACCCTCGGGGACGCCGAGCTCACCGCGCGCGCCGAGCGCCTGTCCGAGCAGCACTTCGGCGGCCGCGCGCGCCCCCGCACGGTCCGCTGGGTCACCAACCAGAACACCCGCTGGGGCTCCTGCACCCCGTCCGAGGGCAGCATCCGGCTCTCGCACCGCCTGCAGGGCATGCCGGAGTACGTCGTCGACTACGTGCTCCTGCACGAGCTGGCGCACCTCCTCGTACCCGGCCACGGCCCCCGGTTCTGGGAGCTGCTGGAGGCCTACCCCCGCACCGAACGGGCCCGCGGATACCTGGAGGGGGTGGTCGCCGCCGAGCGCCTCCCGAAGGTCCCCGCCGACGCCGGGGGCTGACCCGGACCCCGCCCGGGACGTCACGCACGGTGATATGTACCGGGTCGGTACCGACTTGGCCGGATGTCCGTCGTTGCCGTTAGCCTGAGCGGCACGCATTCACAGTCGGGATGGGGGACGGTCGTACGTATGGCCAGGGAATTCCAACGCGGCCACAAGGCCAAGATCAGTGATTTGACGGCGGGTACCGACCTGTACGTGGGCGTCCAGATCTCCGGACCCGGACTCGCCTTCGACATCAGCTGCTTCGGCCTCGACGCGAACGAGCAGCTTTCGGACGACCGCTACTTCGTCTTCTTCAACCAGCCGAAGTCGCCGGAGGAGTCCATCCAGCAGCTGGGCGCCCAGGCCGGCGACAGCGAATCCTTCCGGGTGACGCTGGACCGCATCCCGGCCTCCATCCACAAGCTGTCCTTCACCGCCACCATCGACGGCGCCGGACAGATGTCGCAGATCGGCCCCGGCTACATCCGCGTCGTGGCCGGCGGCGAGGAAGTCGTCCGGTACGCGTTCACGGGCTCCGAGTTCACCACTGAGCGGGCCGTGATGCTCGGCGACTTCTACCTCAAGGACGTGTGGCGCTTCGCCGCCGTCGGCCAGGGCTTCGACGGCGGGCTCGACGCGCTGCTGCGGAACTTCGGCGGCGAGGTCGCCGAGGAGGCGCAACCCGAGCAGCAGGTCCCGGCCCAGGGCGGCGCCGCCCCCGGTTTCGCCCCGCCGCCGCAGGCCGCCGCCCCCGCGCCGTCCTTCGGCGCACCGGCCCACCAGGCCCCGCCCGCCCCGGCCCCCGCGCCGTCCTTCGGCGCGCCCGCGCCCGCCGCGGCCCCCGCCCACCAGCCGCAGCCCTACCAGCAGCCGGCCGCCCCGGCCCCGGTGCACGCCGCGCCCACCATGGCCGCCCCGCTCGCCCCGCCGGCCCCCGCGCCGTACGGGCAGCCGCAGCAGCCCTCGTACGGCCAGGTCCCCCCGCCGGCCCCGGCCCCCGCCCCCTACGGCCAGCAGCCGGGCCACGGCCAGCCCCCCGGCTACGGACAGGTACCGGGCCAGCCCCCCGGGTACGGCCAGCAGCCCGCCCCCGTGCACCGGGCCGCGGCCGGAGCGGGACTCGCCGCCGCGCTCCAGCCGTACAAGGAAGCCCCCACCGGCGCCCGCTGGACCCCGCAGAACCAGCAGCTCATGCGGGTCGATCTGTCGATGGGCGGCCAGGCCGTCCTCGCCCGCCAGGGCAGCATGGTGCTGTACCAGGGCAAGGTCGACTTCAGCTACAAGGGAGCGGGCTTCGCCGGCCGCATCGTCGGCAACGCCACCGGCCAGGAGATGCAGCTCATGCGCTGCACCGGCCGCGGCCAGGTCTTCCTCGCCGAGAACGGCGCCCACCTGCACGCCATCGAGCTCCAGGGCGACGCCATCTGCGTCTCCGCCGAGGCGGTCCTCGCCTTCGACGAGTCGCTGCAGCACGAGGTCCGCCGCATCGAGGGCCACGGCATCCCCGGCGGCGCCCTGTTCACCATGCAGTTCCAGGGCACCGGCACGGTGATCGTCAAGACGCACGGCGTCCCGGTGGTCCTGCCCGTCACCCCGACCGCGTTCGCGGACAGCAACGCCATCGTCGCCTGGTCCGCGGCCTCGCAGGTCATCCTCTCCAGCCAGGTCCGGCTCCGGCGCAACGCCTACCCCGGTCACAGCGGGGAGACCGTGAACCTCCAGTTCCGCGGTGCTCCCGGCAACTTCATCGTCGTCCAGCCGTACGAGGTCTGAGGGAGCCCGACATGAACGCAATGAACCAGCAGCTCGCGGGCTACGCCCCGAGCCCCGTCACGGCCCGCATGGAGAACCACGGCCGGGCCATGCTCAAGGTCGCCATGCAGAGCGGCCAGGACCTCTTCGCGCGCACCGGCTCGATGGTCGCGTACGAGGGCTTCGTCCAGTACGAGCCCAACCCGCCGGCCGTGCGCCAGATGGCCTCGCAGTGGCTCACCGGCGAGAGCGCCCCGCTGATGAAGTGCACCGGCGACGGGCTGCTCTACCTCGCCGACTACGGCGCGGACGTCGTCGTCATCAACCTCGACAACGACGCCCTGTCGGTCAACGGCAGCAACCTGCTCGCCTTCGACGCCCACCTCCAGTGGGGCGTCGAACGGGTCAAGGGCATGGCGAAGTTCGCCGGCCAGGGCCTGTTCAACGTGCAGGTCTCCGGCACCGGCTGGGTCGCCATCACCTCCCGCGGCACGCCGATCGTGGTCGACTGCGGCCGCGGCGACGACGAGACGTACGTGGACCCCGACGCACTCGTCGCCTGGTCCCCGAACCTCAAGGTCAAGGGGAAGCGCAGCTTCAAGGCCTCGTCGATGATCGGCCGGGGCAGCGGGGAGGCCTACCAGATGGCCTTCTCCGGCCAGGGCATCGTCGTCGTACAGCCCAGCGAGGACAGCACCGACCGGCTCCGGGCCCGGGGCTGAGGGGGAGCGGACACATCATGCAGAGCGCACTTTTCGCCCACGCCGAGGCGCAGTCCCAGGAGCGGTACGCGGTCCAGAACCCGCAGCTGCTGCGGGTCTCGCTGACCGGCACCGACGACGTCCTCGCCCGCAAGGGCGCGATGGTCGCCTACCAGGGCATCATCGACTTCGACGGCGAGTACCAGAGCACCAGCCAGCGGGGCGCGCGGGCCCGCACCGGCGAGGGCCTCGACCTCATGCGCTGCTCCGGGCAGGGCACCGTCTACCTCGCCAACCTGGCCCAGTACGTCCACGTCGTGGACGTGGACCAGGAGGGCCTCACCGTCGACAGCAGCTACGTGCTGGCCCTGGACTCCACGCTGCACACCGAGGCCATCGCGGTGGACAGCCAGTACGGAATCTCCGGGTCAGGCAAGTACCAGCTCAACATCACCGGCCGGGGCAAGGTCGCCCTGATGACCTCCGGCCAGCCGCTGATGATGCAGGTCACGCCGGACAAGTACGTCAACGCCGACGCGGACGCCATCGTCGCCTGGTCCACCTCGCTGCGGGTCCAGATGCAGGCCCAGACCCATTCCACCGGAGTCTGGCGGCGCCGCGGCAACACCGGCGAGGGCTGGGAGCTCAGCTTCCTCGGCACCGGCTTCGCACTGGTGCAGCCCAGCGAGGTGCTGCCGCCGCAGAACGCCCAGCTCGGACAGGGCGCCGCCGCGCAGTTCGGCATGGGCCAGCAGGGCGCGCACGGACAGAACCAGAACAACGCCTGGAACTGACGACCGGGTAGACGGCGGAGGTGCGGTCCCGCGCGGGACCGCCCCTCCGCCGTCTACCCGCGGCGGGGTGCTCAGCGGCCCGGGCCGCCGAGTCGCGCCAGGGTCGCCTCCAGCAGTCGCACGACCGAGGTGTCGGCCACCGCCGCCACCTCCGCGTACGGGAACCAGCGCAGGTCCAGCGACTCCTCGCTGATCTCCGCCACCGCACCGGCCGGGGCCAGCGCGGCGTACTGCACGTCCAGGTGCCAGTGGCACGGGGCCGGGATCGGATGCCGGTCCAGCCGCACCGGCCCGCCGGGCAGCAGCGCCAGCCCGGAGGCGATGCCCGACTCCTCCACGGCCTCCCGCAGCGCCGCGTCCGCCAGGGTGGCGTCACCGGGCTCGCAGTGGCCGCCCATCTGCAGCCACATGCCCAGCTTCTTGTGCAGGGTCAGCAGGACGCGTCCGCGCTCCGGGTCGACCACCAGCGCGCTGCCCGTGAGGTGGCCGGCCGTGCAGGGCTTGTAGACCCCGTCCGGGTGGGCGGCCAGGTGCTCCAGGTACACATCGCGCAGGTCGGGCTGGTCCTCGTACCGCTTCAGGACGAGGACGGCGTCGTCGTACAGGCTCACTTCTTCTCTTCGCCCCCGGTCCCGTCCCCGGTCCCCTCATCGCCGCCGGCACGGCCGGACGGGCCCGCCGGACCGGCGTCACGACCGCCGCGCTTCTCCGCGGCCTCGCCGAGCATCTTGTCGATCTCGGAGAAGTCCAGCTGCTCGCGGTGCACGAAGCCGTCCGGGTCGTCCAGGTCGGAGGCGGTCGGCAGCATGTCGGGGTGCTCCCACAGGCCGTCCCGGCCGTCCACGCCTCGCGCGTCGGTCAGCGAGGCCCACAGCCGCGAGGCGTCGCGCAGCCGGCGCGGACGCAGCTCCAGACCGATCAGCGTCGCGAAGGTCTGCTCCGCGGGGCCGCCCGAGGCGCGCCGCCTGCGCATGGTCTCGCGCATGGCGTCGGCCGAGCCCAGGCGGGGCTTGGCGGCCTCGTGCACCACCGCGTCGACCCAGCCCTCGACCAGCGCGAGCGCCGTCTCCAGGCGGGCCAGCGAGGCCTTCTGCTCGGGCGTGTCCTGGGGCTGGAACATGCCGCCCTGGAGCGCTTCCTGCAACTGTTCCGGGTTCGACGGGTCGAGGTGGCCGACCACGTCCTCCAGCTTCGAGGTGTCGACCTTGATGCCGCGGGCGTAGGCCTCGACGGCGCCGAAGAGGTGCGAGCGCAGCCACGGCACGTGGGCGAAGAGCCGGGCGTGCGCCGCCTCGCGCAGCGCCAGGTACAGCCGCACCTCGTCCGAGGCGACGCCCAGGTCCTTGCCGAAGCCCTCGATGTTCAGCGGCAGCAGCGCGACCCGGCCGGACGGGCCCAGGGGCAGCCCGATGTCGGTGGAGCCGACGACCTCGCCCGCGAGCGTGCCCACGGCCTGCCCGATCTGCTGGCCGAACATCGCCCCGCCCATGGAGCGCATCATGCCGAGCAGCGGGCCCGCCATGGCCTGCATCTCCTCGGGCAGGACGCCGCCCATGGCCGCGCCGACGCGCTCGGCGACCGGGTCGACGAGTTCCTTCCACACCGGGAGGGTCGCCTCGACCCACTCGGCGCGGCTCCAGGCCACGGCGGTGTTCGCTCCCGAGGGGAGCGAGGTCACGCCGTCCAGCCACACGTCCGCCAGGCGCAGGGCCTCCTCGACCGCCGACTTCTCGGCGAGGCCGACGCTGGTGTCCTTCACCCCGTCCGCCGTGCCCTGGGCGACGGTCTGGCGGGCGATGTCCTTGGCCATGCCCCAGTTCACGGGACCGCCCTCGTAGCTCAGCATCTGGCCCAGCTGCTGGAAGGCCGCACCCAGGTCGTTCGGGTCCATCGAGCCGAACATGGCGGCGAACGGGTTGTCCGCGCCGCCCGGGCCGCCCACGCCGCCCGGAAGGCCCATGCCGGGGAACCCGAACGGATTCTGCGGGCCGCCCTGGCCGCCCTGATTGCCCTTCTTCTTGCCCTCGTCGCCGTCTTCCGGCTCCTCCGGCGGAAGGCCGAATCCGAATGGGGTGTCGCTCACGGGTTTCCTCGGCTCGTAGGGCCGCCGGCGGGAGCCGACGGGCAATGGTCCGACAACACCACCCAGCGTAGACACCCCAGCCGCTTACGGGCTCGGTGCTCCGCCGACTCCTGGGCTGCGGCAGGATGGACATCACCTGGTGGGTACGCGTCACGGCGCGTCCCCACTGAAGACAACCGCTGGAGACGCCCGGTGAGTTCCCCAGATCCACAGGTTCGCGCGACCGACGACGCCGAAATCCGCCCCGAGCCCGGCGACAGCGCCCACGGCGTTCGCCGGCCGCGAAACCCCGCCGCGCGAGGCCCCGTGATCGCCGTGACCGGCGCCGCGTCGGGTGTCGGCGCTGCCCTGGTGACCCTGCTGGCCGCCTCCGAGGAGGTCAAACAGGTCGTCGCGATCGACGAACGGCGCGGGGACTGCGCGGACGCGCAATGGCACGTGCTGGACGTGCGCGACCCCGCGATCGCCGAGAAACTGCGCGGCGCGGACGTCGTGGTCCACCTCGCCCTGGACCTCGGCCTGGAGTCCGACCCGGCGGCCCGCACCGCGTACAACGTGCGCGGCACCCAGACCGTGCTGACGGCCGCCGCGGCGGCTGGCGTGCACCGGGTGGTGCTCTGCACCTCCGCGATGGTCTACGGGGCCCTGCCGGACAACGACATCCCGCTCTCGGAGGACTCCGAGCTGCGGGCCACCGCCGAGGCCACCGGTGTGGGCGACCTGCTGGAGATCGAGCGGCTCGGCCGCCGGGCACCCCGCGCGCACCCCGGACTGAACGTCACGGTGGTCCGCCCGGCGGTCCTGGTCGGCGGTACGGACACCTCGCTGACCCGGTACTTCGAGTCCCCGCGCCTGCTCGTGGTGGCGGGCTCCCGCCCCACCTGGCAGTTCTGCCACGTGGAGGACCTGGTCAGCGCGCTGGAGTACGCCGCCCTGGAGAAGGTCGAGGGGGAGCTCGCGGTGGGCTGCGAGGGCTGGCTGGAGCAGGAGGAGGTCGAGGAGCTCAGCGGCATCCGCCGCATGGAACTCCCCTCGGCGGTCGCGCTGGGCGCGGCGGCCCGGCTGCACCGGATCGGCCTGACCCCGTCCCCGGCGGGCGACCTGGCGTACACCATGCACCCGTGGGTGGTCAGCGTCAGCGGCCTGCACGCGGCCGGCTGGCGGCCGCGCTGGACCAACGAGGAGGTGCTCGCCGAGCTCCTCCAGGAGGTCGCGGGGCGGCACACCGTCGCCGGCCGCCGCCTGGGCCGCAAGGACGCGGCCACGGCGGCCGGAGCGGCCGGCGCCACCGTGGCCCTGCTGGGCGCCGCGGCAGCGGTCCGCCGCGCCCGCAAGCGCCGCGGCATCTGACGCCCCGCCCGGATCCGGCGCCACCGTGTCCGTCCCCCGCCGGGGGCACGGACACGGGCGCCACCAGCGGTTTCCTGTAGGAGGCTCCCAACCCGGGAGCCGGGCCCCGGGCGAAACGGCTATTCCGCCGCGTCGGCGCCTAGGGCACGATGGACGCCATGGCACCGCACTTCGACCACCCCGGCGAGCAGGCCGCTCAGGACCCGATCCGCCTGCTCGGGATCCGCGAGACCCCGCTTTCGATCGACGAGGTATTCCAGGCCGTCGGCGACGACGCGACGGGCGGTACGACGCTCTTCGTCGGCACGGTGCGCAACCACGACAGCGGAGCGGACGTCGACTCGCTCGGCTACTCCTGCCACCCGACCGCCGAGGCCGAGATGCGCCGGGTGGCCGAGCGCGTCGTGGCCAGGTACCCGGTCCGCGCCCTGGCGGCCGTGCACCGCGTCGGCGACCTCTCCGTCGGCGACCTGGCGGTCGTCGTCGCCGTGTCCTGTCCGCACCGGGGCGAGGCCTTCGAGGCCTGCCGGATGCTGATCGACGACCTCAAGCACGAGGTGCCGATCTGGAAGCACCAGACCTTCGCGGACGGCACGGAGGAGTGGGTCGGCGCCTGCTGAGACGGGCCGCTCCGGCCCGGCGGGCGCCCGTCCGGCGCGGGCCGGGCCCCGCACGGGGGAGCGTCCCCGGCAGGGGGTAACGTCGCACCCGTTCGGCCGCGCAACACGCCCTCGATTTGCGTAACCCCTTTCCGGGCACGAGCGTTGAAGCCACGACGACACGCATCACCGGGATAGGGAGGCACGCCCATGGCGTCACTGGCGTGGTTGCTGATTCCGCTGTTCGCCGCGATCGGAGCGGCGATATGGGGCAGCTGGGCGGCACGCGACCGCACCCAAGGCGACATATCGGAACTCGCTGGTTACGCGCGGTTCCGCGAGGCCATGGGCAGGACCGGTTACACAGGCGACACCGATCCGGCGGGCACGGCCGATCGGGCGAGGGCGAAGGCGGAGGCCCACTCCGGTTCAGACGCCGTATGACGCGTCCCGTGAGAATCCCCTGAGACTTCCCCGCCGGGCCCCCGTACGGCCCGGCCCCACGGGCCGCCCCAGAGGCCCGTCCCGTACTGTCGGATCCATGCCACGCCGCACCGCGACGATGCTCGCCTCCACCCTCGTGCTGTTCGCGCTGCTCTGCGCAGGCGTCTTCATCAAGGTCCCGTACTCGGAGATGAGCCCGGGTCCGACGGTGAACACCCTGGGGGACTCGCACGGCGAGCCCGTGCTCAACATCTCGGGGCGCACGACGTACCCGACCAGCGGCCACCTCAACATGACGACGGTCCGCGTCACCAGTGCGGACTTCAACATGAACCTGCTGGAAGCGGTGTACGGCTGGCTGGCCGACGACAACATCGTCGTGCCGCACGAGAACCTCTACCCCGACGGCAAGACGAACGAGCAGTCCACTCAGGAGAACGCCGAGGAGTTCACGCAGTCGCAGCAGAGCGCCAAGGTCGCCGCCCTGAAGCAGCTCGGCATCCCGGTCACCGCCCGCGTGATCGTCTCCTCGGTCGTCAAGAACAGCCCTTCCGAGGGCCGGCTGCACGCCGGCGACGTGGTCAAGGCCGTCGACGGCACTCCCGTCACGGCGCCCGGGGACGTGGCCAAGCTCGTCACCAAGCACAAGCCCGGTGAGCCCGTCGAGTTCACCGTCGTGCCCGCCGCCGAGGCGGCCGAGGCGGCGAAGGCGAACCGCGAGCCCACCGGCTCCGGCAAGGTCACCGTCACCGCCGCCAAGGCCGAGGACGACGGCCACGCGATCGTCGGCATCCGGGCCGGCACCGACCACACGCTGCCGTTCGCCATCGACATCAAGCTCGCCGACGTCGGCGGTCCGAGCGCGGGCCTGATGTTCGCCCTCGGCATCGTCGACAAGCTGACGCCCGAGAACCTGACCGGCGGGAAGTTCATCGCCGGCACCGGCACCATCGACGACGCGGGCAAGGTCGGCCCGATCGGCGGCATCCAGATGAAGACCATCGGCGCCCGCCAGGCCGGTGCCCGGTTCTTCCTGACGCCCGCCGAGAACTGCGCCGCCGCGGCCCGCGACGTGCCCGACGGCCTGACGCTGGTGAAGGTCTCCACCATCGGCGACGCCACGGCCGCCCTGGAGAAGATCGGCAAGGGGGACACGGCCGGGCTCACGCGCTGCGAAGCCGCGCCCTGACCGGTCCCCCGGGCCCCGGTGCCGCTACGAGAAGGTGGCCGCCAGCGCCTCGGCCAGACCGGGCACCAGACCCCCGCCGGTGAGCACCTCGGTCGAGGAGTCCTTCTCCCGCAGCCGCACGGCCGACTCGCGCGAGCCGTCGCGCAGCACGGCCACCGTGAGGCGCACCTCCTGGCGCTCCGGGTGACCGGCGACCCAGCGGGACAGCTGCTTGTCGCTCAGCCCCTCCGGTACGGAGGCCTCCGCCGACGGCGGCAGCATCAGCCGCTCCACTGTCAGGGCGCAGCCGACGACCGCGTCCGGCCACGCGATGGTGCCGAGGAACTTGTCGAGCGGGGTCCCGGCCGGGACCTCGTCCTGCTCGATCGGGGTGAGGGAGGACTTGCCGGCGTCGTCCTGGTCGAGACCGAGCTGGCCCGCCAGGCGCGGCTCCTGCCTCTTGAGCCGGGCGGTGTCGACGAGCGCGAACAGCCGGGCGGGCTTGTCCCAGCCGAGTCCGGCCGCGTACTCGTCGATCTCGAGACAGGCACGGGTCAGCGGACTGGCCGCCATGGGAGTGCCGGGGGAAGGAGAAAGGTTGGACATGGGCAACATCCTGCCTCCTTTCCACCTGATACCGGGAACTGACTAAAGCCTCAGTAAGTTCACTGAGTGGGCTCTACGATCGGGGGCCCGTTCATTACCAGACAGCGACTTTCGAGGTGCGCACCTTGGCTTTCCAGATGCCGGACCGCGGCGGAGGCCCTTCGGGGCCACGGATGAGAGTCGGCCGCCCGTCCCGGCGGGCCCGCACTCTCCTCATGACCCTGGGCGTACTGGCCGTCCTGGCCATGCTCTTCATCATGTTCGCGGGCTTCTGGACGGACTGGCTCTGGTTCCGCTCCGTGAAGTACTCCAGCGTCTTCACCACCACGCTGTGGACCAAGATCGGGCTCTTCGCCGTCTTCGGTCTGCTGATGTCGGGCGCCGTCGGATTCAACATCTGGCTGGCCCACCGGCTGCGGCCGCCGCTCAGCGCGATGTCGATGGAACAGCAGAGCCTCGACCGCTACCGGATGAGCATCGCCCCGTTCAAGAAGTGGCTGCTGCTGGGCATCGCGGTGCTCGTCGGCCTGATCGCGGGTGCCTCGGCGGCCGGCCAGTGGAAGACCTGGCTGATGTTCGTGAACGGGGTGGCCTTCGGCCAGAACGACCCGCAGTTCAACCTGGACGTGTCGTTCTACACCTTCGACCTGCCCTGGTACCGCTTCATGCTCGGCTTCGGCTTCGCCGCGGTCGTGCTCTCGGTGATCGCCGCGGCCGTCGTGCACTACCTGTACGGCGGACTGCGCGTGACCAGCCCGGGCGCCCGGGCCACCGCCGCGGCGACCGGGCACCTGTCGGTGCTGCTCGGCCTGTTCGTGACGCTCAAGGCCGTCGCGTACTGGCTCGACCGGTACGGCCTCGCGGTGAAGTCGAGCGACTTCAAGGCGGCGGACAACTGGACCGGCCTGCGGTACGTCGACGCCAACGCCTACCTGCCCGCCAAGACGATCCTCGTCGCCATCGCCGCGATCTGCGCCGTGCTGTTCTTCGCGACGCTGTGGCGCCGTACCTGGCAGCTGCCGGTGATCGGCTTCGGCCTGATGGTGCTCTCGGCGATCCTGATCGGCGGGCTGTACCCGGCGATCGTGCAGAAGTTCCAGGTCCAGCCGAACGAGCAGGCCAAGGAATCCCCGTACGTCCAGAAGAACATCAAGGCCACGCGCGACGCCTACGGCGTCACCGACTCCGAGGTGAAGGACTACCCCGGCGTCCCGGCCGCGGGGACCGACAAGGCCAAGCTGCGCCAGGCGGCCGACACGACCGCCAGCGTGCGGCTGCTCGACCCGAACATCGTCTCGCCGGCGTTCCAGCAGCTCCAGCAGGTCAAGGGTTACTACGCCTTCCCGTCCACGCTCGCCGTGGACCGGTACAGCGGACAGGACACGGTGATCGGCCTGCGCGAGCTGAACATCGGCGGCATCCCCAAGAACAACTGGATCAACGACCACTTCAAATACACCCACGGCTACGGCGTGGTCGCCGCCAAGGGCACCACCGTCGGTGACCAGGGCGCCCCGGACTTCACCCAGTCCGACCTGCCCTCCAAGGGCATGTTCGGCACGGACTTCGAGCAGCGCATCTACTACGGCGAGCAGACGAAGCAGTACTCGATCGTCGGCGGACCGCAGAAGGAGCTCGACTACTCGGACGACCAGGGCGAGAAGGAGACCAGCTACCAGGGCAACTCCGGCGTCAGCCTGCAGAACCCGATCAACCGGGCTGCCTACGCGCTCACCTTCAGCGAGCCGCAGATCCTCTACTCCGGGGCCATCGGCGACGGCTCGCGCATCCTGTACAACCGCACGCCCAAGGAGCGCGTCGAAGCCGTCGCCCCGTGGCTGACCATCGACGGCGCCCCGTACCCGGCGGTCGTCGACGGCAAGGTCAAGTGGATCGTCGACGCGTACACGACGACCAACGGCTACCCCTACGCCTCGCGCACCACCCTGGGCCAGAGCACCGCGGACTCGCTCACCAACAGCCAGCGCGCCGTGGTGGCCCAGGAGAACCAGGTCAACTACATCCGGAACTCGGTGAAGGCCACCGTCGACGCGTACGACGGCACGGTCGACCTGTACCAGTGGGACACCGAGGACCCGGTCCTGAAGACCTGGATGAAGGCGTTCCCGGGCACGGTGAAGGCCAAGAGCGAGATCTCCAAGCCGCTCATGGACCACCTGCGCTACCCGCAGGACCTCTTCAAGGTCCAGCGAGAGCTGCTGACGCGCTACCACGTCACCGACCCGCAGACCTTCCTCAGCGGCAGTGAGGCCTGGGCCGTCCCCGACGACCCGACCACCAAGGCCGGCACGGCGGTCCCGCCGTACTACCTGTCGATGAAGATGCCGGGCCAGACGGAGAAGGACCAGGTCTTCTCGCTCACGACGACGTTCACGCCGAATGAGCGGGACAACCTGAGCGCCTTCATGGCGGTCAACGCCGATCCGGGCACCCCGGACTACGGCAAGATCAGCCTGCTGAAGCTGCCGACCAGCAAGCCGGTCGACGGCCCCAAGCAGGTCCAGAGCAAGTTCCAGTCCGAACCCAAGATCGCCGAGTCCATCCGCCTCCTGCGGGGCGGCGACTCCGAGGTCGAGTACGGAAACCTGCTCACGGTCCCGCTCGACGGCGGCATGCTCTACGTCGAGCCGGTCTACGTGCGCAGCTCCGGGCTGAAGTACCCGCTGCTGCGCAAGGTGCTCGTGACCTACGGCGGCCAGACGGCCTTCGAGGACACGCTGGAGAAGGCGCTGAACGTGGTCTTCGGGGCCGAGGCCCCGACCGTTCCCGTCCCGCCGGACCAGCCCCCGGGCGAGGGCACCGTGACGCCGCCCGTCGTTCAGGACCCCACGGTCAAGGCGGCCCTCGGTGACGCGCAGAAGGCCATCGAGGACGCCGAGAAGGCCAGGCAGGCCGGCGACTGGACCGCCTTCGGCAAGGCGCAGGAGGACATCAAGGCGGCGCTGAAGCGGGCGATCGACGCCGAGGCGAAGCTGACGGCACCCCAGCCGAGCGGTTAGCCCGAACGGTCCGGCCGCGCGGCACCGCCGTGCGGCCGGACCGTCGGTACGGGACCGTCCCGCGCCCGTGGTACTGTTTGTCTACCGACGCGGGGTGGAGCAGCTCGGTAGCTCGCTGGGCTCATAACCCAGAGGTCGCAGGTTCAAATCCTGTCCCCGCTACTGAAGACGAAGGCCCGGATCCATGGGATCCGGGCCTTCGTCGCGTCCGGGCCCCGAGTGCGGTCCGGTCGTGGTCCGTTGGTTCCTGGTCCGTGGGTTGGTGGTCCGTGGGTTCGCGCTCCGTGAGTTCGTCCATGGGGGCGGTCCGGTCGGACACGCGGGTCGCTGAGACGGGTGAGTTGGGGGTGGAGCGTGTTTGACTTAGCTATCTGTGGGCATGTCGACAAAACGCTGTAGTGACCTCACTGGCTGCGACATACCAGGTGTACGCGGGTAGCAGGTGATGCGACGATGGGATTTATGGGGGACAGGTCAACTCTGCTGGAGACAGGGCGGTTTGTGAGGGCGGAGGCCGAGCCGGGTACGGGAGCCGGCGAGACGGTTCCCGCTGTCAACGCGCAGACCGTACTGACCGATGCGGATTTCGCGGAGGACGTGTTCGCCGAGACCGACGCGGCGAGCGACGCCGAGCTCGAAGCCCGGCACCGGGTGGCCGCCGACAAGGGCGACCCCGGGGCCATGAGCGTGCTCGGCGCCCTCCTGCTGCGCCGCGGCGACCTGGACGGGGCCGAGCCGTACCTGCGCGGGGCGACCGGTGAGGGCGACCGGGCCGCCGCGAACAACCTCGGTGTGCTCCTGCACCAGCGGGGCTACCCGGACGAGGCCGCCGGCTGGTGGCGGGTCGCCGCCGTGGCCGGATCCGCTCCGGCCGCGCACGCCCTGGGCCGCCACTTCCGCGAACGCGGCGACGAGCCCGCTGCCGAGTACTGGCTGCGCCAGGCGGCGGAATCCGGCCACGCCCTGGGCGCGTACGGGCTGGCGGACCTGCTGGAGCACCGCGGGGACAAGGGCGTCGAGCGCTGGTTCCGGGCCGCCGCGGAACAGGGGCACCGCGAGGCCGCGTACCGGCTGGCGCGCCACCTGCGCAAGGGCGATCCGGGCGAGGCCGAGCAGTGGTACCGGCAGGCCGCCGCGCGCGGACACCGCCGGGCCGCGCTCCACCTGGGCGCCCTCCTGGAGGCGCGCGGGGAGCTCAAGGAGGCCGGGCGCTGGTACCTCACCTCCGCCAAGCAGGGGGAGGCCCGTGCCGCGTGCGCCCTCGGCTTCCTGCTGCGCGACGCCGGGGACGAGGAGAGTGCCGCCGCCTGGTGGAACCGGGCCGCGCGGGACGGCGACGGCAACGCCGCCAACGCGCTGGGCGCGCTGCACGCCGCGCGCGGGGAGACCCAGACCGCGGAGCGCTGGTACCGGTCCGCCATGGACGCGGGCGATCAAAACGGGGCGTACAACCTTGCTTTGCTGTGCGTCGCACAGGACCGGACCGCGCAGGCCGAGCAGTGGTACCGGCGGGCCGCGTACGCGGGGCACCGCGAGGCGGCCAACGCGCTGGCGATCCTGCTGCTGCAGGGCGGGGACGCGGAGGGCGCCGAACCGTGGTTCTCCAAGGCCGCCGAGGCGGGCAGCGTCGACGCCGCTTTCAACCTCGGCATCCTGTTCGCCAGCCGGGACGAGGACCGTACGGCTCTGAAGTGGTACGAGCGAGCCGCTTCGGCGGGGCACACCGACGCGGCGCTCCAGGTCGGCATCGCGTTGGTCCGCGACGGTGAGGAGCGGGCCGCCGAGCGGCACCTGCGGTGCGCGGCGGGCGGCGGGAGCGCGGAGGCCGCCTTCCGGCTGGCCTCGCTGCTGGAGTCGCTGGCCCCGCCGCCGGAGCCGCTGGCGCTGGGCGAGTCGGCGGGCGGCGCCGAGCGGACCGAGAGCGAGGAGTGGTACGAGCGGGCCGCCGAGCTGGGGCACCGCCGGGCGCAGGTGCGGGTCGGCATGCTGGCCGCCGCCCGGGGTGACCTGGCGGTCGCCGCGCGGTGGTACCGGGAGGCGGCCGAGGCCGGCTCCCGCAACGGGGCGTTCAACCTCGGCCTGTTGCTGGCCCGCGAGGGCAGCGAGCCCGAGGCGGCGCTGTGGTGGACCCGCGCGGCGGTCGCCGGGCACGGCCGCGCCGCGCTGCGGCTGGGCCTGCTGGCGGCCCGGCACGGCGACCTCGCGGAGGGCCAGAAGTGGTGCGTGCGCGCCATGGAGCTGGGCCCGGCCGAGGTCTCCGAGCGGGCGGCCCGCCTGCGGGAGGCGCTGGCCGAGGAACTGTCGGCCTGAGCCGGAGGCCGGGACGGCCCGTCGCCGCCCGGCCGTCGCCGGGCGCGCGGTGTCCGGGCGGCGACCGCCCGTCAACCGATTTGCATCTGCCGTCCGCGTCCCCGTAGAGTCGGGTTTACCGACGCGGGGTGGAGCAGCTCGGTAGCTCGCTGGGCTCATAACCCAGAGGTCGCAGGTTCAAATCCTGTCCCCGCTACTGAAGGCCCGAGGCCCGGATCCCATGGATCCGGGCCTCGAGTCGTTCCCGGGCGCAAGCCCGCCGGAGACCGCGCCCCGTCCGGACCGTGTCGTGGGCGACCTGACGGAGAAGGGGCCCGGAGCGTGCGCTCCGGGCCCCTTCTCCGTCAGGCTTGCGTTCAGGCGCCCGCGCAGTTCGGGCAGACGCCGCGGTACGTCACCTCGACCGCCGAGACCGTGAAGCCGAAGCGCTCGGTGTCCGGCAGATCGGCCAGTGGGTCGCCCGCCGGGTGGACGTCGCGGATCGCTCCGCACTGCGCGCACACCAGGTGCTGGTGCGGCCGGTGGGCGTTGGGGTCGTACCGCTTGGCGCGGCGGTCCGTGGAGACCTCCAGGACCTCGCCGAGGGTGACGAGCTCACCCAGGGTGTTGTAGACGGTCGCACGGGAGATCTCGGGCAGTTTGGCCACGGCGCGGGCGTGCACCTCGTCGGCCGTCAGGTGAACGTGGTCACCGTCGAGCACCTCGGCCACGACGCGCCGCTGGGCCGTCATGCGCCAGCCGCGTCCGCGAAGTCGTTCCAGCAGGTCACTCATGAGCGCCAGCTTAACAGCGGGGGAACTCGGTGTAACTCCCGAACCGGTGTGAACTTGGATGCTTGCTTGACTTAGACAATGTCTATTGTAGGATCGGTTACGGCTCAGGCCAGGGACAGGGCACAGCAACCACGCAGGAGGCGCACGTGACGCAGGGACCGCTCACCACGGAGGCCGGAGCTCCGGTCGCCGACAACCAGAACAGCGAGACCGCCGGCGTCGGCGGCCCCGTCCTGGTCCAGGACCAGCTCCTGCTGGAGAAGCTCGCGCACTTCAACCGCGAGCGGATCCCGGAGCGCGTGGTCCACGCCCGCGGCGCCGGCGCGTACGGCACCTTCACGGTGACCCGTGACGTCTCACAGTGGACCCGGGCGGCGTTCCTGTCCGAGGTCGGCAAGGAGACCGAGACCTTCCTGCGCTTCTCCACGGTCGCCGGCAACCTCGGCTCCGCCGACGCCGTGCGCGATCCCCGGGGCTGGGCGCTGAAGTTCTACACCGAAGAGGGCAACTACGACCTCGTCGGCAACAACACCCCGGTGTTCTTCATCAAGGACGCCATCAAGTTCCCCGACTTCATCCACACCCAGAAGCGAGACCCGTACACGGGCTCGCAGGAGGCGGACAACGTCTGGGACTTCTGGGGCCTGTCGCCCGAGTCGACCCACCAGGTGACCTGGCTGTTCGGCGACCGCGGCATCCCGGCGTCCTACCGCCACATGAACGGCTTCGGCTCGCACACGTTCCAGTGGAACAACGAGGCCGGCGAGGTCTTCTGGGTCAAGTACCACTTCAAGACCGACCAGGGCATCAAGAACCTCACCCAGGCCGAGGCCAACCGGCTCGCCGGCGAGGACCCCGACTCGCACCAGCGCGATCTGCGCGAGGCCATCGAGCGCGGCGACTTCCCGTCCTGGACCGTGCAGGTCCAGATCATGCCGGCGGCCGAGGCGGCCGAGTACCGCTTCAACCCGTTCGACCTCACCAAGGTGTGGCCGCACGCGGACTACCCGCCGATCGAGATCGGCAAGCTGGAGCTGAACCGCAACCCGGAGAACGTCTTCGCCGAGGTCGAGCAGTCGATCTTCTCCCCGGCGCACTTCGTCCCCGGCATCGGCCCGTCCCCGGACAAGATGCTCCAGGGCCGCCTCTTCGGCTACGGCGACGCCCACCGCTACCGCGTCGGCATCAACGCCGACCACCTGCCGGTCAACCGTCCGCACGCCACCGAGGCGCGCACCCACTCCCGCGACGGCCACCTGTACGACGGCCGCCACAAGGGCGCGAAGAACTACGAGCCCAACAGCTTCGGCGGCCCGCACCAGACGGACCGCCCGCTGTGGCAGCCGGTCGCGCTGACGGGCGGCACGGGCAACCACGCCGCGCCGGTCCACCGCGAGGACAACGACTTCGTCCAGGCGGGCAACCTCTACCGCCTGTACTCGGAGGACGAGAAGTCCCGTCTGGTGGAGAACCTGGCCGGCTTCATCGCCAAGGTCTCCCGTGACGACATCGTCGAGCGGGCGGTCAACAACTTCCGCCAGGCGGACGGCGACTTCGGCAAGCGGCTCGACGCCGCGGTCCAGGCCCTCCGCGGCTAGAACCCCGCCGCTCGTCGAACACAGGAGGGCCGGATCCCCGACGGGGATCCGGCCCTCCTGCCGTTCAGCCCGCCAGTTCGGCGGTGCGGCGCCGGCTCGGGACCCAGCAGCGGATCACGTCGCGCACCGAGACTATGCCCACCGGGCCGCCGTGCTCCAGCACGATGAGGTGCCGGAAGCCCCCGTTCGCCATGGCCTCGGCGGCCTCCTGCACGGTGGCCTCCGGGGTGCAGAACACGACGTTGTTGGTCGTGTGCGCCCCCACGGACTCGTGGTCGGGATCGTGTCCCGCGCCGATGGAGTTGAGGATGTCGCGCTCGGTCAGGATGCCGACCCCGCTGTGCTCGGGGTCGAGGACGACGGCCGCGCCCACGCGCCGGCCGGACATCAGACAGGCCGCCTGCCGCAGGGTGTGTGCGGGGCCGAGGGTGAGGATCACGGAGCTCATTGCGTCGCGGACGAGCATGAAGAGAGCCACCTCCTGGGGGTGAGTCCGCCCGCCTGGAAGGGTGCCGATTGAGAAGTCGTTCACAAAGGCACAAGCGGGCGGATCCTCAGATTCCCACGGACACGGAGGGTCAGCAAGGAGGCGCGTAGCGCGGACCGGGCCCGCGGGCCCGCGCCGGAGCGGGGATCAGGCGCGCGGGCGCAACAGGCCCAGCATCTCCTCGTGGAGCAGTCCGTTCGAGGCGGCGGCGTTCCCGCCGTGCACGCCGGCCTCCCCGTCGAGGCTGGTGAAGCGGCCGCCCGCCTCCTGGACGACGACCGCGATGGCGGCCATGTCCCACAGGTTCAGCTCCGGCTCGGCGCACAGGTCGAGCGAGCCCTCGGCGACCATCATGTACGGCCAGAAGTCGCCGTAGCCGCGGGTGCGCCAGCAGGCCCGGGTCAGGTCCAGGAAGCCGGGGAGCCGGCCCTGCTCCTCCCAGCCGGACAGCGAGGAGTACGCGAACGAGGCGTCGCCCAGCCCGGCCACCTTCGAGACGCCGATCGCCGTCGTACCGCCGAGCGCGCCGCCCGCGAACGCGCCGCCGCCCTGCGCCGCCCACCAGCGGCGGCCCAGAGCCGGCGCGGACACCACGCCGACGACCGGGCGGAAGACCCCGTCGGAGCCCTCGGCCATCAGGGAGATCAGGGTGGCCCACACGGGGACCCCGCGCACGTAGTTCTTCGTCCCGTCGATCGGGTCCACGACCCAGCGGCGCGGGCCGGTGCCCTCCAGGCCGTACTCCTCGCCGAGGATCGCGTCGTCGGGGCGGGCGGCGGCGATCCCGGCCCGGATGATCTCCTCGGCGGCCTTGTCCGCCTCGCTCACCGGGGTCATGTCCGGCTTCGTCTCGACCACCAGGTCGAGGGCACGGAAACGCTCCATCGTGGCGGCGTCCGCCGCGTCGGCGAGGTCGAGGGCAAGGCGCAGGTCATCGTCATACTCGGACATGGCCGAACAGTATCGCGCCGCCTCCGCGCCCGGGACGCGCCCTTGACAGGATCTGTCGCCCCGTCAACTCTGGCGGAGGGGGCCCGGCGGGAAAGCCCGTCGGGACGCCCGGAGGGGGGAGGCGACCCATGCCGGCAGCCCGGGAGTCCTTACTGGACGCGGCGGGAGCCGCGCTCTCGGCCCGCCCCTGGCCCGCCGTCCGGATGGTCGAGGTGGCCGCGGCCGCGGGAGTGTCCCGCCAGACCCTGTACAACGAGTTCGGCGGCAAGGCCGGGCTGGGCCGCGCCCTGGTCCGGCGGGAGGCCGAACGGTACCTCGACGGGGTGGACCGGGCCCTGGCCGCGCCGGCCGAGGACGCCGAACGGCTCGCCGCCGTAGCGGAGTGGACCGTACGGGCGGCGCGCGCCCGTCCCCTCGTACGGGCCCTGCTCACCGGGGCCTGGGACCCGGAGCTGCCCGCGGCCGGGCGGGCGCCGGGGCCGGGCGAGCTGGCCCGCGCCGTGCGCGACCGGGCCGCCGGGGCGCTGGCCCCGCGGGAGGACGCCCGGCGGTGCGAGCTCGTCGTACGGCTCGCCCTCTCCTACGTGGTCGCCCCCGGGGAGGAACCGGACGCGCGGGAGATGCTGCGCCTGCTCAGTGAGCCGAACCGGACAGCTGGAGCCCGATGACACCGAGGATGACCAGCGAGATCGAGACGAGCTTGAGGGTGGAGACCAGGTCGCCGAGGAAGACCATGCCGTAGATCGCCGTCCCGGCCGCTCCGATGCCCGTCCACACCGCGTACGCCGGGCCCACGTCCAGCTTCTTGAGCGCCAGGGTCAGCAGGCCGAAGCTGCCGAGCGCGAAGCACGCGAAGGCGATGGTCGGCCAGAGCCGGGTGAACCCGTGGGAAAGCTTGAGGCACACCGCGAAACCGGTCTCCAGGATCCCCGCGACCACGACCAGCAGCCACGCCATGTCGAATGCCTCCCCGCCTCACGTGGCGCGGCCGGGCCGGGGTCCGGGCCCGAACCTGCGCGCCACTCGGTGCGAGTATGCCTTTACCAGGCGCGGCCGTCCGCAAACCCCGCCGGACGCGGCGGGGCGGCCCGCGGGGAGGCCGCGGACAGGGCCGCGGACAGGGCCGCGGGCCGGGCCGCGAGGGGGCCGGTCAGTCGCCGTCGCGGCGCTCGCGGGTCTCCAGCAGCCGCCGCAGCGAGTACAGCCGGGCCTGGTCCGCGTGGCCGTCCTCCACCCACTTGTCGAGCGCGCAGTCCGTCTCGTCGTGGCTGCAGGCGCGCGGGCAGCCCTCCGTACCGGGCACCAGGTCGGGGAAGGCCAGGATGACCCGGGACGGGTCCACGTGGTGCAGGCCGAAGGAGCGCACGCCCGGGGTGTCGATGACCCAGCCGTCGCCCGACGGCAGCGGCAGGGCGAGCGCCGAGGTGGTGGTGTGCCGGCCGCGGCCGGTGACCGCGTTGACGTGTCCGGTGGCGCGCTGGCGGCCCTCGGCGACCAGCGAGTTCACCAAGGTGGTCTTGCCGACGCCGGAGTGCCCGACGAAGGCGGTGATCCGGCCGTTGAGGCGCTCGCGGACCCGGTCGGCGGCGTCGCCCGTCGCGAGCTCCTCGCGGTTGGTCACCACGTAGTTCACGCCGAGCGTCGAGTAGATCTCCAGGATCTTGTCGGCGGCCGTCAGATCCGACTTGGTGAGCACCAGCAGCGGCTCCAGCCCCGCGTCGTACGCCGCCACCAGGCAGCGGTCGATCATGCGCGGCCGCGGCTCCGGATCGGCCAGGGCCGTGACGATCGCGAGCTGGTCGGCGTTGGCGACGACCACGCGCTCGTACGGGTCGTCGTCGTCCGCGGTGCGCCGCAGGACCGAGCGGCGCTCCTCGATCCGCACGATCCTGGCGAGGGTGTCCTTCTTGCCCGACAGGTCACCGACGATCCAGACCCGGTCGCCGACCACCGCCGCCTTGCGGCCCAGCTCGCGGGCCTTCATCGCGTGCACGGTGCGGTCCTCGACCAGACAGGTCAGCCTGCCCCGGTCGACGGTCAGGACGAAGCCCTCCGAGGCGTCCTCGTGCTTGGGCCGGATGGTGGTCCGGGGCCGGTTGCCCTTGCGGTTGGGGCGGGACGGGATGTCGTCCTCGTCGGTGTTCTTGCCGTACCTGCGCATGACGGGCCCTACGCTCCCGCACCCGCTCCGGCCCGGGAGGGGCCGCCGGAGGACGTCCCGGACGCACCCGCACCCGTACGGGCCCCCGGGGCGCCGGAGGCCGCGGGAGCCGCGGCGGCCGCGGGAGCGCCGGAGGTCCCGGCGAGCATGTCCGCCCACATCGCCGGGAAGTCCGGCAGGGTCTTCGCGGTCGTCGCCACGTTCTCGATGAGCACGCCGTCCACCGCCAGACCGATCACCGCGCCCGCGGTGGCCATCCGGTGGTCGTCGTACGTGTGGAAGGTGCCGCCGTGCAGCGGGCGCGGCCGGATGTGCAGTCCGTCCGCGGTCTCGGTGACGTCGCCGCCGAGCGCGTTGATCTCCTTGGTCAGCGCGGCCAGCCGGTCGGTCTCGTGCAGCCGCAGGTGCTGGACCCCGCGCAGCACGGACTCCGAGTCGGCCAGGGCCGCCACCGCGGCGATGCCCGGCGTGAGCTCGCCGACCTCGCCCAGGTCCACGTCGATGCCGTGGATCGTGCCGGTGCCCGAGAAGACCAGGCCGTCGTCGGTCAGCTCGCAGGAGCCGCCCATCTCCGTGAAGATCCGGCGCAGCGCGTCACCGGGCTGCGTGGTGCGGCGCGGCCAGTCCGGGATCGTGACCGTGCCGCCGGTGATCAGGGCGGCCGCCATGAAGGGCTGGGCGTTGGAGAGGTCCGGTTCCACGACCATGTCGCGGCCCAGCAGGGCGCCGGGGGAGACCCGCCACACGTTCTTCTCGCCGCCGGCCTCGGGGGTGTCGACCTGGGCGCCCGCCGCGCGCAGCATCTCCACCGTCATCCGGATGTGCGGCATGGACGGCAGGTTGGTGCCCACGTGCCGTACCTCGACGCCCTGGTTGAAGCGAGGGGCGGAGAGCAGCAGCGCGGAGACGAACTGGGAGGAGTTGGTCGCGTCGATCTCGACGACGCCGCCCTCCAGCGCCCCGCCGCCCTGCACGGTCAGCGGCAGCGCGCCCCGGCCGTCGTCGTCGATGCGGGCGCCGAGCGTGCGCAGCGCGGTGATGACCTGACCCAGCGGACGCTCGTAGGCGCGGGCGTCGCCGTCGAAGCGGATGTCGCCCGCGGCAAGGGTGGCGACGGGCGGGAGGAAGCGCATGACCGTACCCGCGTTGCCGACGTCGACCGTGGCCGGGCCGTGCAGCGCCGCCGGGATGACCCGCCAGGCCTCGCCGCTCGCGCCGTCGCCGGCGGAGCTGGAGGAGACGGTCTCCTCGATGCCCACGCCCATCGCGCGCAGGGCGTCCGACATCAGCTGGGAGTCGCGCGAGCGCAGCGGGCGGCGCACCCAGCCGGGCTCGGCGGCGAGGGAGGCCAGCACCAGGGCCCGGTTGGTGACCGATTTGGACCCGGGCACCGTGACGGTGGCGTGTACGGCCGCTTCGGCGAGCGGAGCGGGCCAGAGGGCGGGGAGCGCGGGGGAATCGGTCATGGCCCCCACTTTAGTGGCTCCGCCCGGCGCCGGATCTTGATCGCGACGCCGTCTCAGAGGCCGAGCAGCCAGCGGCCGCCGCCGACGAGGGAGCAGAGCGCGACGACGTGGAAGAGGACCAGCCACACCACCGGGTGGACGTGCGTGAGCCGTCCCAGCTGGTCGGCGTCGGAATCGGGTGCGCCACCGCCCCGGCGCTTGGCCTGGAGCTCGAAGACCGGCCGCACCCCGCCCAGCAGCAGGAACCACACCACCGCGTACGCGAAGAGGGCCTGGACCTCCGCGGGTGCCAGCCAGGACACCAGCAGGAAGGTTCCGCCGGTCAGGATCACCGTCAGCGCCCCGTACGCGTTGCGGATCATCACCAGCATCACCACGAGCAGGGCGGTCGCCGCCCACAGCAGCAGCGTGATCCGGTGCGCGGAGAGCAGCGCGGCCCCGCCGAGCCCGAGCAGCGAGGGGGCGGTGTACCCGGCGGCCGCCGTCAGGACCATGCCGAGGCCCGTCGGCTTGCCCCGGCTGACCGTGACGCCGCTGGTGTCGGAGTGCAGGCGTATGCCGTCCAGGCGCCGCCCGGTGAGCAGCGCCAGCAGGCCGTGCCCGCCCTCGTGCGCGATGGTGACCGCGTTGCGCGAGAGGCGCCACAGCGGGCGCGGCCCCACGGCGGCCAGCGCCGCCACCCCCGTCACGATCACCAGCCACAGGTCGGGCGCCGTCTGTATCCCCGTGAGCCGGTCCCAGAGGCCGGCCGTAGAGCTGCTGTCCATGAAGTGGCGGACTCCTTGCGGTGGTGGTCGGGTGCCATGGCAGTGTGGCAGCCATGTGCGGACGGTATGCAGCCAGTCGTAGCCCCGAGGACCTCGTGGAGGCCTTCGGCGTCGAGAAGTGGGAGCCGGAGGAGTCCCTGGCGCCCGACTGGAACGTGGCGCCGACCAAGGAGGTCCTCGTCGTCCTCGACCGTCCCGTCAAAGACGCTCCGGATCCGCGTCCGGTTCGCCAGCTCCGCGTCCTGAAGTGGGGGCTGGTGCCGTCCTGGGCCAAGAACCCCGACGGCGCCGCCCGGATGATCAACGCCAGGTCCGAGACCCTGCACGAGAAGCCGTCCTTCCGGCGCCCGTTCGCACAGCGCCGCTGCATCGTCCCCGCCGACGGCTACTACGAGTGGGTCACCGCCCACGACGAGCGGCAGCTGGAGGTCGAGGGCAAGAAGAAGCGGGCGCGCAAGCAGCCGTACTTCGTGCTGCCCGCCGACGGATCGGTCTTCGCCATGGCCGGGATATACGAGTTCTGGCGCGACGCGACCCTGCCCGCCGACCACCCCCGGGCCTGGTGGGCCACCTGCTCGGTGATCACCGCCGAGGCCGAGACCGGCCCGCTGGGCGTGGCCCCCGCCGAGGGACCCGCCTCGCTCGCCGACATCCACCCGCGGATGCCGCTCATGCTGACCCCCGACCGGTGGGACGCCTGGCTGGACCCGGCCCGGACCGACCCGGACGGGCTGCGGGAGCTGCTGGCGCCGCCGCCGGGCGGCCTGATGCGGGCCTACCCCGTCTCCACCGCCGTGAGCAACGTCCGCAACAACGGTCCCGAACTGCTGGACGAGCTGGCCGCGCCGGAGGAGGCGACGCTCTTCTGACCGGCGCCGACCCGGCATGATCGGCGCATGACCCCGCGTACCGAAAGCGTCGACACCCCCCCGGGCGAGGCCCGCGTCACCTGGCACCCCGCCGCCTCCGCCCGCCTCGTGCTCGCCGTGGGCCACGGCGCCGGCGGCGGCATCGAGGCCCGCGACCTCCAGGCGCTCGCCGCCGCCCTGCCCGCGCGCGGGATCACCGTGGCCCTGGTCGAACAGCCCTGGCGGGTCGCCGGGAAGAAGGTGGCCGCCGCGCCCAAGGTGCTGGACGAGGGGTGGCGCGGGCTCTGGCCGGTGCTCGCGCGCCCCGGACTGCCCGTGGTCGCGGGCGGCCGCAGCGCCGGGGCCCGGGTGGCCTGCCGGACCGCCGCCGGCCTCGGCGCCGCGGCGGTCCTGGCGCTGGCGTTCCCGCTGCACCCGCCGGGGCGCCCCGAGAAGTCCCGCGCCGACGAGCTGCTCGGCGCCGGCCGGCCCGCCCTCGTGGTCCAGGGCGGCCGGGACGCCTTCGGTCGCCCCGGGGAGTTCCCGGCGCCGGGGGAACAGGACCCGTACGAGCTCGTCGAGGTGCCCGACGGCGACCACGGCTTCGCGGTGCCGAAACGGGCGGCCACCACCCAGCAACAGGCCCTCGACGTGATCACCGACGCGGTCGGCGGATGGCTGGAGCACCTCGCCCCCTGACCGCGACCTGACACATTCGCGCCGCGGATCGCGGCGGCGGCGCGGCACCCCGCCGCCCCGCGGCACGACGGGGTGCCGAACCCGCCGCCCGCCGGGGAATGCGCCGTACGGCCCTTCTGTTGTCCCGGATGTCGGTACGCACGGCAATTCGTCGGCAGGAGAGGAAGCGCATGACCCAGGCCATCAGCCAGAACCGCAGGCAGGCCGCTGACCTGGACTGGACGGTACTGCCCGGGCCCAAGCGCAGCTCGCTCCGAGCGGCGGAGGGCCGGGGAGGTCGACTATTCTCCGATTCGAGCGGAACCGCTTTCGGAGCCGCCACGCTGTCGGAGGAGGTGGGTCCTGTCGCTGGGACCGACGAAGGCCACGCGGAGGAGACGACCCCGGAGCGCAACGCGCGCTTCGAGAGGGACGCCCTCGGCTACCTCGACCAGATGTACTCGGCCGCGCTGCGCATGACGCGCAACCCGGCCGACGCCGAGGACCTGGTCCAGGAGACGTACGCGAAGGCGTACGCGTCGTTCCACCAGTTCCGGGAGGGCACCAACCTGAAGGCGTGGCTCTACCGGATCCTGACCAACACGTTCATCAACTCCTACCGCAAGAAGCAGCGCGAGCCCCAGCGCAGCGCCGCGGAGGAGATCGAGGACTGGCAGCTGGCGCGCGCCGAGTCGCACATGTCGACCGGGCTGCGCTCCGCCGAGTCGCAGGCGCTCGACCACCTCCCCGATTCGGACGTGAAGGAAGCCCTCCAGGCCATTCCGGAGGAGTTCCGCATCGCGGTCTATCTCGCCGACGTCGAGGGCTTTGCGTACAAGGAGATCGCGGACATCATGGGTACACCCATCGGTACGGTCATGTCGCGACTGCACCGTGGCCGCCGTCAACTCCGCGGAATGCTGGAGGACTACGCCCGTGAGCGCGGGCTGGTACCCGCCGGCGGGGGAGAGTCGAACGACAGGAAAGGCTCGGGCTCATGAGTTGCGGAGAGCCGCACGAGACGGAGTGCGCTGAGGTCCTGGACCACCTGTACGAGTTCCTCGACCACGAGATGCCCGACAGTGACTGCACCAAGTTCGAGACACACTTCGGCGAGTGCAACCCCTGCCTGGAGAAGTACGGCCTGGAGCAGGCCGTGAAGAAGCTGGTCAAGCGCTGCTGCGGGTCGGACGACGTGCCGAGCGACCTGCGGTCGAAGGTCATGGGCCGGATCGAGCTGATCCGGTCGGGCCAGGCGGTGCCGGACCACGACGTCACCGCCGACAACCCGGCCACCGGCTGACCCGGCCGGTCCCGGGCGCTCCGCCCCGTTTCCACCCACGCCCCCGGAAGGGCACTTCGTTCACCCGAAGGTGCTAATCCGGGGGCGTCCGCTTGGCGCAATGCGGAAATGTGGCCCACCGGCATCGGGGCCCCACCTATTCTCCCCCTTCGGTACTGGTGTGATTCTGTACCCGGCTCGGACGCCATAGGGAGGAGAGCGCCATGCGGGCACTTCCGCCGGCGGCGCGCGGATACATCCTCTGCGGCGTCCTCGCGGCGCTCGCCTGCGTCACCCCCGCGTTCACCGGTGCCGGCAGCACCCCGTGGGCGGCGGTGGTCCTGCTGTCGGTGCTCTACCTCGGCTGCGAACTCGTCACGTTCTGCCCGCCGCTGAGGGCCCGGGTCCCCGAGGGCGTCGGCTCCTTCTTCCCCGTCCTGCTCGCCGCCGTGTTCCTGCTGCCGCCCGCGGCCGCCGCGCTCGTCGCCCTGCCCGGCGGGCTCGCCGGGACCGTGACCGAACCGCCCGTCCGGGTCCGCCGGGTCTGGCACGGCGCGCAGCAGGCGATGGCCGCCTGGGCCGCCGGGCAGGTGTTCGCGCTGCTGGGCGGCCCGGCCGCGCTCGGCTCGCGGGGCGGGCCGGCGGAGTCCGCCGCGTCCTTCGGGCCCGCCGTCCCTTCCGGGGCCCCCGGAGCGGGCGTGTGGCTCGCGGACTTCCCGTACGTCCTGGTCCCCGCGGCGGCCGCCGCCCTCGTCTTCTGCCTCGCGCTCGCCGCCCTCGACGGCGGCGTCCTGGTCACCGCCGAGCGCCGGCCCGCCGCCGCGCTCTGGCGCGGAACGCTGACCCGGTCCCTCGCCCCGCACTGCGTGCACGCACTGGCCGGGCTGATGATGGCCGTCCTGTGGCGCAGCCCGTACGGGCTGACGGCCGCGCTCCTGGTCCTGCTGCCGATGTACATCTCCTGCTGGGTCTTCGCCCAGTACCACCGCGAGCGCGCCGCCCACCGGGCGACCATCCGCGCCCTCGTGCAGGCCGTCGACATCAAGGACCGCTACACGCGCGGCCACAGCGAGCGCGTCGGCCAGGCCTCCGCGATGATCGCCCGCCAGCTGGGGATGGCCGGGGACCGCCTCGAGGTCGTCCGCATCGCCGGGATCCTGCACGACGTCGGCAAGCTCGGCGTCCCCACCCGGCTGCTGCGCAAGGACGGACCGCTCACCCCCGAGGAGCGCCGGATCATCGAACTGCACCCCGAGTACGGGCACGAGATGGTGCGCGGCATCGGCTTCCTGGGCGAGGCGCGGTCCGCGATCCTGCACCACCACGAGCGGATCGACGGCTCCGGCTACCCGTACGGGCTGACCGGTGACCAGATCCCGGTACTGGCCCGGGTCGTGGCGGTGGCCGACGCCTTCGACGCGATGACCTCCACCCGCTCCTACAGCCGGGCCCGCCCGGTGCCGGCCGCGCTGACGGAACTGGAGCGGTGCGCGGGGGCGCAGTTCGACCCGGCCGTGGTGCTGGCCCTGGCCGAGGCCATCGGACGGCACGGCTGGCATCCCGTGGTCACCTCCGACGAGGACCTCCAGGTGACCGGCGCCGCCGCCCCGGGGCCGGGGAGCGGCGCTCCGGGCGGCAGCGGCCCGAGCGGGGTCCCGACCGCTCCCGCCCCCGCTCCCGCCCCCGCCGCCGGGCCGGGGCTCCCGGGACTCCCGGTCCAGGGCCGGGACGCCGCCCCGGACCTGCCGGGCGACGGGGGACGGGCCGTCTTCCAGGGCGCGGGCCGGCCGCCCGCGGGCCCCGCGGCGGCGCCCGGCGGCTCCGGAGCAGGAACCTTCCGGCTGCCCGACGAGCGGCGCGGGCCGGGAGCGGGAGCGTGAAGGGGACCACCGGGCGGGGCGGCGCGGGGAGCGCCCGTCGGGACGCCGCGCCGCGCGTCGGGACCGGCGGTGCGGTGCGGGTCCGGGCCGGCGCCGCGTCCTGCCTGCGCGGGGCCGCCGCGTGGAGCGTCCGCGGGGCCGCCGCGCTGGTCACCGTCGCGGCCCTCGGCCACACCCTGTGGACCGGGCTCCTGGATCCGGGCGCGGCCCTGGCCTTCGGCATCCTGGTCGCGGTCGGCGAGCTCGCCCGCCGCGACCGCCGCGCCGGCGGCCGCCCCGAGCTCGCCGGGCCCGCCGAGGCCGAGGACCGGCGGCCCGCGCCGCTCGGCTCCGCCGGGGCCCTCGCGTACGCCCTGCTCGGCCAGAACGCCGGGCAGCCCTCCCACCACGGGGTCCTCCAGACCGTCGCGGTCGTGGTCGCCGCCGCCCTCGTCGGGGTGGTCCCGCACATCGCCCGGGGCGGCGGCCCCGCGCTCGACCACGTGGCCCGCCGGGTCCTGACCGTCGCGTTCGCCGCCGCCTGTTTCCAGCCGCTCTACAACTCCGGCCGGCTGGAGCATTGGCTCGGCCAGAGCCCGTACCTGGTCCTCTTCCTCCTCTGCCTGCTCTTCCTCACCGCCCTGTGCGACGCCGTGCTCGCCGCGGCCCTGGCCGGGGCCCGGACCGGACGGCCGTACGGACCGCTGCTGCGCGACGAACTGCGCTCCCGGCCGGGCATCGGCTCCGCGATCTGCGCCACCGGGGTGGTGATGGCCCTGGGCGTGGCCGTCGCCGGGCTGTGGGCCCTGCCCGTCTTCAGCGTGCCCCTGCTGCTGACGCAGTTGTCCCTCCACCGGATCGCCGCCGTCCGCACCACCTACCGGCAGACCATCACCTCCCTGGCCCGGGCCACCGAGATCGCCGGATACACCCGGCCGGGCCACTCCCGCCGGGTCGCCGCCCTGAGCTGCGCCGTGGGCCGGGAGCTCGGCCTGTCGGAGCGGGAGCTCACGGTGCTGGAGTACGCCGCGCTGATGCACGACATCGGCCAGCTCTCCCTGGTCGACCCGGTCCCGGAGGGGGCGACCGCCGAGCTGCCTCCCGCCGAGGCCCGCCGCATCGCCGGGCTGGGCGGGGAGGTGGCCCGCCAGACCGGGGTGCCGGCCGAGGTCGCGGTGGTGGTGGAGCTGCAGGCCGACCCGTACCGGGAGCAGCCCGTGGCGGCCCGGATCGTGCGCGCGGTGAACGCGTACGACGACCTGGTCGCGGGCAGTCGTCACCCGGGCGGCTCACTGGCCGCCCTGGAGCAGCTGCGGCTGGGCACCGGGCGGGACTACGAGCCGGAGGTCGTGGAGTGCTTGGCGAGGGTTCTGGCCAGGGAGGGGCGTGACAGAGTTGTTCCCGTCCCGCCTGGGTAACCCATGGGTAATGAGCGGCCGTCCGAGCGGGCATGGTTGGATGCCAGTAAGAGGGACCGTGACAGTGTCCGCAAGGCTGCACCGTTGGACCGGCAGGCGGGAATCGTGAGGATCTTCGGGAAGGTACGGCATCGGCCCTCCGCCTCGTGGCGGCAGGCCACCGACCGCGCGTTCACGCTGATCGGAGACGGTCGGTACGAGGACGCGGGAGCGCTGCTGACCAGAGCGGCGGACCTGGAACCGTGGCTGTCCGAGTCCTGGTTCAATCTGGCCCTGCTGCACAAGTTCCGCCACGACTGGGAGCAGGCGCGGGCCGCCGGGCTCCGCGCCGTGGCCCTGCTGGACCGCGAGGCCGGCGCCCCGGACTGGTGGAACGTCGGGATCGCGGCCACCGCGCTGCAGGACTGGCCGCTGGCGCGCAGGGCCTGGCAGGCGTACGGGCTGAAGGTGCCCGGGGACTCCCACGGCTCGGGAGCGGGCGGGAAGTCCGGCGGCGAGCCGGTCGGCATGGAGCTGGGCAGTGCCGCCGTGCGGCTGTCACCCGAGGGCGAGGCGGAGGTGGTCTGGGGCCGCCGGCTGGACCCGGCCCGGCTGGAGGTCCTGTCGATCCCGCTGCCCTCGTCCGGGCGGCGCTGGGGCGAGGTCGTGCTCCACGACGGGGTGCCGCACGGGGAGCGCGTGACCGCGGCCGGTCCCTCGTACCCGGTCTTCGACGAGATCGAGCTGTGGGCGCCGTCGCCGGTGCCGACCTGGGTGGTGCTGCTGGAGGCGGCCACCGAGTCGGACCGCGACGCGCTGGAGCAGCTGGCCTCGGACGCAGGCTTCGCCGCCGAGGACTGGTCCTCGTCGGTGCGGCTGCTGTGCCGCACCTGTTCGGAGAGCGAGATGCCGAGCGACGAGGGCGACGGCGAGCACCTGGACCCGCACGACCACAGCGAGCCGGGGCACCCCGGGCCGCTGGGGCACCGTACGGCGGGCTCCGGATCGCTGTGGGTGCCCGAGCGCGAGTGCGGGATCGCGGCGCCGGCCGGGTTGGTGCGCGGCCTGCTCGACGGCTGGGTCGCGGACAGCCCGGACAGCCGCGAGTGGCGGGATCTCGAAGAAGTCTGCTGAGCCGGGGCCGTAGGCTGTACGGGCACATCGGTGGCCATTGGCGACCACCGGTGCCAGGACTTACGGAAGGCGTACGGCGGACATGGCGCAGCAGGAGAACGAGGTCGTCGAGAACCTGAACGACGGGTACGTCGTGGACACCGAGGGCTGTGCGGAGCGCGAGCTCGCCCACCGCGAGCGTGGTACCGCCCGTCCGATCACGGTGGTCGGCAACCCGGTCCTGCACCGGGAGTGCAAGGACGTCACCGAGTTCGGCGACGAGCTGGCGCAGCTGATCGACGACATGTTCGCCAGCCAGAAGGCCGCCGAGGGCGTGGGCCTGGCCGCGAACCAGATCGGCGTGGACGCGAAGGTCTTCGTCTACGACTGCCCGGACGACGACGGCAACCGGCACACCGGTGTCGTGGTCAACCCCAAGCTCGTCGAGCTGCCGGCCGGCGCGCGGGTGCTCGACGACTCCAACGAGGGCTGCCTGTCGGTCCCGACGGCGTACGCCTCGCTGGCCCGCCCCGACTACGCCGAGGTCACCGGCCAGGACGCGCAGGGCAACCCGATCAAGGTGCGCGGCACCGGCTATTTCGCGCGCTGCCTGCAGCACGAGACCGACCACCTGTACGGGTACCTGTACATCGACCGGCTCTCCAAGCGCGACCGCAAGGACGCCCTGCGGCAGATGGAAGAGGGCACCCCGCGCTACGAGACCGTCCCGAACGCGTAGCCGGGACGGCGCGGCCACCGCGCACGTCGACAGGGCCCCGCTCCGCACCCGGAGCGGGGCCCTGTCGACGTGCGGCGCGAGCGCCGGCGGAACGGCCGGGGAGGCGGCCGGGGGGCGGGCTACTTACGTGCCGAGCCCCAGCCGCTGTCCGCGGGAGCGGAACCCCAGCCGCTGTCCGCGGGCTTCGACTCCCTGCCGCTGTCGGCGGGCGCGGCGCCCCAGCCGCTGTCCGCGGACGCGGTGGCGGCCGCACCGCCGAGGAGCAGCGCGGCGAACGCGGCCGCGGTGAGGATACGAGCGGTACGGGACGTACGGGACATGCAGGCCCCCTGGGCTTGGTGTGAGGTGCGGGGCCCGGGCGCTGTGCGGGCAGCCGGGCCGGGCATGCTCACCGTACGTCATCGATCGGCTACGGATGGGGCCGGTTCGGGTCAAGTGTGCCCATGGTTTCGGCCAGTCGCATATCGGTCAGGCGACCGGTCCGGGGGGTGCGTGCCGGAGTGCGCGCGCCCGGTCAGGCCACCGCCCGGGGCCCCCGGAAGGCCCGGCGGAAGGAGTTCGGGGTCGTGCCCAGGGCGCGCAGGAAGTGGTGGCGCAGCGCGGCCGCGTTGCCGAAGCCGCAGCGCCCGGCGATCGCGTCGACCGTCTCGTCCGTGGACTCCAGCAACTCCTGCGCGAGCAGTACCCGCTGGCGCAGCACCCACTGGTACGGGGTGCTGCCGGTCTCCTGCAGGAAGCGGCGGGCGAAAGTGCGCGGGGACAGGTGGGCGCGCTCCGCGAGCTGCTCGACGGTGATCTCGTCCGCCAGGTGGCGCGCCATCCACGCGATCACCTCGCCGACCGTGTCGCAGGAGGTGCGGGGGAGCGGCCGCCGGATGTACTGGGCCTGGCCGCCGTCCCGGTGCGGGGGGACGACCATCCGCCGCGCGATGGTGTTGGCCACCTCGGCGCCCTGCTCCTGCCGTACGACGTGCAGGCACGCGTCGATCCCGGAGGCGGTGCCCGCCGAGGTGACCACGGGGCCCTCGTCCACGTACAGCACGTCGGGGTCGACCCGCGCCCGCGGGTAGCGGCGGGTCAGGGCGGGGGCGTGCATCCAGTGCGTGGTGCAGCGCCGGTCGTCGAGCAGGCCGGCCGCGCCGAGCAGGAAGGCTCCGCTGCACACGCTCAGTACGCGCGCGCCGCGGCCCACGGCCCGGTGCAGGGCGTCCAGCAGGGGGCGGGGGTACTCGCGGGTGGGTGCGTCGCGGTCCGCGGGCAGGCAGATCAGGTCCGCCTCCTCCAGCCGGTCGAGCCCGTGGGGGAGGGTGAGGCTGTAGTGGCCGTCGCCGGCGGAGAGGGGGTTGTCCTCCACCGCGCAGACGGCGAAGTCGTACGTCGGCAGGCCCATCGCGCTGCGGTCGATCCCGAAGACCTCGCAGAAGATGCCCAGTTCGAAGGGGGCGACGCCGTTGACCACGGCCACGGCCACGTTGTTCAGCATGACGCCAGTGTGGCAGTAATTCGCACTTCCGTGACAGTCCTGCCACTGTTCGATCTTCGCCGCACTCGCGAGAGTGGAGTCATGAACACGTTCCTGGACTACCTGACCGTCCTCGCCGTCGCGGCGCTCCTCCTCGCTCCGGCCCTCTACGGAGCCCTCGGCGACCACCGCACCGACCGGCAACTGCGCACGGCCGCCGGACGGCGCCCGCAGCACCGACGGAACCTCCGGGAAGGGTTCGGTCGTACGCGCGCGGAGTCCCGTCCGGCGGCGCCGCGCCTGGCCGTACGGCACGCGCCGGGCCGCTGAACCGCGCCCGCGGCATGCCTCCCCGCGCAGCGGTGCGTCCCCGTCCCCGGCCTTCCCGGGGACGGGGACGCACTCATGCCGGCCGGGCCGGCGACGCGGACTGGGCGACGCGGACTAGAAGTCCTCGTCCAGGTCGACCGTGCCCTCGACCGCGACCTGGTAGGCCGACGGGCGGCGCTCGAAGAAGTTCGTCAGTTCCTGCACGCCCTGGAGCTCCATGAAGGAGAAGGGGTTCTGCGAGCCGTACACCGGCGGGAAGCCGAGACGGACCAGGCGCTGGTCCGCGACGCACTCCAGGTACGCGCGCATCGACTCGGTGTTCATGCCCGGCAGGCCGTCGCCGCACAGGTCGCGGCCGAACTGGAGCTCCGCCTCCACGGCTTCCCGCAGCATGTCGGTGACCTGCTGCTGGAGGGCGTCGTCGAAGAGCTCCGGCTCCTCCTTGCGGACGGTGTCCACGACCTCGAAGGCGAAGTTCATGTGCATCGTCTCGTCCCGGAAGACCCAGTTCGTGCCGGTGGCCAGGCCGTGCAGCAGGCCGCGCGAGCGGAACCAGTAGACGTACGCGAAGGCGCCGTAGAAGAAGAGGCCCTCGATGCACGCGGCGAAGCAGATCAGGTTCAGCAGGAAGCGGCGCCGGTCGGCGGCCGTCTCCAGCCGGTCGATCTTCTCGACCGAGTCCATCCACTTGAAGCAGAACTGCGCCTTCTCGCGGATCGAGGGGATCTCCTCGACCGCGTCGAAAGCGGCCGCGCGGTCGTCCGGGTTGGGCAGGTAGGTGTCGAGCAGCGTCAGGTAGAACTGGACGTGCACGGCCTCCTCGAACAGTTGGCGCGACAGGTACAGGCGCGCCTCCGGGGAGTTGATGTGCTTGTACAGGGTCAGCACGAGGTTGTTCGAGACGATCGAGTCGCCCGTCGCGAAGAACGCGACCAGCCGGCCGATCATGTGCTGCTCGGACGGCGTCAGCTTCGCCAGGTCGGCGACGTCCGAGTGGAGGTCGACCTCCTCCACCGTCCACGTGTTCTTGATCGCGTCGCGGTAGCGCTCGTAGAAGTCCGGGTAGCGCATGGGGCGGAGCGTGAGCTCGAAGCCCGGGTCCAGCAGGTTCTTGGTGTCGTTCGAGCTCATCACTGGCAGGCCTCGCAGGACTCGGGGTTCTCAAGGGAGCAGGCCAGCGCGTCGGCGTCGACGGCCTGCGGAAGCGGAGCGGCGGACGCCGGGACGGCGGCGGACGCCGGGACGGCGGAACCGGACGCCGCGCGGGCGATCTTCGTCGCCGGGCGCGAGCGCAGGTAGTACGTCGTCTTCAGACCCTGCTTCCAGGCGTACGCGTACATCGAGCTGAGCTTGCCGATGGTGGGCGTCTCCAGGAACAGGTTCAGCGACTGCGACTGGTCGAGGTACGGGGTCCGGGCCGCCGCCATGTCGATCAGACCGCGCTGCGGGATCTCCCACGCCGTGCGGTACAGCGCGCGCACCTCGGCCGGGATCCAGCCGAAGCCCTGGACGGAGCCGCTGGCCTCGCGCAGCGCCTCGCGGGTCTGGGCGTCCCACACGCCGAGCCGCTTCAGCTCGGCCACCAGGTACGCGTTGACCTGGAGGAACTCACCGCTCAGCGTCTCGCGCTTGAACAGGTTGGAGACCTGCGGCTCGATGCACTCGTAGACGCCCGCGATGGAGGCGATCGTCGCCGTGGGGGCGATCGCGAGGAGCAGCGAGTTGCGCATTCCGGTCTTCGCGATCCGGGCGCGCAGCGCGTCCCAGCGCTCCGGCCAGTGCTGCTCGATCTGGTAGTGGTCGGGGTGCAGCACGCCGCGCGCGGTACGGGTCTGCTCCCAGGCGGGGAGCGGGCCGTTCTTCTCGGCGAGGTCGCAGGAGGCCTCGTACGCGGCGAGCATGATCCGCTCGGACAGCTTCGTGGACAGCGCCCGCGCCTCGGGGGAGTCGAAGGGCAGCTTCAGCTGGAAGAAGACGTCCTGGAGGCCCATGGCGCCCAGACCCACCGGCCGCCAGCGGGCGTTGGAACGGCCCGCCTGCTCGGTCGGGTAGAAGTTGATGTCCACCACGCGGTCCAGGAAGGTCACCGCGGTGCGGACGGTCTCGTCCAGGCGCTCCCAGTCGATCTCGCCGGTCTCCGCCAGGACGAAGGCGCCCAGGTTGACCGAACCGAGGTTGCAGACGGCCGTCTCGCCGTCGTTGGTGACCTCGATGATCTCGGTGCACAGGTTGGAGGAGTGGACGACCGTGCCCGGCTCGGCGGTCTGGTTCGCCGTGCGGTTGGAGGCGTCCTTGAAGGTCATCCAGCCCTGGCCGGTCTGCGCGAGGGTGCGCATCATCCGGCCGTACAGCTCGCGGGCGGGCATGGTCTTGCGGGCCAGGCCCGCCGCCTCGGCCTTGCGGTACGCGGCGTCGAAGTCGTCGCCCCACAGGTCCACCAGCTCGGGGACCTCGGCCGGGGAGAACAGCGACCAGTCGGCGTCGGCGTTCACGCGGCGCATGAACTCGTCCGGCACCCAGTGGGCGAGGTTCAGGTTGTGCGTGCGGCGCTGGTCCTCGCCGGTGTTGTCGCGGAGCTCCAGGAACTCCTCGATGTCCGCGTGCCAGGTCTCCAGGTAGACGGCGGCGGCGCCCTTGCGGCGACCGCCCTGGTTCACCGCGGCGACGGAGGCGTCGAGGGTCTTCAGGAACGGGACGATGCCGTTGGAGTGGCCGTTGGTGCCGCGGATCAGCGAACCGCGGGCGCGGATGCGGGAGTACGACAGGCCGATGCCGCCGGCGTGCTTGGAGAGGCGCGCGACCTGGTGGTAGCGGTCGTAGATCGAGTCGAGCTCGTCCAGCGGGGAGTCCAGCAGGTAGCAGGAGGACATCTGCGGGTGCCGGGTGCCGGAGTTGAAGAGCGTGGGGGAGGACGGCAGATAGTCGAGGCGGCTCATCAGCCGGTACAGCGAGGCCACTTCCTCGACGGCCTGGACGCCGCCGACCTCACCGTCGGGCCCGGTCTCGGCGAGACCGCAGGCCACGCGCAGCATGAAGAACTGCGGGGTCTCCACGACCTGGCGGGTGATCGGGTGGCGCAGCAAGTAGCGGCTGTGCAGGGTGCGCAGGCCGAAGAAGCCGAAGCGGTCGTCGGCCCCCTCGGCCAGGGCGTGCTCCACCAGCGCGTCCAGGCGGGCCGCGTGGGTGGCGACGAACGCGGCGGTGCGGTCGGCGATCAGGCCCTCGCGGTGGCCCACGGCGACGGAGGCGGAGAACGAGGTGGCGCCCTGGCCGGCGGCCTCCCCGGCCACGGCCAGCGTCAGCAGCCGGGCGGCGAGGCGGGAGTACGCCGGGTCCTCGGAGATGAGCCCGGCGGCAGCCTCGGTGGCCAGCCCGCGCAGCTCGGCCTCGTCGGCGACGGAACTGCGGCCGCGCAGCGCGGCGGCGGCGACCCGGCCGGGATCGGTGTCGGGCAGGTCGGCCGTCAGTTCGGTGAGGGTACGCAGGAGTGCGGTCCCGGGACCTTCGCCAGATCCATGAAGAGCCGTGGACGGAACGGACTCGGCGCGCGGTGCGGAAGGCGCGATGGTCACGGGGGTTGCTCTCCCTCGCTCGGCCCGGTCATCGGCGGGGCGGGGTGCGAGGGGCGCATGCGGGACAGCGCACGGGCCGGCCCGGGCAGGGCAGGCAGCTCGTGCACCGCATGGCGTCCACCGGCCCAACCGCGAGGCCCGGACGTATCGGCACCCGGTTCGGTCGAGCCGGGTGCGCTGTCGGCAGGTCCTCGGACTTGCGGATACACCAATCGGTGCACTTCATACCGTTGCGGGACAGTTCCGGATTCGCACCGGATTCCCCTGCGGCGACAGCAGCCCTGAGCATACATGTGGGGGCGCCCCTCTGTGGAAGCCCCCACATGTTGTGTCGGCGTGGCTACAGCTTCAGCCGGTACGTCAGCAGGGTGAGGCCCTCGACGGGCGCCCAGTCCCGCTCCGGAGTGCGTTCGAAACCGAGCCGGGAGTAGATCCGGTGGGCCCGGGCCATGCTCCGCTGGGTGGAGAGGACCAGCGCGGAAACCCCCTCGATCGCCCGCGCCCGGTCCAGGCAGGCCCGCACCAGCGCCTCGCCGGCGCCCTGCCCGCGGCCCTCCCGGGCCACGGCGAGCATCCGGAACTCGGCCTCGTCCGGGGCGGCGATGTCGGCGAGCGGGCTTCCGGGCGGGGCGAAGGTCACGCCGCCGAGGATCCGTCCGCCGCGCTCGGCGACGAGCACCTCGGCCAGGGCGGCCCGGCCGGCCACGTCGCGCAGGACGTTCAGGTAGGCGTCGTTCTCGTTCACGTCGAGATGCCCGTCGGCGAGGTAGGCCTGCGCCGTGATCTCGCCCAGCTCCGCGTACTCGGCGGGCAGCGCCGCCCTGATCACCATGTCCATGCGGTCGAGTGTGCAGGACGGGTACCGGTGCCCGGCGCTATCGTCGTAGGCAGACCGTCCAAGGAGGCGAGCCCGCATGACCGCGATGATCGACCGGCCGCACATGCTCACCGAGGAGTTCGAAGCCGTGGCGCGCATAGCGGCTCGCGAGATGGAGGGTGCGCGGCTGGAGTTCATCGACGGGGTCCTGAGGAGCAAGGCCGTGCCTGATGGGGACCACGGAATGATCATTCAGTGGCTCACGCGGATCTGTATGCAGCACCGACCCGAGCTCTGGCTGCATCCCGGGCAGGGGCTCAAGGTGGAGCAGTACCGGGCCGGCCGGGCGATCCCCGATGCGGTGCTGGCACCCGCGGGCGCGTTCGCCGGACAGGGCGAGTGGGCCGCACCCGACTCCGTGCTCATGGCTGTCGAAGTGACCTCGTGGGACTCCGACACCGACCGGCGGGACCGGATCGAGAAGCCCCGCGCCTATGCCGAGACCGGCATCCCCGTCTATCTGCTCATCGACCGGGACAAGTGCGAGATCTCCCTCCACACCGAGCCCGAGGGGCGGCGCTACCTGAACGTGCGCACCGTGCCGTACGGCATGGACGTCGGGCTCCCCGAGCCCGTCGGCATCACCCTCGGGACCGAGCCCCTCAAGGACTGGGTCCGCTGAAGGCCGAAGGCCCCGCCCGGTGGGCGGGGCCTTCGGCGGCGCGGCACCGGTCAGCAGCAGCGGAAGCCATTGCGGGGGTCCGCCTCGCGGGCGTCCGTGCGAGCCCGTTCGAAGGCCCGGCGGGTCGGGACCGCGGCGTCGGGGTCGTGGGAGCGGGCGTGTGCGACGTACCGGTCGTACGCGGCCTCGCCGGAGAACTCCCGTACGAAGTACCGGGCGCGGGCCAGCGCCCGGTGCAGCCGCCCCGGGCCGGCCCGGCCGCCGCCGCTCGCGTCCGCGCCGCTCCGGCCGCCGCCGCCGCCGCTCGCGTCCGCGCCGCTCTGCTCGCCGCCGATCCCGTCCGTACCGATTCCGTCCGTACCGCTCCGGCCGGGTGCCGCGGGGCTCATGCGACCGGTTCCCTGGTCCGCCCGCCGCTGGAGTCCAGGCCCGCGGCCGCGAGTTCGGCCCGCTCCTCGGCGGTCGGGACCAGCCCGGCCGGGGCGACGATCTTCGACTCGGTCCACGGGACCTCGGACAGCTTCACGGACGCCGGGTCGGCGATCGCCTTGAAGCAGGTCCGGGCCGCGTCCACCAGCACGATGACGATCAGGAGCGCGAACAGCACGCACAGCACACCGTCCACCGTGGCGTTGGTGACCACGGTCTCCATCTCGCCCATGGTCTTCGCGGGCGGCAGGACCTTGTCGGCGTCGATGCCGGCCTGGTACTTGTCGCGCTGGGCGAAGAAGCCGACCTTCACGTCCTCCGAGAAGATCTTCTGGTAGCTGGCGGTGAGGGTGACGGCCACGTCCCACACCAGCGGCACGCCCGTCACCCACGCCCACTTGAGCCGCCCGGACTTGACCAGGAGGGTGGTGCAGACGGCCAGGGCGACCGCCGCGAGGAGCTGGTTCGCGATGCCGAACAGCGGGAAGAGCTGGTTGATGCCGCCCAGCGGGTCCTTGACGCCGACCCACAGGAAGTAGCCCCAGCCACCGACGACGATGGCGCTCGCGAACCAGACGCCGGGCTTCCAGCTGACGTCCTTGAAGGACTTGTGCACGTTGCCGAGCGTGTCCTGGAGCATGAACCGGCCCACGCGGGTGCCCGCGTCGACGGTGGTCAGGATGAACAGCGCCTCGAACATGATGGCGAAGTGGTACCAGAAGGCCTTCATGCCCGCGCCGCCGATGACGGCCGAGAAGATCTCCGACATCCCGAGTGCGAAGGTCGGCGCCCCACCGGTACGGGAGAGCAGGCTGGTCTCCTCGACGTCCTTCGCGGCCTGCGCGAGGGCTTCCGGACTGATGGCGAAGCCGAAGTTCGTCACCGCCTGCGAGGCGCTCTCCACGGTGGTGCCGACGACGCCGGGGGGCGAGTTGACGGCGAAGAACAGGCCGGGCTCGATGATGCAGGCCGCGATCATCGCCATGATGGCGACGAAGGACTCGGTCAGCATGGCGCCGTAGCCGATGACCCGGACCTGGGTCTCCTTCTGGATCATCTTCGGGGTGGTGCCCGAGGCGACCAGCGAGTGGAATCCGGACAGGGCTCCGCACGCGATGGTGATGAAGACGAACGGGAACATCGAGCCGGCGAAGACCGGGCCGTCGCCGCGGGCGGCGAACTCGGTGACCGCGGGCATCTTCAGCGTGGGCATCGCGATGACCACGCCCAGCGCGAGCAGCGCGATCGTGCCGATCTTCATGAAGGTGGAGAGGTAGTCGCGGGGCGCGAGCAGCATCCACACGGGCAGGACGGAGGCGACGAAGCCGTACGCGACCATCCAGACGACGAGCGTCTCCTTCTCCAGGGTGAAGGTCCCGGCGAGGGAGGACTCGGCGACCCAGCCGCCCGCGACGATCGCGAGCAGCAGCAGCGCGACCCCTATGACGGAGACCTCGGTGACCCGGCCGGGCCGCAGCACGCGGAGGTAGAAGCCCATGAACAGGGCGATCGGGATGGTCATGCCGATGGAGAAGACGCCCCACGGCGAGTGGGCGAGGGCGTTGACGATGACCAGTGCCAGCACCGCCAGCAGGATGATCATGATGGCGAACACGGCGACCAGCGCGGCGGCGCCGCCGACGGGACCGATCTCGTCCCGGGCCATCTGGCCCAGCGAGCGCCCGTCACGGCGGGTGGAGAAGAAGAGCGTCACCATGTCCTGGACGGCGCCCGCGAAGATGACGCCCGCGACGATCCAGATCGTGCCGGGCAGGTAGCCCATCTGGGCGGCGAGCACGGGTCCGACGAGCGGGCCGGCGCCGGCCACGGCCGCGAAGTGGTGGCCGAAGAGCACGCGGCGGTCGGTCGGGTGGAAGTCGACACCGTTGTCGAGGCGTTCGGCCGGAGTGGCCCGGGTCTTGTCCACCTTCAGCACGCGGTGCGCGAGGAAGCGGGAGTAGAAGCGGTAGCCGATGGCGTACGAGCCCAGTGCGGCGGCGAGGAGCCACGCCGCCGAGATCTCCTCGCCGCGGGAGAGGGCCAGCACTCCCCAGCCGAGGGCACCGACGAGTCCGACGAGCACCCACACGGCGATGGACTTGGGAGAGGGCGAGCCCTGCGTGGTGCCCGGACTCGCCGCGTCCCGTTCTGTTCCCGTTGATTCCGATTTGGGCATGGCCTTCGTCCCCTCGTCGATCATCTGCGTAAGCGGCAGGGAATCTACGGGGGATTGCCCGGTGAACGTAAGACCCCGTCCGTATACCGGTACGTACGGATGCGGGGCCGGACGGTCGGACGGGTAGTCAGCCGGGTGGGTGGGCGGGGCGGTCGGACCGCGGGGTTCGCGGGCCGCCCGGCCGTCAGACCGCCGGCCGCTGGAGGCGGGCCACGAACTTGTAGCGGTCGCCGCGGTAGACCGAGCGCACCCACTCCACCGGTTCGCCGTCCGCGTCCAGGGAGTGCCGGGACAGCATCAGCATCGGCAGTCCGACGTCGGTGCCGAGCAGGCCGGCCTCGCGCGGGGTGGCCAGCGAGGTCTCGATGGTCTCCTCCGCCTCGGCGAGCCGGACGTCGTACACCTCCGCGAGGGCGGTGTAGAGGGAGGTGTACTTGACCAGCGAACGGCGCAGTGCGGGGAAGCGCTTGGCCGACAGGTGCGTGGTCTCGATGGCCATCGGCTCGCCGCTGGCCAGGCGCAGCCGCTCGATGCGCAGGACCCGTCCACCGGTGGTGATCTTGAGGAGTCCGGCGAGGGTGTCGTCGGCCGTCACGTACCCGATGTCGAGGAGCTGGGAGGTCGGTTCCAGCCCCTGGGCCCGCATGTCCTCGGTGTAGGAGGAGAGTTGGAGCGGCTGGGAGACCTTCGGCTTGGCGACGAAGGTGCCCTTGCCCTGGATGCGCTCCAGGCGGCCCTCCACGACGAGCTCCTGCAGAGCCTGCCGGACGGTCGTCCGGGAGGTGTCGAATTCGGCCGCGAGCGTGCGCTCCGGCGGTACCGGTGTGCCGGGCGGCAGGGTCTCGGTCATGTCGAGCAAGTGCCGCTTGAGTCGGTAGTACTTGGGTACACGTGCCGTGCGGGTCGCGGCCCCGCCCTCCGGCTCCGTGAGTGCCCCTTCGGTGGCCATCGCCGCCCGCCTTCCCGACTCCAGTTTCGCTGCCGTCACCGGCTCCTCCGATATGTGCGGTCACATCGTGACACGTGTGGGGGGACGGGCCTTCTCTCTGCCCAGGTGTCGGTCCGATAACGGACCGAGCACCCGCTCATTAGACCCTTGACACCCCTAAAGGTCTAGGCCAAGCTCCAGCTACTGGTCTAAACCAATATGGATCAGATCCCGGCCCCACGGGAGTACTTGGTACGTCACCGCGGTGGGCGAGGGAAGTTGCAGGCAGCATCCCTGAGGAGGGTGGCGTGAAGCGCAAGCTCATCGCGGCGGTCAGTGTCGCGGGCATGATGGTCGGAGTCGCGGCGTGCGGCAACGGCGGCGACGACAAGGGCAAGACCGACGCGGCCGGCCCCAAGGAGATCACCGTCTGGATGATGGACGGCTCGGCGCCCAAGGCCTGGATCGACGAGGTCAACAAGGAGTTCTCGGCCAAGCACCCCGGTGTCACGGTCAAGGTCGAAGAGCAGAAGTGGACCGGGATCCAGGAGAAGATCACCACCGCCCTCTCCGAGAACACCCCGCCCGACGTCCTGGAGCTCGGCAACACCCAGACCGCCGGTTACGCGGTCACCGGCGGACTCGCCGACCTGTCCGGCGACAAGGCCAAGCTCGGTGCCGACGCCTGGCAGAAGAGCATGCTCGCCTCGGCCGAGGTCGACGGCAAGCTCTACTCCGCCCCGTGGTACGCGGCCAACCGCGTCGTCATCTACGACAAGAAGGCCTACGCCAAGGCCGGCATCACCCCGCCCACCACCCGTGACGAGTGGGTCGCCGGCCTCGAGAAGCTGAAGGCCTCGGACCCGGCCTCGCAGCCGATCTACCTGCCCGGCCAGAGCTGGTACGTCCTCGCGGGCTTCGTCTGGGACGAGGGCGCCGACCTCGCCGTCAAGGACGGCGACAAGTGGAAGGGCCAGCTGGGCACCCCGCAGGCCGCCTCCGCGATGGACTTCTACAAGAAGCTCCAGTCGTTCTCCACCGCGCCCAAGGACAAGGACGAGGCCACCCCGCAGCAGTCCACCGACATCGTCCCCAAGGGCGGCGTCGCCTCCTGGATCGGTCTCGGCTGGGAGGCCGGCGGTGCCGAGAAGGCGCTGAAGGAAGCGGGCAAGGAAGCCGACTTCGGCTACTTCCCGATCCCGGGCAAGACCGCCGACAAGTCCGGCACCGTCTTCCTCGGCGGCTCGAACCTCGCGGTCGCCGAGCGCTCCAAGAACAAGGAGCTCGCCAAGGAGTGGCTGGCCCTCGCCGCCGGCAAGGACCAGATGACCAAGTACGCCGCCGAGACCAAGGGCGCGCTGCTGCCGAACCAGGCCAGTGCGAACTTCGCCGCCCCGGCGGGCTCCTTCGCCGAGGCCATGGCCAAGGCCGGCCTCAACGGCAAGATCACCCCGGTCACGGCCGGCTGGGCGAACGTCGAGACCGAGCCGAACCCCATCAAGGAGTTCATGACCAAGGTCCTGAAGGGTGAGGACGCCGCCAAGGCGGGCGCGGAAGCGGACAAGGAAATCGCGAACCGCATCAACAAGTAGTCCCACCCGGCAGTACCCGCACGACCCAGCAGTGTGAACGCACCGGGGGGTGCGGCAGGCGCCCGGGCGCCTGCCGTGCCCCCGGTCGCGCATTTGACTCCACAGTCAACCGCGAGGAAGCCAAGCCATGACCGTGCACTCCCAGGGAGCGACGACCAGCGCTCCACAGGACGCACCACCGAAGTCCGCCGGACGGCCGCCCAGGGTGCCCGTGACCGCACCCGGCTCCAGCCATACGACTCCTCGCGGTGGCAGAAGGTCGCTCCCCACGGGGTGGCTGCCCTATCTGCTGGTCGGGCCCGCGGTGCTCAGCCTCGCGACGCTCCTGCTGTACCCGCTGATCAAGAACGTGATCCTGTCCTTCCAGGACATCAACAAGATCGAGTTCATCCAGCGGAAGTACCCGTTCGCCGGGTTCTCCAACTACACCGAGCTGCTCGGCGACACGACGTTCTGGACCGTCGTCGTCCGAAGCTTCGCCTTCACCTTCGCCAACGTGCTGCTGATCATGGTGCTCGGCAGCCTCATCGGCATCCTGCTCAACCGCCTCGGCACGTGGATGCGCCTCGTCCTGTCGATGGCACTGGTCATGGCCTGGGCCATGCCGATCGTCGCCTCCGTCCAGGTCTTCCAGTGGCTGTTCGACGAGCAGTTCGGCGTCATGAACTGGGTGATGCGCACCGCCGGCTTCTCCGGCTACGAGCAGCACAACTGGTTCGAGACCGGCCTCTCCACCCTGACGATCGTCACGATCCTGGTGGTCTGGGGCTCCATCCCCTTCGTGGCCCTCAACATGTACGCGGGACTGACCACGGTCGGCGGCGAACTGTACGAGGCCGCCCGGATGGACGGCGCCAACGGCTGGCAGACCTTCTGGAAGATCGTCTTCCCGAACCTCAAGCCCTTCTTCCTCATCACCACCTTCCTCGAGGTGATCTGGGTCTTCAAGGCCTTCACCCAGGTGTACGCGATGAAGAAGGGCGGCCCCGACCGCGCCTCCGAGATCCTCCCGGTCTTCGCCTACGTCGAGGGCCAGAGCCAGGCCCACTACGGCCTCGCCGCCGCGATCTCCGTCCTGACGATCCTCATCCTCGTGATCGTCATGTCCTTCTACTTCCGCCTGATCCTGAAGCAGGAGGAGGAGCAGTGAGCACGACCACCGCCCCGAAGCCCGCGCCCGCGGCCCCGTCCGCGAAGCCCGCGCAGCGGCTCCGCACCCGCCGGCCGGTCCGGCCCGCAGCCGTGGCCAAGAACGTCGGCGCGCTGCTCCTGGCACTCGTCTTCGTCTTCCCGGTCTACTGGATGTTCTCGTCGGCGCTCAAGCCCGCCGACCAGATGCTCGCCAAGGACCCGGTCTTCTTCTTCACCCCGACGATGGACAACTTCACCAAGGCCACCGGGGTCGAGAACTTCTGGACGTACGTCTCCAACAGCGTCCTGGTGACCGTCGGAGCCGTCCTGCTCTCGCTGCTCGTCGCCCTCGCCGCGAGCTTCGCGATCGCCCGGATGAGGTTCAAGGGCCGCAAGGGCCTCGTCCTGACCGTGATGATGGCGCAGATGGCCCCCTGGGAGGTCATGGTCATTGCGATGTACATGATCGCCCGCGACAGCGAGATGCTGAACAGCCTCCCGCTGCTGACCGCGATCTACTTCGTGATGATCCTCCCCTTCACCATCTGGACCCTGCGCGGCTTCATCGCCGCCGTCCCGGTGACGCTGGAGGAGGCCGCCCAGATCGACGGCTGCACCCGCGGCCAGGCCTTCCGCAAGGTGATCTTCCCCCTGCTGGCCCCCGGCCTGATGTCCACCTCGCTCTTCGGCTTCATCACCGCCTGGAACGAGTTCGCGATGGTCCTGATCCTGAACAAGGACAAGTCCGCGCAGACCCTCCCCCTGTGGCTGACCGAGTTCATGAGCGCCTTCGGCAACGACTGGGGCGCCACGATGGCCGCCTCCTCGCTCTTCGCGGTTCCGGTGCTCGTCATCTTCATCTTCCTCCAGCGCAAGGCCGTCGGTGGCATGACCGCCGGCGCCGTGAAGGGATAACGGCCGCCATGACTGTCCTTGCGCACCGCACCGATACGGTGACCCGCGACGCGCTCGCCGTCCTCCAGCCCGGCTTCGAGGGCACGACCGCCCCCTCCTGGCTGCTGCGCCAGGTCGCCGAAGGCCTCACCGCCGTCGGCCTCTTCGGCCGCAACATCACCTCGCCCGATCAGCTCGCCGCGCTCACCGCGCAGCTGCGCGCCGAGCGGGGCGAGGTCCTGGTCGCCATCGACGAGGAGGGCGGCGACGTCACCCGCCTGGAGGTCCGCGGCGGCTCCTCCTTCCCCGGCAACCTGGCCCTCGGCGCCGTCGACGACACCGACCTGACCCGCGCCGTCGCCCACGAGCTGGGCCTGCGGCTCGCCGAGTGCGGGGTCAACCTCAACTGGGCCCCGTCCGCGGACGTCAACTCCAACCCGGACAATCCGGTGATCGGCGTACGCTCCTTCGGGGCCGACACCCACCTCTCCGCCCGGCACACCGCCGCCTACGTCGAGGGCCTCCAGGCCGCCGGCGTCGCCGCCTGCACCAAGCACTTCCCGGGCCACGGCGACACCAACGTCGACTCGCACCACGCACTGCCGCGCATCGACGTGGACCTGGGCACCCTCCAGGCCCGCGAGCTCGTCCCCTTCAAGGCGGCCGTCGCGGCCGGTACGAAGGCCGTGATGAGCGCGCACATCCTGGTGCCGTCCCTCGACCCGACCCGACCCGCCACCCTCAGCCCGCAGATCCTGACCGGCCTGCTGCGCAAGGAGCTCGGCTACGAGGGGCTGATCGTCACCGACGGCATGGAGATGCACGCCATCGCCGGGACGTACGGCATCGAGCGCGGCTCGGTCCTGGCCATCGCGGCCGGCGCCGACGCCATCTGCGTGGGCGGAGGCCTGGCCGACGAGGCCACCGTGCTCCGGCTGCGCGACGCGCTGGTCGCCGCCGTGCGCGAGGGGACCCTCCCGGAGGAGCGGCTCGCCGACGCCGCCGCCCGGGTCCGCGCGCTGGCCGAATGGACCGGCGCGGCCCGGTCGGACGCGCGGCCGGAGGGGAGCCGCACGTCCGGCATCGGGCTCACGGCGGCCCGCCGGGCGGTGGCCGTCACCGGCACGCCGGCCCCGCTCACGGCGCCGTACGTGGCCACGCTCGCGCCCGTCGCGAACATCGCGGTCGGCGACGAGACCCCGTGGGGCGTGGCCGCCGAACTGGCCGCGCTGCTCCCGGGAACCGGCTCCGGCGTCTACCCGCAGGGGGCCGCCGCCGCTGACGTCCTGGCGGACGCGGGGGACCGTACGGTCGTCGCCGTGGTCCGCGACGCCCATCGGCACCCGTGGATGGCCGAGGCCGTGGACGCGCTGGTCGCGGCACGCCCCGACACGGTCGTCGTCGAGATGGGCCTGCCGCGGGCCGAGCCCCGCGGGGCCCTGTACATCGCCACGCACGGCGCCTCGCGCGTCTGCGGCCGCGCCGCGGCCGAGGTCATCGCCGGCGCGTAGCACCCGTACGCGGCGGAGCCGGGCAACCCGTCACGGGGGGTGCCCGGCTCCGTCGCCGTCCGTCGCCGCCAGGCCTTCCTCCCGCACGGTCAGCCGGGTGGGGAAGGAGGGCCTGCCGTCGTTGTCCTCGACCCGGTGACCCGCACCAACGCGACCCGCGGGACCGGGGGAGCGGGCGGGGGGCGGGCCGTCAGGGGACGCGAAAGGGCCGGGCGCCCCCTGACGGGGTGCCCGGCCCTTCGGTGCCGTACGGGCTACAGCCCCTGCCAGGAGGGCTTGTTCGCGTACGTGTGGCGGAAGTAGTCCGCCAGCTTCAGCTTGGAGGCGGCCGCCTCGTCCACGACGACGGTGGCGTGCCGGTGCAACTGCAGGGCGGAGGCCGGGACCAGTGCGGACAGCGGGCCCTCCACGGTCTGCGCGACGGCCTCGGCCTTGCCCTCGCCGGTGGCGAGCAGCACCAGGTGGCGGGCGTCGAGGATGGTGCCGATGCCCTGGGTGATGACGTGGTGCGGCACCTGGTCTATGTCGTTGTCGAAGAAGCGCGCGTTGTCCACGCGGGTCTGCTCCGTCAGCGTCTTGATCCGGGTGCGGGAGGCGAGCGAGGAGCACGGCTCGTTGAAGCCGATGTGGCCGTCGGTGCCGATGCCCAGCAGCTGGAGGTCGACGCCGCCGGCGGCTGTCAGGGCACGGTCGTACGCCTCGCAGGCGCCGACGATGTCCTCGGCGGAGCCGTCGGGGCCGATGAAGGAGGACTCGGACAGGCCGAGCGGCTCCACGACCTCGCGCAGGACGACGGCGCGGTAGGACTCGGGGTGCCCGGCGGGCAGGCCCACGTACTCGTCGAGCTGGCAGATCCGGGCCCGGGAGGCGTCCACCCGGCCGGCCGCGACCTGGGCCGCGAGGGCCTCGTAGATCGGCAGCGGGGTGGAGCCGGTCGCCACGCCCAGCAGGGCGTCGGGCTTGCGGCGGACCAGTGCGGCCATGGCCTCCGCGATGAGCTCGCCGCCTGCCTTGGCGTCCGGGACGATGACAACTTCCACGCGGGGCCTGCCGATCTGAGAGGTGTGGGCGTGTTGTGGTATAGACCAATCTAGCAGAGCTGGACCCCCCGTGTCCGGCTCCGCGCCCTCTTCCCCATGGTGATCCGGAAGTCCGGCCCCGGCCTCCCGGGAACGCCGCCCCCGACCGCCCTGGAGGAGCGCCGGCCGGAGGCCGCTCGTCGCGTCTGAGCGGGAGGCCGAGTGGGCGCGGGCCTGCGGGTTCGCGAGCCGGGTCGCGTGCAGACCGGTCGCGGTGATGCCGGGGCCCGCCGAGGTCCCGGTGATGCCGCGCGGGGCGAGGGCGGCCGACAGGCGGCGGGTCGGGGTGTTCACCGCGCCCTCGGCCATGCGCCCCGGCAGGAGCTGGAGGCGGTGGCGGCGCTGGCACGGCGGGCGGGCCTGTCCCGAGCGGTAGTGCGAGCGGGAGCGTAATCCGCAGCAGTGGTGCGAGCCGGGGCGTGATCCGCGGCGGGCGAGTTTCCTCTGGGCCACGGTGCAGGACGGGACCCTCAGCCCATCCGGCACCGTAGCCCGGAGTACTTACGGCCGTCGGGTGTGCGGTTCCCGGCGGCCGGTGGGAGGGGCCTGCGCGGTCAGGGCAGAGCGCGCGGCTTACCTCGATCCGTCCTCCTGTGCGGGGAGGGCGGAAGCTTAAGGCAATTGTGGACTAGACCATTCTGTTCTGTCCATCCAATGACGGCACCGTACATCCCGTCACTTCCTCCAACAGTACGCCGCCGGGCCCGCTCCTGGATACTCCTTGGTATTGCCGTGGGGAAAGTCATCAGCCGTACCCGGGGTACGCTCGCCACGTGCCCTCCATGAACGACCTCGTACGCCAGCACACCGCTCTCAGTGAAACCGACCTGGAGTGGCTCCACCTGCTGGTCTCGGAGTGGCAGCTGCTCTCCGACCTGTCCTTCGCCGACCTCGTGCTGTGGGTTCCCACCCTCGACGGCAGCCGGTACGTCTCCGTCGCCCAGATGCGCCCGAACACAGGTCCGACCTCGTACCAGGACGACATGGTCGGCCACCTGATCCCGCGCGGCCGCCGCCCGCTCCTCGACGCGGCGCTCGACGAGGGCCGGATCGTGCGCGAGGGCGACCCGGAGTGGCGCGAGGAGGTGCCGGTCCGGGTCGAGTCGATCCCCGTACGGCGTGAGGGACGGGTGCTGGGCGTCATCGCGCGCAACACCAACCTGCTCACCGTGCGTACACCGAGCCGCCTGGAGCTCACCTACCTCCAGTCCGCCTCCGACCTGGCCCAGATGATCGCGGCCGGCTCCTTCCCCTTCCCCGGCCAGCAGGTCGACATGGACGCCTCGCCGCGGGTCGGCGACGGCCTGATCCGGGTCGACGTCGACGGCGTGGTGACCTACGCGTCCCCGAACGCCCTGTCCGCCTACCACCGGCTCGGCCTCGCCTCCGACCTGGTCGGCCAGCACCTGGGCGACACGACCACAGAACTGGCCCCCTCCCGCGGCCCCGTCGACGAGGCCCTGGTCAAACTGGCCAGCGGCTGGGCACCGCGGGAGACCGAGGTCGAGGGCAACGGCGGGGTCATCCAGCTGCGCGCGATCCCGCTGAAGCCGAAGGGGACCCGCATCGGCTCCCTGGTGCTCTGCCGCGACGTCACGGAACTACGCCGTCGCGAACGCGAATTGATCACCAAGGACGCGACCATCCGGGAGATCCACCACCGGGTGAAGAACAACCTCCAGACGGTGGCCGCCCTCTTGCGCCTCCAGGCCCGCCGCATGGATTCGCCGCAGGGCCGCGAGGCGCTCGACGAGGCGGTGCGGCGCGTCGGTTCGATCGCGATCGTGCACGAGACGCTGTCTCAGAACCTGGACGAGCGGGTCGAGTTCGACGAGATCGCCGACCGGGTGATCGCGATGGTCTCGGAGATCTCCCCGGGCCGGGTCGACTGCCGCCGCACCGGGCGGTTCGGGATCCTGGACGCGGAGGTCGCCACCCCCCTGTCGATGGTGCTGACCGAGGTGGTGCAGAACGCCCTGGAGCACGCCTTCACCCAGGGGGAGGGCGGCACCGTGGAGGTGTCCGCGGCCCGCACCGGCGTCGGCCGCACGGACGGCCGACTGCTGATCACGGTGCTCGACGACGGCTGCGGTCTGCCCGAGGGGTTCGACCCGCAGCGGGCCGGCAACCTCGGGCTGCAGATCGTACGGACCCTGGTGGAGGGGGAGCTCGGCGGCACGTTCGACATGCTCCGGGCCGAGCCGCGCGGCACCAAGGTCGTGCTCGACCTGCCGTCCAGCCCGCAGAAGTAGCGGCGGTACCGTCACGCGCTGTGACGGTACCCCGCCCGGAGGGGACTCCGGACAGCACTGAGCCCCGGACCGAATCGTCCCGGTCCGGGGCTCAAGAGCACGTTGCTAAGCGCTTGTGGCAGGTACTACGCGCTGCGCGTCGAGGCTCGAAAGTCGTTGTCAGGCGCTTGCGTTGCGCGCCCGGTTGCGAGCGGCGCGGCGCTTCATCGCGCGGCGCTCGTCCTCGCTCAGACCGCCCCAGACACCGGAGTCCTGGCCGGACTCGAGCGCCCACTGCAGGCACTGCTCCATGACGGGGCAGCGGCGGCAGACGGCCTTGGCTTCCTCGATCTGCAGCAGCGCAGGACCGGTGTTGCCGATGGGGAAGAAGAGTTCCGGGTCTTCCTCACGACAAACGGCGTTGTGACGCCAGTCCATGGCTGCTCCATCTCCTTGTATTGCGGGCAGGTTGCTTGTGAATGTGAACGCTTTCACGAATCCCCCCGTGAGGGAAGGTCGACCGCCCGGTTGCCCGGAGTCAGGATTCGTGGAGGGGTTCTGGCGGTCTGTGTGGGTGCCGGGTTGTGCGGGCTGTCCCAACCGCCATGTAGAGATTCGCAAACCTCGGACGGGGATACAACCCCTTCCGGAAAGTTTTTTTTGATTCGTCGGTGTCTACTAGGTCACAGCCCTAGTTCCTAGGGGTGTACCAGCGTGTAAACGTTCGAGTGAAAGGACTTTAGGCCCTTCCACTCACACAATCACACGCAGTGCGCGGCGTACGCCTGTGAACTGAACGCTGGTCCGCAGGCCGAGGTGGTCACCGTCCATCTGGAACGGAAGCGGCACCTTCGAATGCAAGGTGAAGTCCGTCAGATCGTGCAGAGACACGGCGTGCTTGCCGTGTGGACCCCGCTCAGGAGTCGAGGTCAGGAGCTGTGTGGCGTACCGGGCGACCGCCGGAGTTGACAAACGATTGAGTGCCAATACGTCAAGCGCGGTATCGAACGACGCCTCCGGTGAGGCGTAAAGCGGACGATTGCCCAGATACGTCCACGGGGAGGTGTTGCACACTATCGACAGCACCAGGTCCGGCACCGGATCCGCGCCGGGGCGCTCCAGGGTGACCGTGCCGTGCCGCCGGTTCGGTTCCTCCAGGTACTGCCGCAGCAGCTGCCGTACGTACAGGGCGTGGGTCGAACGCTTGCCCCGCTCCCGCTGCTGCTCGACCCGGCCCACGACGCCCGCGTCGAAGCCGAAGCCCGCGCAGAAAGTGAACCAGCGCGCCGGAACGGACTCGTCCTCCGTGCCCGGGGTGCCGGCCGCCAGACCCAGGCCCACCGTCCGCTCGCGCTGCTCCCGCAGCGCGTCCAGCAGGGCGCCGGTCGCCTCGACCGCGTCGTTGGGCAGGCCGAGGGCCCGGGCGAACACGTTGGTGGAGCCGCCGGGAACCACCGCCAGCCCGGGCAGCCGCTCCGGGTCGGGCCCGTGGTGCAGGAGCCCGTTGACCACCTCGTTGACCGTGCCGTCGCCGCCGAGGGCCACGACGAGGTCCATGCCGCTCTCCGCCGCCCTGCGGCCCAGGTCCCGGGCGTGGCCCCGGTACTCGGTCGTCACCGCTTCCAGCTTCATCTCGCTGGCCAGGGCGTGGGTCAGGACGTCACGCGTGCGCGCACTGGTCGTCGTCGCTGCTGGGTTGGCCACGAGAAGTGCACGCATGAGCGCCAGACTACCCACCCCTTCATATGCCGAGCCGACTGGCCGTCCCCTCCGGGCCCGCCGGCCCGCGGCTACGCTGCTGGGGTGAGTACGAAGCAGCCCCAGAGCGCCCCCGCCACCGCCGCCGCCGAGACCCCCGCGCCGCCCGGGCGGCTGACCGCCGCCGCCGCGCTCACCGCCCTGGAGGGCCTGGCCCTGGCCGGCCTCGGTGTCTACATGCTGTTCGTGGGCATCGCCGGGGACCCCGACTCCCCGCAGCAGGCCGAGACGGGCGGGATCACGCTGCTCGCGCTCGCCGCGCTGCCGCTGGTGGCGGCCCGCGGGCTGCGGCTGGGCCGCCGCTGGAGCCGCGGCCCGGCGCTGATCACGCAGCTGCTGGCGTTCCCGGTGGCCTGGACCCTGTACGGCGCGGGCGGCGCGATGATCGCAGCCGCGGCCGTCCTGGCGGTGGCCGCCGTGGCCGTCGTCGTGCTGCTGGTGAACCCGACGGCCACGCGGGCCCTCGGGATCGGGCCCCGGGAAGAGGCCCGATAACCCGTACGACCTCCCGTGGCGGGGGTCACTCCTCGACGAGGAGCTTCTCCCGCAGCTGGGCCAGGGTGCGGGCCAGCAGCCGGGAGACGTGCATCTGAGAGATGCCGACCTCCTGGGCGATCTGCGACTGGGTCATGTTGCCGAAGAACCGGAGCAGCAGGATGCGCTTCTCCCTCGGCGGCAGCCCCTCCAGCAGCGGCTTGAGGGACTCCCGGTACTCGACCCCCTCCAGGGCCTCGTCCTCCGAGCCCAGGGTGTCCGCGACCGCCGGCGACTCGTCGTCGGTGTCCGGGACGTCCAGGGAGAGCGTGCTGTAGGCATTGGCCGATTCCAGCCCCTCCAGCACCTCCTCCTCGGAGATCCCCAGCCGCTCGGCCAGTTCGTGCACCGTGGGGGAGCGGCCGTGCTGCTGGGACAGCTCGGCCGTGGCGGTGGTCAGCGAGAGCCGCAGCTCCTGCAGGCGCCGCGGCACCCGTACCGCCCAGCCCTTGTCGCGGAAGTGGCGCTTGATCTCACCGACCACGGTGGGCGTGGCGTACGTGGAGAACTCGACGCCGCGGTCCGGGTCGAACCGGTCCACCGACTTGATCAGACCGATCGTCGCGACCTGCGTCAGGTCGTCGAGCGGCTCACCGCGGTTGCGGAACCGCCGAGCCAGGTGCTCGACCAGCGGCAGGTGCATCCGCACCAGCCGGTTGCGCAGCTCCGCCTTCTCCACCGACCCGTCGGGCAGGGCCCGCAGCTCGATGAACAGGGCCCGCGCGCCGCTGCGGTCGCGCGGGTCCGGCAGGGCCGGTGCCGCGTGGAACACCGGTGCCGGAGGGGCCTCCGGGGCCGTGGCAGCGGCCTCGGGTGGCTGTGATGGCTGTGGTTCTTCGTGCTGGTTGTCGCTCATAGGGCCCGCCCGTCGCTCCGCCGAGTCCAAAAAGCCGTCTTCCGCATCCGTCTCCGCCGGGTGCGGCCGGGCGTGCTGCTGTTCCGGGATGCCGCCGTCGACCTCGTGCCGTACCCGGGGCCGATCCCCGCCCCGCACCGGGATCTCCCCGCCGCTCACGCCGGTCCTGGTCCCGCGCCGCGTTGTTTGTAGAGGCTGATGCTCACTGTCTTGTTCTCCTCGACCGTGGCCTCGACCTTGCCGGCCAGCGCCGACAGGACCGTCCACGCGAACGTGTCGCGCTCGGGAGCGCGCCCGTCCGTCGTGGGTGCCGAGACGGTCACTTCCAGCGAATCGTCGATCAGCCGGAAGACGCAGCTGAGGACGGAGCCGGGCACGGCCTGCTGGAGCAGGATCGCGCAGGCTTCGTCCACCGCGATGCGGAGGTCCTCGATCTCGTCGAGGGTGAAGTCCAAACGTGCCGCGAGGCCGGCCGTGGCCGTTCGCAGCACCGACAGGTAGGCACCCGCAGCGGGCAGCCGGACTTCCACGAAGTCCTGGGTCCCGGGCTCGCCTGCGATCTGGGACACCCTCACCTCCAAGGTGGTACGAGCTCTGTTCGCCGGTGACGCTATCGCGATCCGGGTGATCGTGTCGCGGCACCCCTCGCGGCGCCCGCTGTGAGCACCCTCCGCACGGCCAGTGACTGATGGTAAGCCCATGGGTACGCACAGTGGCTAGGGGTCTGCGGGGTCAAATCGGGGGAACCGGCGGAGGGTTGACCTACCCCACCTCAGACGATCGAACCGTCGACAAAACACCAGCGCCAGGTCTCGCCCGGCTCGAAGCTCCGCATCACCGGATGGCCGGTCTCCCGGTGGTGCGCGGAGGCGTGCCGGAAGGGGGAGGAATCACAACAGGCCACGTGGCCGCACCCCAGGCACATCCGCAACTGCACGGGATGGCTGTCGACCGCCAGACATTCCGGGCAGGTCTGGGCAGAGGGGATGGGCTCGGGGCGCGGCAGTTCGGCAACGTGGGTGCACTCGCTCATGATGGCCAGCGTACGACCAGGGTGGGCGCGCGCGACGGATGGGATGGATCTTCCATGGAGGTATTGCCGCTGGTGGCGCTGGTCGCCGGCAGTGCGGTCGTGGCGGGGCTGGCCCGCCGCACCCCGGTTCCGGCACCGCTGCTGCTGGTCGCCGTCGGGCTGGTGGCCGCGTACGTCCCCGGCGTGCCGTCGTACGTCCTGGACCCGCACATCGTGCTGCCGCTGCTGCTCCCGCCGCTGCTGCACACGGCCGCCGTGGACAGCTCGTACCTGGACCTGCGGGCGAACATCCGACCCATCGGACTGCTCTCGGTGGGGTACGTGCTCTTCGCGACGCTCGCCGTCGGCTACGCGGCGTACCTGGTGGTCCCGGGCCTGTCGCTGACGGTGGCGCTGGTGCTCGGTGCGGTCATCGCGCCGCCGGACGCCGTCGCGGCCACCGCCATCGCGCGCAAGCTCGGGCTGCCGCACCGGATCACGACCATCCTCCAGGGCGAGTCCCTCGTCAACGACGCCACCGCCATCACCGCCTACAAGGTGGCCGTCGCGGCGGCGGTCGGGGTGAGCGCGGGCTGGGCGGGCGGCATCGCCGAGTTCCTGCTGGCGTCGGTGGGCGGGGTCGGCGTCGGCCTGCTGCTGATGGTCCCGATCCACCAGCTCCGCACGCGGCTCAAGGAGCCCCTGCTGCAGAACACCCTCTCGCTGCTGATCCCCTTCGTGGCGTACGCGGCGGCCGAGCGGGTCCACGCGTCCGGGGTCCTCGCGGTGGTCGTGGTGGCGCTGTACCTCGGGCACCGGAACTGGCAGGTCGACTTCGCCACCCGGCTCCAGGAGGAGGCGGTGTGGAAGGTGATCTCGTTCGTCCTGGAGTCGGTGGTCTTCGCGCTGATCGGACTCCAACTGCCGGTGGTCCTCAAGGGCCTCGGCGAGTACGGGGGCACGGCCCTGGTCTGGTACGCGGTCTTCGTGTTCCTCGCGGTGGTCGTGGCGCGCTTCGTGTGGGTCTTCCCGGCCACCTTCCTGCCGAGGTGGCTGTCGGAGCGGGTGCGCCGGAGGGAGCCGGACACCACCTGGAAGGCGCCGGTGATCGTGGGCTGGGCGGGGATGCGCGGGGTGGTCTCGCTGGCCATCGCGTTCTCCATCCCGATGGGCGTGCCGCACCGCAACCTCATCCTCTTCCTGACGTTCACCACGGTCATCGGCACCCTGGTCGTGCAGGGGCTGACGCTGCCGCCGCTGATCCGGCTGCTGCGGCTGCCGCCCCGGGACCTGCACGCGGAGACGCTGGCGGAGGCGCAGGCGCAGAGCGAGGCCTCGCGGGCGGCGGAGGAACGGCTGCGGGAGCTGCTTGAGGAGCCGGAGAACCGGACCCTGCCGCCGCCGCTCGCCGACCGCCTCCGCACGGTCCTGGAACGGCGCCGCAACGCGGTGTGGGAGCGGCTCGGCGAGGTCAACGCGGAGACGGGCGAGTCGGCGGACGACGTCTACCGGCGCCTGGCCCGGGACATGATCGAGGCCGAGCGGGAGGTGTTCGTGGCCCTGCGCGACCAGCGCCGCATCGACGACGAGATGCTCCGGGTACTGTTGCGCCGCCTGGACCTGGAGGAGGCGGCCGCCTACCGCGAGGAGGCGGCCTGATCCTCCCCCGCGGTCTCTGCCCAGGGCCGCCCGGTGACGACCGCGGCCAGGGCGGTGCCGGGGGCGAAGGTGCCGGCGGCGGTGAGTTCCGTCAGGGCCCAGAGGAGCTTGGCCACGTAGACCCGTTCGACGGGGACCCCGTGGCGGGTCCCGAAGTCGGCGGCGAAGGCCTCCAGCGCGGCCGGTACGCGGGCGTAGCCGCCGTGGTGGAAGTCCTCCGCCAGGGTCCAGTCACCGGCCGGGGCGCCGAAAGCGCTTTCCTGGAGGGAACGTATCTCCGCCTCCAGGAAGCCGCCCGCCAGGACCGGAACGCCCAGCGCCCGCTGCCCGGGCGCGAGCCCGGCGGCCAGCCCCGCGAGCGTGCCGCCGGTACCGCAGGCCACCGCGATCACGTCCGCCCCGCCCCGGAGCTCGCGGCCGAGCTCCGCGCAGCCCCGGAGGGCGAGGGCGTTGCTGCCGCCCTCGGGAATCACGTACGCGCCGGTGGCACCGGCCGCGTCCAGCAGCCGGGCCCGCGTCCGGGGTTCGGCCTGGTGCCGGTAGTCGGCGCGCGAGGCGAAGTGCAGCCGCATGCCGTCCGCCGCGCAGCGGGCGAGGGAGTCGTTCAGCGGCCGGTCGGCGAGTTCGTCGCCGCGTACGATGCCGACGGTCTCCAGCCCCAGCAGCCGCCCGGCGGCCGCGGTGGCGCGCAGGTGGTTCGAGTACGCGCCGCCGAAGGTCACCAGGGACCCGCACCCGGCCGCCAGCGCCGCCCGCAGATTGGGCGCGAGCTTGCGCCACTTGTTGCCGGGAAGCTCGGGGTGCACGAGGTCGTCCCGCTTCAGCAGCAGCCGTACGCCGTGCCGGTCGAACCGCTCGTCGCGGACCTCCCGCAGCGGGGAGGGCGGGCGCGGCCGCAGCAGGACGTCAGGGTTCGCGGGACGGTTCACCCGTCCATTGTGGGGCGCTCCTGCCCGTGCCGTCGCACGTCAGAGCCCCGCCCACGCCATTGGGGTGGTGTGAGCGGGGCCGGAGCCGGCGCGCTGGGCTGTCTTGCTCGCCGTCGCCCAGCGGGCCGGGGTCTACGTCTCGCGGGTGACGCGCGCGCGATCCGTGAACACCCGGCTGAACAGGTCGTGCCCCGTCCGCCCGGCGTGCCGGAGCGCCCAGTCTTGTGCGTCCGCCTGTTCGTCGTGAGCGCCGGACTCGGCTCCACAGCCCTCGGCGACACAGAACGCCTCGTACGTCACCCCGCCTTCGGGGGCGTGCCGGATCGTGTGGGGGACGTAGCGGAGCACGGCGCGGGTCATCGACTCACCTCCGTGTGCGGGTGCTGGCGGATCTCCACGTTGCAGTCCACGACCCCCGAGAGGTCCCGGCGCCGGTAGCAGTCAGTGCGCTGAGCGACCAGTGCCCCGCACACGTCGCAGTCCGGGTCTGCTGGATCGGGGGGGTCGGGCACCGGGAACGGATGCCGCTGTTCGACTTGTTGCCACAATCCCGGCGATACGTGGATCTCCTCGCGGCAGCGCGCGAGCGCATCGACGTCCTGGTCTACGCGGCGGTGTTCCTGCACGAGGCGTATCCCCGGCTGAACGACCTCCTGCGGGAGCGTGCTGCCGACGGGTGCGCGGTACGCATCGCAGTCGGCGACGCGGACAGCGAGAACGTCCAGCAGCGAGGGCAGGAAGAGAAGTTCGGGCACGGCATCGAATCCCGCTGTCGCGTCGCTCTCTTGCACTACCGGCCGTTGGCGAGCGTGCCGGGCATCGAGCTTCGGACACACGGCACGACGCTCTACAACAGCTTGTACCGGGCTGATGATCAGGTGTTGGTCAATGCCCACGTCTGGGGTGTGAACGCGTACGGTGCGCCCGTGTGGCACCTCCGCCGCCACGACTCCGGCGGCATGTTCGACACCTACGCGGACAGCTTCAATGCCGTGTGGGAGACAGCACGCCCTGTGGAGGCATGACCGGATGGCCCGGACCGAGTACTACGACGATCCCCATGCGCCCGAGCCGAACAGCATGGTCGTGGCCGCATCAGCGGTGGTCACCGACGGCGACGGCCGCATCCTGCTGCAACGGCGACGGGACAACGACCTCTGGGCGCTGCCCGGCGGAGGGATGGACCTGTGCGACTCGCTGCCCGGCACGGCCGTCCGTGAGGTCAAGGAAGAGACCGGCCTCGACGTGGAGATCACGGGACTGGTCGGCACGTACACGGACCCCCGGCACGTCATCGAGTACAGCGACGGCGAGATCAGGCGACAGTTCAACGTCTGCTTCACCGCCCGGATCACGGGCGGTGAGCTGTCGTTGTCCGACGAGAGCACGGAACTGCGGTTTGTGGCGCCGGCCGATCTCGACGCGCTGCCCATGCACCACACGCAGCGCCTGCGCGTGCGCCACTTCCTGGAGCGCCGTTCCCGGCCGTACCTCGGGTGAGGGGGCCGGTTCCGGGGTTACTTCAGACGTTCCGCTACGCGGGTGCGCATCGCGGACATCGTGAAGCCTCTGGGGTCGACCTTGCCCGGTTGCCATTCGAGGTGCCCGATGACCGAGCGGGCCGTCCAGCCGTGGAAGCGGCAGATGGCCGCCGCCGTGCGGGAGATCGCGTCGAGCTGGGCCGCCGGCCACGGGTCTTCGCCGTCGCCGAGGTTCTCGCACTCGAAGCCGTAGAAGTGGCGGTTTCCGTCGGTGTTCGCCTCGTGGTCCGGGGGGAGCCGCTTTTCCGCGATCACCGCCGCCAGTACGTCGGAGTCGCCGGAACCCGCGTGGTTGGCGCGGCCGTAGCCGACCAGGTGGACCCGGCCGTCCTTGGCGATGACGCCGTGGCAGAGCGGGCCGGGGAGGTCGGAGCGGCCGTCGCGGCAGAGCGCCACGGTCCGCGCGGTGCCGCGGGTGACGGTGTGGTGGATCATCACGCCGTGCACCGGGCCCCAGGGGCCCTTGTGGTTGCGGTTGTGGGTGCGCCAGGCGCCGACCTCTACGACGGTCAGGCCCTCGGCGCGCAGGGAGGTGAGGAACCGGTCCGCGGACATGGGTGCGGCCATGGCCGCCTCCTTCGTTGCGGTGCACGGTCGGGCACCCTGTGTGTCCGATCCGTTACGCTCCGGTGTAGTGGAGGCGGGCCTTCCGCGGCTAGTGCGTTCGTACGGTGTGCGAAGCGATCCGGACACGTCCGGATCGGATCAGGCGCACCACGTGTCACGCGGAGGCGAGCCAGAGGTCGGGACCGAAGACCTCGTAGTGGATGTCCGCGGCCGCGACGCCCTTGGCGAGCAGCTGCTCGCGCGCCGACCGCATGAAGGGCAGCGGTCCGCAGAGGTAGGCCCGGGTGCCGGGCGCGACCGGGACGTCGCGGAGGTCCAGGCGGCCCTGGCCGTCGCCCGGCCCGGCCGACTCCTCGTACCAGAACCGGGCCGAGGCGTCGGCGAGCTTGTGGGTCAGTGCCCGGTGGTCGTCGCGCAGCGGGTGGTCGGCCGGGCTGCGGTCGGCGTGCAGGACGGTGACGGGGGCGGCGTGCCCGGTGTCGGCGAGGTGCTCCAGCATCGAGAGCATCGGCGTGCAGCCGATGCCGGCGGAGGCCAGCAGGACCGGGGCGGCGGAGTCGTGCAGCACCAGGTCGCCGTACGGGGCGGACACGCGCAGGGAGTCGCCGGCGCGGACGCGGGCGTGCAGGTGGTTGGAGACCTCGCCGTCGGGTCCGCCGCCGGTCCGGCCGTGGACCCGCTTGACGGTGATCGCGCGGGTCGGGGCGCCGGGGGCGGTGGTCAGGCTGTACTGCCGGATCTGGCGGGCGCCGTCCGGGAGTTCGACCTGTACGGAGACGTACTGGCCGGGCAGGTGCGCGGGCGCCGGGGCGCCGTCCGCGGGGACGATGCGGAAGGTGGCGCAGTCGGCGGTCTCCTCGGTCCGGCCGGTCACGGTCCACTCCCGCCAGACGTCGCCGGCGGCCACCTGCCGGGCGGCGTAGAGCCGCTCCTCGAGGGCGGCGAGGGCGTTCGCCATCAGCCAGTACACCTCGTCCCAGGCCTCGGCGACCTCGGGGGTGAGGGCGTCCCCGAGGACCTCGGTGATCGCCGCGAAGAGGTGCTCGTGGACGACCGGGTACTGCGCGCGGGTCACGCCGAGGGAGGCGTGCTTGTGGGCGATGCGGTTCAGCATCACGTCGGGGCGCTGGTCCGGATGGGCGACGAGGTGCGTCGCGAAGGCGGCGATCGAGCCCGCGAGGGCCTGCTTCTGGAGGCCGGCGGCCTGGTTCCCGCGGTTGAAGAGGTCGCGCAGGAGGTCCGGGTGCGCCGCGAACAGCTTCGTGTAGAAGAGCTCCGTGATGTCGCCGATCGCCGCCCCGACGGCGGGCAGGGTGGCGCGTACGGTCGCGGTCGACTTCTCGGACAGCATGGTGACTCCTCGGTTACTGGTATCTGAAATGCGCATTTGACGCTGTCAGAGCGCAAGAGGTGTGAAGCCGTGTGGTGATGCGGACGTGTGTTCGATCGCGGGAATCGGCTTGGTGCCGATGATCCGTCTCCGGTGGAAACCGGCCACCGGCCCCCGGGGTCAGGCCCCGCCCGGCCGGGAGCCGGAACCTCCCGAGATTCCCAGGAGGACCGGGCCGGTCGGGGCCGCCACCAGCTCGTTCACCGTCAGCGGGTCCAGTGACGCGAAGAACGCCTCCTGGGCGCGGCGCAGCGCCCCGCGCAGGATGCAGGCCCCCCGCAGCGGGCACGGAGCGCTCCCCTCGCACTCCACGACGTCGCCCGCGCCCTCCAGCTCGCGCACCAGCCCGCCCGCCGACGCCGAGCGGCCGGCGGGGGTCAGGGTGAGCCCGCCGCCGCGGCCGCGCCGCGCCTCGACCAGGCCGAGGTGCTGCAGCCTGGCCACCACTTTGGCGGCGTGGGTGTACGGGACCTCCATGGTCGCCGCCACGTCCCGGGTCGTCGGGAGGTCCGTCTCCTCGACGGCGAGGCGCATCAGGACGCGCAGTGCCAGATCGGTGAACCGGGTCAGCCTCATGGGGTCACCGTAGATAAGTTGCATCCAAATTACCAAATTAGGCTGTGCCCAATGCGTATCGATGGCCGAAACCGGCGGGGTGGCGGAGGTGCCCGTGAAGGAGTCGACCCCAGAGAGTGCCCCGCACCCGGACGGAGTAGTCCCACCCTTTTGTGTAATGGTCCCACCACGTTCCGTACTGGAAGGCTGCATCCCGCAGATCCATGGAGTGATCGAAAGGGAAATACATGTCGGTCCAGGCAGGTTCCGAATCCGAGACCCAGGCACCGCAGCGCAGTCTGGGCACATCGGCCGCGCGGAACTTGGCAACCACGACCAAGTCCGCGCCGCAGATGCAGGAGATCACCTCGCGGTGGCTCCTGAAGATGCTCCCGTGGGTGTCGGTGCAGGGCGGCACGTACCGCGTCAACCGCCGCCTGAGCTACTCGGTCGGTGACGGACGCGTCGAGTTCATCAAGACCGGGACCCAGGTCCAGGTCATTCCGGCCGAGCTCGGCGAGCTCCCGCTGCTGCGCGACTACGAGGACCTCGACGTGCTGGGCGAGCTCGCGCAGCGCTGCCAGCAGATCGACTTCGAGGCCGGCCAGGAGCTGACCTCCTTCGGCAACACCTCCGACCGGGTGTTCCTGCTCGCCCACGGCCGCATCGACCAGGTCGGCCCGGGCCCCTACGGCGAGGACGCCGTCCTGCGGACCGTCGCCGACGGCGCCTACTTCGGCGAGGACTCCCTCGTCGACGAGGAGGCCATCTGGGAGTACACCGCCCGCGCCGCCACCTCCGGCACCGCGCTCGTCCTGTCCCGCCAGGACTTCCAGCTGCTCGCCGACCGGGTCGACTCGCTGCGCGCGCACATCGACGACGTACGGACGCAGCCCGCGCAGCGGACCAACAAGTACGGCGAGGCCGCCATCGACCTGTCGGCCGGCCATCAGGGCGAGGCCCTCCTCCCCGGCACGTTCGTGGACTACGACGCCCACCCGCGCGAGTACGAACTCTCCATCGCGCAAACAGTTCTCCGGGTCCACACGCGCGTCGCCGACCTGTACAACCAGCCGATGAACCAGACCGAGCAGCAGTTGCGGCTCACGGTCGAGGCGCTGCGCGAGCGCCAGGAGCACGAGATGCTCAACAACCGCGACTTCGGTCTGCTCCACAACGCCGACTACGACCAGCGCATCCAGCCGCACGACGGCGCCCCCGGCCCCGACGACATGGACCAGCTGCTCAGCATGCGGCGCGGCTCCAAGTTCTTCCTGGCGCACCCCAAGGCCATCGCCGCCTTCGGTCGCGAGTGCAACCGGCGCGGCCTGTACCCGGAGTCGGTGGACATCGGCGGCAGCCGGGTGCCGTCCTGGCGCGGGGTACCGATCTTCCCGAGCAACAAGATCCCGATCAGCGACGCCCGCACCACCTCGATCCTGTGCATGCGCACGGGCGAGGACGAGCAGGGCGTGATCGGCCTGCACCAGCCCGGCATCCCGGACGAGATCGAGCCGAGCACGTCGGTCCGCTTCATGGGGATCAGCGAGCAGGCGATCATCTCGTACCTGGTCACCGCGTACTTCTCCGCCGCGGTGCTCGTCCCGGACGCGCTCGGTGTGCTGGAGAACGTCGAGATCGGCCGCTGGCGCTGAGCGCGGTGAGCACCGTCGCGACCGGCGAGGGCCAGGAGGCCGCGGTCCTCCTGGAACGGACGAGAGAAACGGTCAACCCGGAACTGCGCCGGACGGTCGAGAGCCTGCCCGGTTCGATGCGGCGCGTGGCGATGTACCACTTCGGCTGGGAGCACGCGGACGGCACCCCGGCTGCGGGCAACGCCGGCAAGGCCATCCGGCCCGCACTGGTGCTGGCCTCCGCCCAGGCGCTGCGGGGCCCGGGCGGGGAGGCGGACGACGCCGTACGGGCGGCGGTCGCCGTGGAGCTGGCCCACAACTTCACGCTGCTGCACGACGACGTCATCGACAAGGACGCCCGGCGCCGCGGCCGGGCCACCGCCTGGACCGTTTTCGGCACACCGGACGCGATCATCACCGGCGACGCCATGATGGCGCTCGCGCTGCGGCTGCTCGCCGAGGACCCGCACCCGGCCTCGGCGGCGGCCTCGGCCCGGCTCGCGTCCTGCGTGATCGAGCTGTGCGCCGGCCAGCAGGCGGACTGCGCGTTCGAGCGGCGGGCGCGCGTCTCGCTCGACGAGTGCCTGACCATGGCCACGGCCAAGACCGGCGCCCTGCTGGGCTGCGCGTGCGCGCTGGGCGCGCTGTACGCGGGGGCCGGGCCGGACGAGGTCGACGCCATGGACGCCTTCGGCCGGGAGGCCGGGCTGGCCTTCCAGCTGATCGACGACCTGATCGGCATCTGGGGGGACCCGGGGCACACCGGCAAGCCCGCCGGGGCCGACCTGATCGCCCGCAAGAAGTCCCTCCCGGTCGTGGCCGCCCTCACCTCGGGCACCACGGCGGGGGAGGAGCTGGCCGCCTTGTACGCGGGTCCCATGACCGGGGACGACGTGCACAAGGCCGCCGCCGCGGTCGACCGGGCGGGCGGCCGCGACTGGGCGCAGGCCCACGCCGCCGACCGGATGGGCCGGGCGGTGCAGCAGCTGTCCCGGGCCGTTCCGGACCTGGGGGCGGCCGGCGGGCTGCTGGCGCTGGCGGAGTTCGTCACGCGCCGCACGCGGTGACCCCGTAGGGAGCGGCCTCGGGGGGAGGCCTGTTCCGGCACCGGATGGTGCCGGAACAGGCCTTTTCGCATGAGGGGGCCAACTCTAGGATCGCCCAAGGTTGTTGATGCTCGGGCGAAGGGTGTGACCCGTGGTACTGGAGATACGGCAAGCGGAGCAGTCGGACCGGGACGCGGTGACGCGCCTCCTCGACGAGGCCTTCCGCACCGACCCGGTGAGCAGCTGGGTCTTCCCGGACCCGGAGCACCGGGCCGCGGTGCACGGGAAGTTCCTGGGCGTCTTCGTCGACGTGGCGCTGGCCGAGGGCCGGATCGACTGCGCGGCGGACGGCTCCGCCGCCGCGCTCTGGCTGCGGATCCCGGCGGGCGAGCCGGAGGAGGGGGCCGCCGAGGACGACGTCCCGGCGAGGATGCGGGCGGTGGCCGACCCCGGCAACGAGCGCTGCGAGCTGGTGGGCCGGCTCACGGGCGCGGTGCACCCGACGTCCGAGGAGCACGAGTACCTGCTGATGATCGCCGTCGCCCCGGGCCGCCAGGGCGAGGGGCTGGGCGGCGAGCTGATCCGGCCGGTGCTGGAGCGCTGCGACCGCGAGGGGGTGCCCGCGTACCTGGAGGCGAGCAGCGAGCGCAGCATGCGGCTGTACGAGCGCCTGGGCTGGGAGCTGACCGGCGAGCCGGTCCGGCTGCCCGACGGGCCCCTGATGTGGCCGATGTGGCGCAAGCCGCGGGGGTGACGGCGCCGGTGGGCGGGGGCCGTGAACGGGGCGCGACGCACAAGGGCTTGGCGAACCACTGCAAGTGAAGTAGTTTGCCTGGCGTGCCCCGGTGCGGCGGCACTGTCCGACGGAAGAGACCCGCTTGCGCAAGCTCACGTACTTCACCGCCACGACGGTCGACGGATTCATCGGCGCCCCCGACGGCGACGCCGACTTCCTCTACGCCTTCCTGGACCCGGAGTTCATCGGCCACCTGGTGGCCGAGTACCCGGAGACGATCTCCTCCCAGGGCCGGGCGCAGCTCGGCATCGAGGACCTCGCCCCGAAGCGCTTCGACACGGTCCTCATGGGCCGCAACACCTACGAGCCGGGCCTGAAGGCGGGCATGGCCAGCCCCTACGGCCACCTGCGCGAGCAGTACGTCGTCTCGCGCTCCCTGACCGTCCCCCCCGACCCGGCGGTCCGGCTGATCAGCGGGGACGTGGCCGCCGCGGTCCGCGGGCTCAAGGAACGGGACGGGCTCGGCATCTGGCTGTGCGGCGGCGCCGACCTCGCGGCGCAGCTGGCCGGCGAGATCGACGAGTACGTCGTCAAGACCTATCCGGTCGTCGCGGGGACCGGCATGCCGATGTCCCGCGCGGGATTCGGCGTGCGCCCGCTGGAACTGACCGGCTGCACCGTCCTGGGCGGCGGGCAGGTCGTCACCTCGTACGACGTCAAGCGCTGACGCCGGCCGACGCGCGCGGACGCTCCGCGGGCCGGGCACGGGCAGCGGACGTGCCCGGCGTGCGGGGAGGCTGCGGAGCGGCCCGGCGGCCGGCGGACCGGCCGGCCGGGCCGGTGGGGCTAGCCCTTCGCGTCGAGACCCGAGGCGACCAGGCCGTTCGCCCACAGCTGGTTCACCCGCGCGCGCTCGGTGGCGTTCGGGGTGGAGTTCTGACACGACGTGCCCGGGCCGCCGCCCGACATCAGCTCGCTGCACGGGCCCGAGTAGCGGTCGGGCAGGCCCAGTACGTGCCCGGTCTCGTGGGACGTCACGCGGGTGGAGTTGTACTGCTGGTTCTGCCGGTAGTCCAGGAAGATGTACCCGCGGCCGTGGCCGTCCGTGCTCGCGTACGAGCCGCGGGAGTCGTTGCCCTCGCGGTAGGAGAAGTTCCCGCCGGAGGACACCTCCTGGAGCTTCACGTTCGTCACCGAGCTGTTCCAGATCCGGGTGGAGCTGGCTATCTGCGTACGGAAGCTGGGCGCGCTGCGGGTGTTGTAGGTGACGGTCACGGCGAGGGCGCCCGGGTTCGCGGCGCGCTGTTCGGTGACCGAGCGCTGCACGGCCTCGAAGAACGCCTTGGTGGCGGCCTGGTTCTCCTGGGAACGCTCGTACGCGGCGAAGGTGGCGGAGTTGCCGACGGGGGCGGGGGCGGCGGCCGCGGGGACGACGCCGCCGAGGGCGGCGGCGAGGCCGAGGCCGATGCCGGCGGACAGCACGGCCTTACGGGAGTGGCGCATGTGGGGGAGCTCCTACTCGTCCGGTGGTGCGGTGGGGGGTGGGTCGTTCGGTACCGGAGTCTGGAGGAGCGGACGGGGCCGGGGGATGATGTCACTCCCCGATAGCCCGGCCCTATCGGGAAGATTTCGGTTGCCCAACAGGAGTGAGAATGGCGGGATTCGGGGGGCTATCGGCGGCTGGTGCGGTCCACCCGGCCCGGCCTACTCTCGGGGCATGGAGCTTGAGGTCAGGCACCTGCGCGCGCTGTGTGCCATCGCCGACGCCGGAAGCCTGCACAAGGCCGCCCGGCAGCTCGGCGTGAGCCAGCCCTCCCTGACGACCCAGCTGCGGCGGATCGAACGGGCCCTGGACGGCGAGCTGTTCTTGCGCGAGCGGACCGGGTGCCGGCCCACGCCGTTCGGCCGCACCGTCCTGGGCCGGGCGCGGCCGCTGCTGGCCGAGATGGCCGCCCTGGTGGCGGAGGCGCACGCGCTGGCCCACGGGCCGAGGCTGCGGATCGGCTCCACGGCCAGCCGGGCCCTGCCGGGATGGCTGCGGCGGCTCCACCGGAGGCTGCCGGACACGGAAACCTCCCTGGTGGTGGACGTCTCGGCGAACGCCCTGCTGCGGATGGCGGGTTCGGGGCAGCTCGACGTGGCGTTCGTGCACGAGGTCGAGGGCAGCCCGCTGCGGGTGCCGCCCGGGCTGGAGGTGCACGTGCTGATGGAGCGGGAGCCGCAGTTCGTGTCGATGTCGCGGGACCATCCGGCCGCGGGCCAGTCGGTGGTGTCCTTACGGGACCTGGCCGGCGACCGCTGGACGGTCGATCCGTCGGTCGACGGGGAGTGGGACGGGCTGCGCCGCGTCTTCGCCGGGGCGGGGCTCGATCCGCCGGTGCTGCACGCCGACTACCACACGGCCACGTCGCTGATCGTCTCCGGCGAGGCGGTGGCCCCGTGCCAGCCGACCTCCGGGCCGCGCGACGACATGGCGATCCGTCCGTTGTGCGGGGACCCCCTCGCCGTACGGCTGTTACTCGCCACCCGGCCGGGGGCGCACGCCGAGGTCTACGCGGACCTCCGCGCCGCCTACCGCGAGGCGGCCATGAGCACGCCGCCCTACCGGGCGTGGCTGCGCCACCACGCGAGCCCGCTGCTGGAGGTGGCGTAACGATTCACCGCAGGTGAGTCCGAGCCTGCGTGAGGCGGTCTGAGGGCGTCTGAGGCGGCGGCCCGGGCCGACCCCCGGCGCCGCTCAGCCGCGCCGGGCCGACCGGGCGCGCTCGTACGCCAGGGCCGGCGCGCCGTGCGCCGTCAGGACCGCTCCGGCCGTCAGCCAGCCCGGGCTGCGGTGCCGGGCACCCCAGAGCAGCAGCGGGGCGCCCGCCGCGAGCTGGGCCGTCCCCACCAGGCGGGCCCTCGGGCCGAGGACCCAGGGCCCCAGCGGCCCCTCCTCCAGCACGTCGAGCTCCGCCCGCGCCGCGTCGCGCCAGCCGGACCACTCCACCGTCCCGGAGCCGGTCGGCCGGTTCGCCCGGGGCGAGCCCCGCGGGCAGGGTCAGCCCGGCGCGGGACAGCAGCGCGATCAGCCCGAGCAGCCGGGAGTTCCCGTCGGCCGCGGCGTCGGGGCGGGTCAGGCGCTCCAGCTCCTCCAGGTCGAGCACGGGGTCCAGGCCCAGCCGTGCCGCCAGGACGCGCATCGCGTCGGGGTCGCCGACCGGGCCGCCGTCGGCCTCCCACGCGTGGACCACCGGCCGGCGGAACCCGCTCGCCAGGGAGAAGCCCGTCCGGCCGTCCTCCCACCACAGGCTCAGTACGGGCCAGCCGACGCCGACCGCCACCGCCTGGCCCCAGCCGGCGAGCACCTCCGCCACGTCCTCCTCGCCGTCCAGCCACGGTTCGCCCTCCGGGACGAAGGCGCTCCACCCGCCCGCCGGGGCCCGTAGCAGGCGTACGCGCAGCAGGTGTGCGGCGGGGCGGGTGGCGCGGGGTTCGGCGCGGCAGAGCAGGAGGCCGCCGGCGGTGCTCTGGGGGATCGGCATACCCACACGCCAAGGCAAAACGCCCCTTACCACCCCGTACCGATGATTCGGACCACGCGCTTGACTTCCCCCGACCGCGATATATCGTGTTCTGGAGAAGACGCGATATGTTGCGTGCGTCGAGACCCGTGTCCGTGAACGCACGAGGAGGATCAGCACCATGGCAGAGCAGGCGTCACCGTCGACGTGGCACATCGCCGAACCGCAGAAGCTCACCTTCGAGGAGCCGGTCACCGAGCTCCGCGTCCGCCTCGTGGGCGGCACGGTCAACGTCGTCGCCGCCGAAGACGGCCCGGCCCGGCTGGAGGCCTCCGCGATCGACGGGCCCCCGCTGTACGTGGTCCAGGAGGACGGCGTCCTCACCGTCTCCTACGAGGACCTGCCCTGGAACGGCTCCCAGGGGTTCAAGGCCTGGTTCGAGGCCAAGCCGTGGAAGGCCTGGTCCGCCTCCTCCTCCGCCGGCCGCAAGGCCTGGGAGCGCAGCGCCTCCGTCACCCTCACCGTCCCCGCCGCCACGCGCGTGCACGTCGGCGCGGTCGGCGCCACCGCCTTCGTCTCCGGCATCTCCGGCGGCACCGACGTCAACGGGGTCTCCGGCGACGCCACCCTGGTCGGACTGTCCGGCCGGGTCAAGACGCACACGGTCTCCGGCAGCGTCGAGGCCCAGTCCGTCACCGGCGACCTCGGATTCCACTCGGTGTCCGGCGGCCTGACGGTCGTCGACGGTGCGGGCGGCTCCGTCCGGGCCGACTCGGTCAGCGGGGACATGCTCATCGACCTGGACCTCGACCCGGCCGCCGCCCGCCCGGTGGACATCGCCCTGAACTCCGTCTCCGGCCAGGTCGCCATCCGCCTCCCGCACCCCGCCGACGCCCGCGTGGAGGCCAACACCGCCACCGGCGGCGTCTCCAACGCCTTCGAGGACCTGCGGGTCTCCGGCCAGCTGGGCGCCAAGCGGATCACCGGCACCCTCGGCTCCGGCACCGGCACCCTGCGGGCCACCACCGTCTCGGGCGGGATCGCGCTGCTGCGCCGCCCGCAGGCCGACGCCGACGCCCCCCTCGCCGACGCCCCCCTCACGCTCGACAAGAAGGTGCTCTGACATGCCGCCCGTCTTCGCCCACGGCCGCCTCCGCCTCTACCTGCTCAAGCTGCTGGACGAGGCCCCGCGCCACGGCTACGAGGTGATCCGGCTGCTGGAGGAGCGCTTCGAGGGCCTGTACGCGCCCTCCGCGGGCACCGTGTACCCGCGGCTGGCGAAGCTGGAGACCGAGGGGCTGGTCACGCACGCCACCGAGGGCGGGCGCAAGGTGTACTCCATCACCGAGGCGGGCCGTGCCGAACTGGCCGACCGCAGCGGCGAGCTGGCCGACCTGGAGCTGGAGATCCGCGACTCGGTCACCGAACTGGCCGCCGAGATCCGCGACGACGTCCGGGGGGCCGCGGGCGACCTGCGGCGCGAGATGCGGGCCGCGGCCTCCGCGTCGGCGACGCAGGTCCAGGACGAGTCCTGGCAGGCGGCCAAGGAGGAGCTGCGCAAGGCGCGGCAGGACTGGAAGGAGCAGGCCCGCCGGGCGAAGGACGAGAGCCGCCGGGCCCGCGAGGAGGCCCAGCAGGCCCGCCGCCAGGCGAAGGAGGCCCAGGACCGGGCCCGCGAGGAGGTCCAGCGCATCGCGGGCCAGCTGCAGGACCAGCTGGCCAAGTCGGGCGGGGTGCTGGGGAGCCTGGCCGGAGCCTGGCTCGGCGGCAGCGGCGGATCCGCGGCCGGGCAGAGCGGCCCGTCCGGCTCGCCGGCCGGGTCCGAACGGTCCTCCGGGGCCGCGCCGACCGCCGCGGCCCCGGCCGACGGCACCGGCTGGGCCGGGGACCTGGAGCCCACCGCCGACCCGGCGCGCGACCTGGACCGGCTGCTGGACCGGTTCCGCGACGAGGTGCGGGACGCGGCCCGCGACCACGGCGTGACCCCGGCCCGGCTGGCCGAGGCCCGTGCCCACCTGGCGGCGGCGGCCTCCCGCCTCAACGGGACGCTGAGCACGCCGTAGGCGCCGGCGTACGGCGCCCCGCGTGCGGCGGCCGTACGCGGGCGCGCCGGCTCAGGCCGCGAGGCCCGATTCGGCCGTGCCGTAGGTGACTCCGTGGTCCGCGAGGACCTCGGAGACCGTGCCCGGGCGGGACAGCAGGGCCAGCAGCAGGTGCAGGGTCCCGATCTCCCGGTCGCGGCGGCCCACGGCGATGCGCAGGGACTGCTCCAGCACCTTCTTCGAGCCCTCGGTGAGGCGGGCGGAGCCGCCCAGGACGCGCCCACGGGGTGCCGGGGCGGCCAGGGCACCTTCGCCGTGCGCCTCCTCGACCCGGGCGACGATCTCGGTGACGTCGATGCCGAGCCCGGCGAGGGCCTCCTCGTCGGCCCGCGTCATGCCGCCCCGGCGGCGGGCCGACGCGAGGTCCTCCGCCACGGAGGCGCGGTCCACGCCCAGCGGGTCCAAGGCGCCGAGGTCCAGCAGCGAGAGGAGCAGGTGCTCCTCGGCCATCGGGGCGCCGCCGGCCCGCCGGGCCTCTTCCATCGCCCCCGTCACGGCGGAGCGGGCGTCGCGGGTGAAGCGTTCGAACATCAGACCCTCCCGTGTTTCTTGTGCACGGCCTGCCGGCTGACGCCGAGCTCGGCCGCGATCTCCTGCCAGGACCAGCCCTGCGCGCGGGCACTGCGTACCTGTACGGCCTCCAGCTGCTCCAGCAGCCTGCGGAGGGCGGATACGGCACGCAGGCCCACGCGTGGGTCGCGGTCACCGGCCCGTTCGGCAAGATCGGTGGCTTCCGTCATGCATGTCAATCTAGGTTGACACGGGAGGGGATGTCAACCTCAATTGACGGCGGTGCCGGTCCGTCCGTCGGCGCTCGGAGCGCTCAGGGCGTGAGGACGACCTTCCCGAACAGGTCGCCCGACTGGAGCTTCTCGAAGCCCTCCCGCGCCCGGTCCAGCGGCAGGACCTCGTCGATGACCGGCCGCAGGCCCGTCGTGGCGCAGAACGACAGCAGGTCCTCCAGCTCGTCCTTGGTGCCCATGGTCGAGCCGACCACCTTCAGCTCCAGGAAGAAGATCCGGGTCAGCTCGGCGTGCGCCGGACGGTCGCCGCTCGTGGCGCCGGAGATGACCAGCGTGCCGCCCGGGCGCAGGGACTTCACCGAGTGGGACCAGGTGGCCGCGCCCACCGTCTCGATCACCGCGTCGACCCGCTGCGGCAGCCGCGCGCCCGGCTCGTACGCCTCCAGGGCGCCCAGCTCCACGGCCCGCTCGCGCTTCGCCTCGTCCCGGCTGGTGGCGAAGACGCGCAGGCCGGCGGCCTTGCCGAGGGCGATGGCGGCGGTCGCGACCCCGCCGCCGGCGCCCTGCACCAGGACGGAGTCGCCGGGTCGGACCCCGGCGTTGGTGAACAGCATCCGGTACGCCGTCAGCCAGGCGGTCGGCAGGCAGGCGGCTTCCTCGAACGACAGGCCGGCGGGCTTGCGCAGGACGTTCCAGGCGGGGACGGTCACCTGCTCCGCGAAGGTGCCCTGGTAGCGCTCGGTCAGGATGGAACGGGGCTCGTCGGGCCCGACCCCGTGGCCGCTCTGGCCGATCACGGAGTGCAGGACGACCTCGTTGCCGTCCTCGTCGGTCCCGGCGGCGTCGCAGCCGAGGATCATCGGCAGTTTGTCCTCGCCGAGGCCGACCCCGCGCAGCGACCACAGGTCGTGGTGGTTGAGGGAGGCGGCCCGGACGTTGACGGTCACCCAGCCGGGGCGGGCCACGGGGGCCGGGCGGTCGCCCAGCACGAGGCCGTTCAGCGGCTGGTCTCGGTCGATTCTGGCGGCATAGGCAGCGAACATGCCGCGACGCTACCGTTCGGTAGGTACGGGTTCCAGCCCCTGCGGCCCGCCGGAGGTGAGGTCTTCGCCGCACCGCCGGGCCCGCGGTCGCTCGCACCGCCGGCCCGCGACCGGCCGCGGGCCGGACCCGCGGCCGCGCCGCCCGGACGCGCGGAGGCCCGGCCGGATCGCTCCGGCCGGGCCTCCGCGCGTACTGCGGGCCGTGAGGGTCAGGCCAGGCGGGCCACGCCGTCGGCCTTCGCCGCCGCGGCGACCGCGGCCGAGACGGCCTCGGCGACGCGCGCGTCGAACGGCGAGGGGATCACGTAGTCGGCGGCGAGCTCGTCACCCACGACGCCGGCGATGGCGTCGGCGGCGGCGATCTTCATGCCCTCGGTGATCCGGGTGGCCCGGACCTTGAGGGCGCCCGCGAAGATGCCCGGGAACGCCAGCACGTTGTTGATCTGGTTCGGGAAGTCCGAACGCCCGGTCGCCACGACGGCCGCGTACTTGTGCGCGACGTCGGGGTGCACCTCCGGGTTGGGGTTGGCCATGGCGAAGACGAAGCAGTCCTTCGCCATCGTCGCGACCGCGGACTCGGGAACCGTGCCGCCGGAGACGCCGATGAAGACGTCCGCGCCCGCGAGGGCGTTCTCCAGGGAGCCGGTCTGCCCCGTCTTGTTGGTCAGGCCCGCGATCTCCGCCTTGACGTCCGTCAGGTCGGAGCGGTCCGCGGACACGACGCCCTTGCGGTCGGTGACGCAGACGTCACCGATGCCCGCGTCCACGAGGATCTTGGCGATGGCGATGCCCGCCGCGCCCGCGCCCGAGATCACCGCGCGCAGGTCGCCGAGGGTGCGACCCGTGAGCTTCGCGGCGTTGCGCAGCGCGGCCAGCGAGACGATGGCCGTGCCGTGCTGGTCGTCGTGGAAGATCGGGATGTCCAGGGCCTCCTGGAGCCTGCGCTCGATCTCGAAGCAGCGGGGGGCGGAGATGTCCTCCAGGTTCACCCCGCCGAAGGACGGGGCGAGACGGATGACCGTCTCGATGATCTCGTCCGTGTCCTTGGTGGCGAGCGCGATCGGGACCGCGTCCACACCGCCGAACTGCTTGAAGAGAATGGCCTTGCCCTCCATGACGGGGAGGGAGGCCTCGGGGCCGATGTCACCGAGGCCGAGCACGGCCGTACCGTCGGTGACGACGGCGACCACGTTCGACTTCCAGGTGTACTCGTTTACCAGCTCCGGCTGCTCGGCGATGGCGCTGCACACCTTCGCCACGCCGGGGGTGTACGCCAGGGACAGGTCGTCCTTGTCGTGGACGGGCACCGTGGCCACGATGGCCATCTTGCCGCCCCGGTGCAGTGCGAACACCGCGTCGGGGTTGTTGTCCGTCGTACTGTCACTGCGAGGGTTGACGATCTCCGCTGCCACTTTGTGTGACCCCTTAAGTCCTTTGAATCGTTGAGGGTGGCCACTCCTGGTTAAGGGGTGGGCGGGCACCGCGTCCGTGCTCCGCATCGACGGTTGGCCCGTCTCCACGGAGGGGAGGTTCGTACGCGCGGGCGCGCCGCACGCGCGCCCTGAGCCCCGGATGAGGGGTGTAAGGATCTGTTCTACCCGAAGAACGCTCGCCCAGACGAGTCGATTCCAGCTCGACTGTAAGCCTCTTGTCCCAGTTTTGGTGAAAAGTCCAAGAGGCTGGGCCCGGCACGTGAGACGGACCGCAAATAGTCCGTCAAACGGGGGATGCGGCGGTGCATCGTGCGGCTCCGAGGGGCCCTGCCCGCAGTCCTGTTCGGTGCCGGAGTGGCCCGTTATGCGATTTTGACCTGATGGGCAGCCTGAATGCGCCAGTCCGAATGGCAAGATGCCGTAATCACACAAGGTCGCGACACTCGATGGTGCGTGCCCGACCGTTTTCGGATGCTTTTCCACCTGCCGGAGGAACCAGCTCATGACCGCTAGCACCACTCGTCGTACGACCGCCGCCCGGTCCCGGATCGCGGCGGTCGGCGCCATCGCGGTTGCCGGCGCCCTGATCCTCACCGGCTGCGGTGACCAGACCGACAAGGGCTCCACCACGTCCCCGTCGGGTGCGGCGAACAGCGCCCCGCTGTTCTCCAAGCTGCCGAAGAAGATCCAGGACGCGGGTGTGATCAAGGTCGGCACGGACGCCACCTACGCGCCGATGGAGTTCACCGAGGGCGGCAAGATCGTCGGTGTCGACCCCGACATCGCCGCGGCCCTCGGCAAGCAGCTCGGTGTGAAGTTCGAGTTCACCTCCGGCACCTTCGACACCCTCCTCGGCGGCCTGCCCACCGGCCGCAGCGACATGGTCATGTCCTCCCTGACCGACACCAAGGCCCGTCAGGAGGGCCTCGACGACAAGGGCGCCAAGACCGGTACCGGCGTCGACTTCGTCGACTACTTCTCCGCCTCGACCGGCATCCTGGTCAAGAAGGGGAACCCGGACGGCATCAAGACCCTCGACGACCTCTGCGGCAAGAAGGTCGCCGTCCAGCGCGGCACGACCTACGAGCAGTCCGCCAAGGACCAGTCCGAGAAGTGCAAGACGGCCGGCAAGGGCGAGATCTCCATCGAGTCCTTCCCGACCGACGCCGAGGCCCAGACCCGCGTGAAGGCCGGCGGCGCCGTCGCCGACCTGAACGACTCCCCGGTCGCCGCGTACATCGCGCAGACCGCGGGCGGCGGCAACGACTTCGAGGCCATCGCCAACCCGGGTGACGCGGGCCTCTTCGGCATCGCCGTCGACAAGAAGAACACCGAGCTGCGCGACGCGCTCAAGGCCGCCCTCGACGCGACGATCAAGGACGGCACGTACAAGACCGCCCTGGACAAGTGGAACGCGGGCTCCGGTGCCGTGACCGAGGCCAAGATCAACGCAGGTCAGTGATTCCCGCGCTACACCGCAGCACTCTGAAGGGCAGTCACTGTGACTGACAAGCTCGACAAGGTCCCCGGGCCGGCGGCAACCCCGCCGGCCGGGGGCCTCCCCCCCGAGGCCATCCGCGCCATCCCGGTCCGCCACTACGGCCGCTGGGTCAGCGGGATCGTCGTCATCGGCCTGGTCGCGACGCTCGCGTTCGCCTTCTCGCAGGGCAACGTCCGCTGGCAGACCATCCCGGACAAGCTGTTCGACAGCAGCATCATCAGCGGCATGCTGAGCACGGTCTGGATCAGCGTCTGCTCGATGCTCCTGGGCCTGGTCCTCGGCGTGCTCTTCGCCGTGATGCGGCTCTCGAAGAACCCGGTGACCAGCACCATCGCCTGGTTCTACATCTGGTTCTTCCGCGGGACCCCGGTCTACGTACAGCTCCTCATCTGGTTCAACCTCGCCCTGATCTTCCCGATCCTGAACCTCGGGTTCTACAAGGACGAGATGACCCAGGTCATGACGCCGTTCCTGGCGGCGCTGCTGGGTCTGGGCCTCAACGAGGGCGCCTACATGGCGGAGATCGTCCGGGCCGGCATCCAGTCCGTCGACGAGGGTCAGAGCGAGGCGTCCCACGCCCTCGGCATGACCCAGACGAAGACGATGCGCCGGGTCGTGCTGCCGCAGGCGATGCGCGTGATCGTCCCGCCGACGGGCAACGAGTTCATCAACATGCTCAAGACGTCGTCGCTGGTGGTCGCGGTCCAGTACGCCGACCTGCTGCGCGCCGCGCAGGACATCGCCGCCACCTCCTTCGCGGTGATGGAGATGTTCATCGTCGCGTCGATCTGGTACCTCGCCCTGACCAGCGTCTTCAGCGTCGGCCAGTACTACCTGGAGCGCCGCTACGCACGCGGCTCGCTGCGATCCCTGCCGCCCACTCCGCTGCAGAAGATCAAGGCGAATCTCTCCCGCTTCTCGAACCGCAAGGCGGTGGCCTGATGACGACCCCCATGGTGAAGGCCGAGGGCGTCCACAAGTCCTACGGCGCCGCGCACATCCTCAAGGGCATCGACCTGGAGGTCGCGCCGCGTGAGGTGTTCTGCCTGGTCGGCCCGTCCGGCTCCGGCAAGTCCACCTTCCTGCGGTGCATCAACCACCTGGAGCAGATCAACGCCGGACGGCTCTCCGTCGACGGCCGGCTCGTCGGCTACCGCCAGAAGGGCGACAAGCTGTACGAGCTCAAGGACAGCGAGGTCGCGGCGCAGCGCAAGGACATCGGCATGGTGTTCCAGCGCTTCAACCTCTTCCCGCACATGACGGCCATCGAGAACGTCATGGAAGCCCCCGTCATGGTCAAGCGCGAGAGCAAGGCCGTCGCCCGGGCGCGCGCCGTCAAGCTGCTCGACCGGGTCGGCCTCGGCGACAAGGGCGGGAACTACCCCGCCCAGCTCTCCGGCGGCCAGCAGCAGCGCGTGGCGATCGCCCGCGCGCTCGCCATGGAGCCGAAGCTGATGCTCTTCGACGAGCCCACGTCGGCGCTCGACCCGGAGCTGGTGGGTGACGTCCTCGACGTCATGCGCGGTCTGGCCGAGGACGGCATGACGATGATCGTGGTCACGCACGAGATGGGCTTCGCCCGCGAGGTCGGCGACAACCTCGTCTTCATGGACGGCGGCGTGGTCGTCGAGTCGGGCCACCCGCGCGACGTGCTGGGCAACCCCCAGCACGACCGCACGAAGGCGTTCCTGTCCAAGGTGCTGTAGGCGGCACCGGCGGGCGGGCGAGGGGCGGTACGGGATTCCCGTGCCGCCCCTCGGTCATGCCGCGGCGGGTGCGCGGCGGGACGCGCCGGGAGCCGGGCCCCGGGCCCGGTACCGGCGGGTCACCGCAGGCCCAGGACCAGGGCGTCCGAGGGGGAGCGCCAGACCGTGCGGGCCTCGGCGAAGCCGGCGTCGAGGAGGGCGCGGGCGTGCCAGGCCTCGGTCGGGGTGTCGCCGTCGGCGTGCTCCCCGTAGATCGCGAACCGCTCCTTCACCGACCCGGCCAGCTCGGGGTCCGCGGCCGCCAGGGCCCACCACTCGCGCCAGTCCGGCACCCCGGACGCCGCCCGGACCCGGTCCATCCCGGCGTGCCGGTGGGCGTGCTCGGCGGCGTCGATGCGGGGCGTGGCCGGGTCGGGCATGTGGTCGGCGTTCATGAACACCCCACCCGGGCGGACCAGGGGCGCGAGCTGCCCGTACAGGACGGTGAGGTCCCGGCTCGGAAGCCAGTGCAGGGCCGTCGCCGTCAGGACCGCGTCGTACGACCCGTGCGGCAGGGCCGCGCGCCAGTCGGGGGCCTTGAGGTCGGCGGTGACGAAGGAGACGCGCGCGTCCCCCGCGAAGTGGCCCCGGGCGATCGCCAGCAGCGCCGGATCAAGGTCGACACCCGTACTGGTGGCTTCCGGGAACCGCTTGAGGAGCCGGTCCGTGATACTTCCCGTACCGCACGCGAGGTCCAGTACCCGGGGAGCCGGCCCCACGACCGCTTCGACCATGTCCAGCATCACCCGGAACCGCTCCTCGCGGTCGGGCATGTACCACTCCTGCTGCCGGTCCCAGCTGTCCTGCCAGGCCTGCCAGTCGGTGTCGCCGTTCGTCGTTCCAGCCATCGCGAACCCCTCCGTACGTAATACCCTCGTATTCGTCTCAGCTGTTACCGAGACGATAATCCGCTGCCGTAAGGACTACAAGTGGAACTGGCCCATTACTCGGACTACGCCGTGCGCCTGGTCAACACCGAGGAGCCGGCCCGCAACAAGGACGCGCTCACCTCGGTGGACGCCGTCCGCGCCCTGTTCGGCCCCAGCGTGCAGATGGCGCGCCGCGTCACCGACACCGACGTCACCCGCTTCCGCAACGTCCGCGGCCGGCTGCGGTCCGTCTTCGAGGCCGCCGACGGCGGCGACCACGTGCTCGCCGTCGACCTGCTGAACTCGCTGCTCATGGAGTTCCCGGTCAGCCCCCAGGTCTCGGGCCACGAGACCCTCGGCGACGACGGAGGCCCCGACTGGCACATCCACCTCGCCGAGCACCCCTCGAACGCGTCCGCGGGCTACGCCGCCATGGCCTCCATGGGCCTGGCCTTCCACCTCACCGAGCACGGCCCCGACCGGCTCGGCCTGTGCCAGGCGCCGCCCTGCCGCAACGCCTACCTCGACACCTCCACCAACCGCTCCCGGCGCTACTGCTCCGACCGGTGCGCCACCCGCGCCAACGTCGCCGCCTACCGCGCCCGCAAACGGCTGGAGGCCGAGGCGTCCGCCCACAGCGGCCGCACCGCCGAGAGCGCCCAGGACAGCCGCGCCCTCAGCGAGCACTGATCCTCCCGGCGCGGCCGCACGCGCAGCAGCGCCGTCGCCAGCACCAGCTCGCCGGGGACCGGACCGAAGACGCTGCTGTCGCCGGGCGCCTCGTTGAACGGGTTGTCGCCGAGCACCCACCAGGCACCGCCCGGCCGGCGCTCCACCGCCCGCTTGATCACGAGCAGGTCCTGCTGGAACGGGTGGCGCAGCACCACCACGTCACCCGGACGTACGGCCGCTCCGTACCGGACCACCACCTGGTCGCCGTGGGCCAGGGTGGGGGCCATCGACGGCCCCGACACGTCCACCAGACCGAACCGCTTCAGCGGGCTCCGGCTCTCCACCATGAGCGACCTCCTCGTCACCTCCGCATGCTGCCGTACGGGCCCGTACATTCGCTCACCGGTCCGGCCGCGACCCTGGACTTTTGTCCTAAGCCCATGGGGGCAGCCGCGAAATACCGATCTCCAGCGAGTAACCTCGCCCTTGAGAAGACGATCACGAGGAGGACACACCCCATGCTTTCCCGCCTCTTCGCCCCCAAGGCGAAGGCCTCCGCCCACTGCGACCTGCCGTGCGGCGTGTACGACCCTGCCCAGGCCCGCATCGAGGCCGAGTCCGTCAAGGCCGTGCAGGAGAAGTACCAGGCCAACGACGACGCCGACTTCCGCGCGCGCGCCATCACCATCAAGGAGCAGCGCGCCGAGCTCGCCAAGCACCACGTCTCGGTGCTGTGGAGCGACTACTTCAAGCCGCCGCACTTCGAGAAGTACCCGCAGCTGCACGTCCTGGTCAACGACACCCTGAAGGCCCTCTCGGCCGCCAAGGCGTCGAACGACCCGGCCACCGGCCAGAAGGCGCTCGACCTCATCGCCGAGATCGACCGCATCTTCTGGGAGACCAAGGCCGCCTGACCGGCGCCCGGTCCCCTGCTCGCGCGGCCCCACCGGCCGCCCGCGACGACGAGAACGGCCCGACTGCTCCAGGCAGCCGGGCCGTTCTCGTGCGCCGGGGACCGCCCCGCGCGCCCGCTCACTCGTCGGGGTCGTCCTCGTCGTCGTCCAGCCGGGCCAGCCACGTGGCCAGGCGTTCCACCGGGACCTCGAAATCCGGGTTCAGGTCGACGAAGGTCCGCAGCTGCTCGGCGAGCCACTCGAAGGTGACCTCCTCCTCGCCGCGCCGCTTCTCCAGCTCCTCGATGCCGCGATCGGTGAAGTACAAGTCTGGCTCCGTGCCGTGGTGGGGGTGTTTTCCGCCAGGATAATCCGCGATGCGGCGACACCTCCCGCCGCATCGGCCCCCGGCGCTAGCCTGGACGTCTCTGGACGTCTCACGGGACGGGGGCGCGGATGACCGACGGGCGCACGGCCGGCTCCGCGCGCGCCTTCGAGCTCCTCGAACCCCTCGTCCAGGCGGCGACCGTACGCGTCCACGCCCCGCCGGGCGGGTATGAACCCCCCGGCAGTCCGTCCGGACCCACCTGGGGCAGCGGGTTCTTCATCGCCCCCGGCTGGGTTCTGACGTGCGCGCACGTGGTCGGCGAGGGGGGTGCTGCGGTGCGTCTGACGGGGCGCGAGGTCGGCATCACGTTCTCCTCCGGCGGCCCCGCCCGCCCCGGAGCGGCGACCGGGACCGTCGCCGGACGCGTGGAGTGCGTCCTGCCCGAGCGGCTCGACGAGCGGCGGCCCGGCCGGCGCGCCCTGTGGGACCTCCCCGACCTCGCGCTGATCCGGGTCCTGGCCCCCGTCTCGCACGCCTGCGTCTGGCTGACCGACCGCTCCCGGCCCCGCTTCGACGAGGTCGCGTACTTCGGCTGCACCGAGGACCTCGGCACCCCCGAGATCACCGGACGCACCACCCGGCTGCGCGGCACCGCGGGCAACGGCGCCGCCATCCGGCTCGGCGACGACGACGAGATCGACCCCGGCATGTCCGGCGGCCCCGTCGTGGACCTCGGCCGCGGCGAGGTCGTCGGCGTCGTCAAGGCCAGACGGCACACGGGCGGCGGCGGGCTCGCCGTGTCCGTCGTCCAGCTGCGCACCCTGCCGATGCCCCCGCGGGGCCGGACCGGGCTCTACCGGCGCGTCATGCAGGCACACGACCTGCACCACTACGACCAGCACGTCAGCGACCTCGACACCCGCCGGACCTGGACCGACGTCCACGACGAGCTGCCCGCCCCCGACGGCGGCGGCCCGCAGGGACGCGGCCGGCTCACCCCCGGCGAACGCACCACCCTGTGCGGGCTCCTCGCCGAACTGCCCCCGCCGGGCTCCTCCGAGGTCGTACGGGCGCTGGCCGAGGCGGCGCGCGGCGAGGAACCGGACCCGCAGCCGCCCGCCCCCCTGAGCTGGCGCGACGGGCTGGGCCTGCTCCACGACCCGCCGGGCGGTGCCGGGGAGGCCGCCGCGATGCTGCGGTACGCGACGGACGTGAGCGTGGCCGACTACCGCGAGCCGCCCGCGCCCGGCGCGGACGAGGAACTGTGGGACTGGGTGCGCGGCACCGCCGAACGGCTGTGGCGCCCGCTGCGCCGGGAGCTCGGCGAGCGCCACGAGCGCGGGCTGGCCGAGCGGGAGCAGCGCCGGCGGACCCGCGCCGAGCGCGGCACCCACGGCCCCGCCCGGCGCCCCGGCGGGGTCCCCACCGGGGCGTCGGTGCTGCTGGAGGCCTGGGCGCACGGCTGGGAGGACGTCTACGACTGGCGGGTGTCGGTGCTCGCCGGCCCGGCGCACCCCGGCCGGCTCACCCCGGTGGACTCGGGCGTACGGGCCACCCTGGCGGGCCTGCCGGAGGCGCTGCGGGCGCCGCTCGCCGAGGCCTTCCGGCGGTGCGACACCCACGAGGCGGCGGCCCTGCTCGAAGTGGCCGTCGAACCCGCCCTGTTCGGCCTGGCGGTGGACGAGTGGACGCTGGTCGGCGGCGCCCCGCTGGGGGTGCAGCGGCCGGTGGTGCTGCGCCACCCCGGCGGCCCCGCGCCCGCGCCCGCGCGCGCCGCCGAACGGTGGGCGCGGGTGCAGCCGGGCCCGCTGCTGGACGAGCGCATCGACTGCGCGCGGGGCCGCCCGCGCGCGGCCGATCCGGACCGGATCGCGGCGCAGCCGGACAACACCGTGGCCGTGCACTGCCGGGCCGCCGCGGAGGAACCCACGCTGGGCTCGCTGCACGCCGTACGGGAGTCCGGGTACGGGGTGGTCGCGGGCCGGAGGCCCCCTCCCGAGCCGGGGGTCTCCTGCGCGCCGTTCCACCGCGGGCTGCGGGAGGAACTGGCCGTGGCGGGCGGGGCGCAGGCCCTGCCGCTGCGCCTGCAGGCCCTGCGGGGGCGGGCGTACGGGGCGGACCCGGACGCGTACTGGGCGGCGGGAGCCGTCCTCGTATGGGACGACCCGGCCCGCGCCCTGCCCGAGGACGAGCCGCTCCAGGGGGACCTGTGACCGGCAGGAGGGAGCAGCTGCCATGAACGACGAATGGCTCATCTACCGCGGCGTCGGGGAACCCCACGACGGGATCGACGCCCTGCCCGACCCGCCGCCCTGGCGGGACTTCGACGGCGGGCCGGCCGCCGCGGCCGGCGGACCCGCGGCGGCGGCCGACGGGAACGTGGCCCGGCGGCTCGGCGCGCACCGGCAGGCCGCCGAGCTGCACCGGCCCGAGCCGGAGGAACTGGAGGCGATCAACGCCGCGCTCTACCTGAGGCGGCCGCTGCTCGTCACGGGCTTCCCGGGTACGGGGAAGTCCACCCTCGCGCACGCCGTGGCGCACGAGTTGAAGCTGGGACGGGTGCTGCGCTGGCCTGTGGTCTCGCGGACCGTGCTGCAGGACGGGCTGTACCGGTACGACGCGATCGCCCGGCTCCAGGACGTGCAGCTCGCGGCGGGCGGCCGGTTGGGCGGCGCCCCGGGAGGCGGGGATGCGGGCGGCGGGGGCGGCGGGCACGGCCGCGGGGCGGGCGGCGGGGTGCCCGGCATCGGGAAGTACATCCGGCTCGGGCCCCTCGGGACGGCGCTGCTGCCCACCGAACGGCCGCGGGTGCTGCTGATCGACGAGCTCGACAAGAGCGACATCGACCTGCCCAACGACCTGCTGAACGTGCTGGAGGAGGGGGAGTTCACGCTCCCCGAGCTGGAACGGGTGGCCGACACCGAGCCCGAGGTGCGGGTCCTCACGGACGACGGCACCAAGGCGGTGGTCCGCGACGGGCGGGTCCGCTGCCGGGCCTTCCCCTTCATCATCCTGACCAGCAACGGGGAACGGGACTTCCCCGCCGCCCTGTTGCGGCGCTGCATCCAGCTCAAGCTGGGGCAGCCGGGGGAGAAGCGGCTCGCCACGCTGGTCCGCGCGCACCTCGGCGAGGAGGCGGCGCGGCTCGGGGCGGACCTGATCCGGGAGTTCCTCACCCGCTCCCAGTCGGAGCTGGTCGCCGCCGACCAACTGCTCAACGCGATCTACCTGACCCACCACGCCGCCCCGCCGACGCGCGAGGACCTGGCGGACCTGCTGATCCAGCGGCTCGACCGCCCGAGGTGACGGGCCGTGTTCCCCGCCGAGCCGGCCGCCGAACCACCCGCTGAGTCCACTGCCGGGCAACCCGCCGGGCCGGGTGCCGACGGGCCCACGGCCGGGCCGGGTGCCGGGCCCGCCGCAGCCGAGCCCGGCATCCGGGTGCTGGCCGGGCTGTTGCGTGCCGCTGGGCTCGATCCGTCCGCCGAGGAGCTGGCCGACGCGCTCTGGCTCGCCGGCCGGACCCGGGAGGCCGCCGGAGCGCCGCCCGGTGGGGAACAGCCGGGGACGGCGCCGGCCGCGGGCCGCGCGGTGGGCGGGGCCGGCGCGGTGGGGGACGCCGGTCCGGTGGGCGGGCCGGACGGGTCGGCGCCGGGCGAGGAGGACCCCGTACCGGAGGAGGCGGAGGCCGAGGAGCCGGTGACGCTGTACGTGCCCGCGGTGCGTGGGGCCGCCGGAGCGGAACCGGAGGAAGCGGCCCCGGCCGGGGAGGCGGTGCCCGTACGGGTCCCCGGGGCGGCGGCGCTGCCCCGGATCCTGGACGTGCAGCGGGCCCTGCGCGCCCTCCAGCGGCACCGGCCGACCGCGCCGCCCGGCCGGATGGTGCTCGACGAGCCCGCCACCGCCGAGGCCGGCGCCCGGGCCCTCGGGCTGGTCGTCCCGGTGCTCCGGGCGGAGGACCGGCGCGAGGCGACCGTACGGCTGGTGATGGACGCGTCGCCGTCGATGGCGGTGTGGCAGGAGATGTTCGAGGAACTGCGGACGGTGTGCGAACGGCTCGGCGCCTTCCGGGACGTACAGGTGCACCACCTGCACCGGCTGCCGGACGGCACGCCCGCCCTCGGGCGCGACCCCGTGCCCGGCGGCGGCATGCGCTCGGGCGACCAGCTGCGCGACCCGACCGGCCGGGCCCTGACCATGGTGGTCTCCGACTGCACCGGGCCGCTGTGGCGGGAGGGTTCGGCGCAGCGGCTGCTGTACCGGTGGGCCGAGTGCACCCCGTGCGTGGTCGTGCAGCCGCTGCCGCAGCGGCTGTGGGGCCGCAGCTGGCTGCCGACCGAGCGGGGCACGCTCGCCCGGGCCGGGGGAGCGGGCCGGAAGCTGGTGTTCCGGCCGGACCGGCCCCCGCTGCCGGGGCGGCCCACGGGAGGCCTGCCCGTGCCGGTGCTGCCGCCGGGCGCCACGGCGCTCGGGGCGTGGGCCCGGCTGGTCGCCGGGCTGGGCACCGGGCCGGTGCCGGCCGAGGTCGGCCGGGTGCTGGCCGACCACCGGGCGGCGGCCGCGCCGCAGCCCCGGGCGGTGCGGCCGCCGCGCGAGCTGGTGGGGCGGTTCCGCTCGACGGCCGCACCGCGGGCCGTACAGCTGGCGGTGTACCTGTCGGCCGCGCCGCTGACGCTGCCCGTCATGCGGCTGGTGCAGCGCACCATGCTGCCGGACTCGGAGCCGTCCGACCTGGCGGAGGTGCTGCTGAGCGGGCTGCTGCGGCGCAGCGGACCGCCGCCGGTGCAGTGGTACGAGTTCGTGCCAGGGGTGCAGGACGTGCTGCTGGGGCCGCTGGGGCGGGACGAGGCGGCGCTGGTGCTCAAGCACTGCTCGGAGTACGTGCTCGCGCACTTCGGGCGGGGCGTACGGAACTTCCCCGCGCTGGCCGTCTCCCAGCTGACGGGGGCGCCGCCGCCGGTGCCCGGCCCCGGGCCGAGGGAGGCCGCCGACCGGGTGCCCGCGGGGCGGCTCCCACAGGCCTTCGCGCAGGTCTCGGCGAAGGTCGTACGGCGCTACCTGCCGGGGCCGCCGGGGACGGGCGGCCCCGGGAGCCCGCCCGACGACCCTGCGGTCCCCGCTGCGGCGGGGCGCGCCCGGGCGGTGCGGGCCGCGCGGGACCGGCTCGCGGACGGGGGCGGTGAAGCGCGGGCGCTGTACGAGGCGGTGGCGGTGCTCCGGCGCGCCGTGGCGGTCCCGGAGGGGCCCGGAGACCCGCCGGAGGAGGCGGAGACCGAGCTGGCGGGGGCGCTGCTGCGGCTCTGGGCCGACCAGCGGGACCCCGAATTCCTCGCCGAGGCGGAGCGGGCCGTGACCGGGCTGCGGACGGCCCCGGCGCGGGCGGTGCTGGGCCGGGTGCTGTACGAACGGGCCCTGGCGGGCGCGCGGCCCGACGCGGAGCTGCTGGCCGCGGCGGAACGGGAGTGGGCGGCGGCGGGTGCGGTGCCGGGCGCGGACCGGCGCCTGCGGCGGGACTGCGCCGTCCGGCGGGCGGAGGCCCTGATCCGGCTGAGCGGGGTCCGCGACGACCCGGTGCCCCTGTGGGAGGCCCGCGCCGCCCTTGAGCCCCTGACGGGCCCGCCGCCACCCCTGGCCGCGGACCTGGCGCCGGGCGGGATGCGGGGCGCGGCGCCGGACGGGGGCGGGCGCCCCGCGGGCGGTGGCGCCGGTACGGGCCGGGCGGTCCGGGGGACGGGCGGCGCGCCGGTTGCAGGCGCGGGCGGTGGCCGCCCTGGCCGGGGCGCCGGCGGCGGGGACGGGGGGCCGGCCCCCGGCCTCCCGGGCGGGAGTTCCGGCGGCGCCCGACCCGCCCCGGCTCCGGGCTCCGCCGACGGCCCGGACCACGGCGGGGCGGGCGATGGCGGCCCGGAGCGCGGAGGCCCGGACCACGGCGGGCCGGACCACGGAGGCCCGGACCGGGACTCCGGAGTGGGTTCCGACGGGGCTGCGGGGCAGGAGGCCGGGGTGGGAACCGGGGCCGGGGCGGGGCCCGACCCTGCTCCGCCCTCCGGTGACGACCCGGCGGGGGTGGACCGGCACCCCGCGCTGCAACTGGCCCTGGGGCGGGTCCTGCTGGCCCTGCTGCCCCGGACGCCGGATGCCGCCGAGCGCGGTGCCCTGGCCGAGGAGGCGGCCGCCCGGCTGGCCTCGGCGCTGGACACCCCGCCGCGCGGCGGGGTGTCCCGGAGCCCGCGGACCGCCCGGGTGCGGGTGGAGCTGGCCGGGGCGCTGCGGTACCTGCCCGCGCGGCTGGAGCAGGCCGCCGCCCAGCTCGGCGCCGGCCTCGCGGAGGCCGGCGGGGACGCCGAGTTGCGGGTGGCGGCCCTGGTGTGCCTGGGCCGCGTACACCGGGCCCGGTACGCCAGGGACGCCGACCCGGCGGCCCTGGAGGACGCGGCGGAGGCGTACGGCCGCGCCCGTCGGCTGGTCCCCCGGGACGCCGAGGCCTTCGCGGAGCTGCTGCCCGAGTGGGGCGACGTCCTCCTGGACCGGGCGCGGGCGGCCGACGGGCGGCGGTTCACCGGTACCGCCGTACGCGTGCTGCGGGAGAGCCGGGCGGCGGTCGCGCAGTCCGACCCGGGGTCGGCGCACCGGCTGGTGCGGCTGGCCACCGGGCTGCGGCTGCGGCACGCGTACGAGGGGGACCCGGTGGACCTGCGGGAGGCGGAGTACCTGCTGGAGCTGGCCGTGCGGCAGAGCCGCGGCCCGCTGGAGCAGGCCCGCGCCTGGCGGGACCACGGAGACGTGCAGCAGGAGATCCACGGTCACACCCGCGCCGCCGAACGCCTCGACCGGGCCGCGGACTCCTACCGGCGGGCCTGGCGGGCCGCCCTGGAGGCCGACCGTGCGGAGCGTGCGGACACCGCCGTGCGGCTGGCGGCGCGCGTACAGGAGCTGCGCGGGGCGGTGCTGGAGCGCCTGGCGCGGCCCCGGGCGGCCCTCGACGCGTACCGGGCCGCCCTGGACCTGTGGCAGCGCCTGGAGGACGCCGCCACCGGCGACGGAACCGAGGCCGAGGCCGACGACACCACCCGGCCGGAAGCGGTCCGCGCGCGGGTCCGCGCCCTGGAGGCCGGTCCGTGACCGACCCGGGCGCGCACCGCCCCGCGGGCGGGTACGGGCACTGCCCCCGGCGGAGCCGCTTCCCGCCCGCCCGGGCGCGTGCGCCGGGGTCCCGTGACGGGACGTTCCGCTCCGGGCCGGTACCGACGGGAGCCCACGTGACGGGACCTCGCGGGCGGCCGGGCCTGACACCGACGGCGCTGACCGGGCCGCGCCCCGCCGTACGGCCGGGTGCGTGCGCCGGAGGCGGGCCGGAGTCGGAGCGGCCCCGCGTTCGATCCCTCCGGCCCGGACCGCGGCCAGGACCGGGCACGCCGGCCGGCGCCCGCACGGGCGGGGTCCCGCACGGGCCGGCCCCCACCCCGGCCGGGTCCGGAACGCGAACGGGGCGCGGGTGGGTGCGCCGGGCGGCGGGGCCGGCCGGCGCCGCCCCGTCGGCCCCGGTCTCCCTTCGGGGCGGGCCCGGAGGGGAGACCGCCGGCGGGGTGGAGCCGTCGTGCGACCAGGGGCGTCCGTTTCCGTGGGCCGGGGGGAGGGGAAAAGGCAGTGGACCGCCGTACGTACCCGGCAGCAGGGGGAAAACCGGCCCATGGTGACTCAACATCAGGACGCTCCCGCCGCCCGCGCGTGCCCCGGCCGGCTCCCGGACCTCTCGGGGCTCGATCTGGCCGCACTGCGGGGCATCGACCACCCGGTGCTCGCCGCGGTCATCGAGGGCATGGTGGAGCGCGTCACCCACCCGGCCGAGGTCCTCAACGCCTTCGACTCGGGGGTCGTGTGACCGCTCGCGCCGCGCACACCGTCCCGTGCCGCCGCCACCCCGGACGCCCCCGCTTCCCCCCGGCCGCCACCCGGGCCACCGCCCCCAGCCCCCGCATGCGTCCCGTCACCGTCCGCCACCGCGACCGCAGTTGACCACTTTCCGCCGTTAGCCGGGACCGTCCGGAGGGCAGGGATGGACCGTGCACAGCGGGAGGTACAGGCGATGAGTCACACGATCACGAGCGACGGCCTGCCGCACCCCCACCGGAACCAAGCCCTCCACGCCCTCCAGGCCCAGCACGCGCGCCACACCCGCCACGCCCCCTGGCCCTACGCCCGGCTCGACGTCCCGGCCCTCCGCGCCGCGGGCCACCGCCCGCACCCGATCCGCCAGTTCGTGCTCAAGACCCGCAGTCGCTGCAACCTCGCCTGTACCTACTGCTACGTCTACGAGATGGCCGACCAGGGCTGGCGCGGCCAGCCCGCCGTCATGGCCCCGGCCACCGCGGCCCGCGCCGCCGAGCGGATCGCCGAGCACGCTGCCGCCCACGGCCTGACCCACGTCGACCTCGTCCTGCACGGCGGCGAACCGCTGCTCACCTCGCCCGCCCGGCTGGCCGAGCCCGTCGACGCCGTACGGGCCGCCGTGGCCCGCAGCTCCCCGTGCACCCTGGTCACCGCCACCGTCCAGACCAACGGCACGCTCCTCACCCGCGGCCGGCTCGCCGCCCTGGCCGCCGCGGGCATCCGGGTCGGCGTCAGCCTCGACGGGGGGCTGCCCGCCCACAACACCCGGCGCGTGGACCGCGGGGGCCGGCCCGGCTTCGCCGCCGCGACCCGCGGACTGCGGCTGCTGTCCCGGCACCCCGACAGCTACGCCGGGGTGCTCTGCGTCGTCGACCTCGGCCAGGACCCCGTGGAGACGTACGAGTCGCTGCTGGGCTACGCCCCGCCCTCCCTCGGACTGCTCCTGCCGCTCGCCCACCACAGCTCCCCGCCGCCGGGCCGGCGCCCCGGCCACACCCCGTACGCCGACTGGCTGCTCGCCGTCTTCGAGCGCTGGTGGCACGCCGGGACGCGGCGGACCCGGGTCAGGGTCTTCGAGGAGATCATCGCGCTCCTCCTCGGCCTGCCCGCCGCCACCGAGACCCTCGGGCTCGCACCCGCCACCACCGCCGTCATCGAGACCGACGGCTCCATCGAACAGGCCGACTCGCTGAAATCCGCCTACGAGGGCGCCGCCGCCACCGGGATGACCCTCGCCGCGCACAGTTTCGACCAGCTCCTCGACCACCCCGGGCTCGCAGCCCGCCAGCTCGGACGGGAGGCGCTGGCCGCCGGATGCCGGTCCTGCGAGCTGGTGGAGGTGTGCGGCGGCGGGCACTACCCGCACCGCTACCTGGCGGGGGAGGGCTTCCGGCAGCCGTCGGTGTACTGCGCCGACCTGAAGGTCCTGATCCGGCACGTCGCCGCCGCCCTCGACACGGCGACCGCGCGTGCGGCCGCCGCCCCCGGTGCCGCGACCGCGCGCCCGGGGCCGTTCCCCCCGCCGACGGCCCTTCCCGCCCGGCCGGCCGCCGGCGCCCCCCGGGAGGCGGCCGCGTCGTGAACGAGTCCCACGACCCCGGCGAGCCCCGGCGCCCCGCCGACCGCAGCGCGCCCCGACACCCCCGTGACCACAGCGGTCCCCGTGACCACAGCGGCCCCGGCGATCCCCGCGACCCCGCCGAACCCCGTGACAGCCGTGACACCCGTGACAGCCGTGACACCCGTGACACCCGTGATACCTGTGACCCCCGCACTGCCCGCGGCGCCCGCGACGGGGCCGGTTTCCGGGCGCCGTTCGACCCCTTCGAGGTGTCCTCCCCCGTCCTGCGCGCCCTCGCCTCGACCGAGCCCTCCGCGGAGGGCACCCGCCTGATCCGCGACATCCGCCGCTCCAAGCGCCTCGTCCTGCTGCGCGCCGTCCTCGACGCCGCCCCCGGCGGGCGGGCCGGCGAGGCCGCGGACCACTGGGCCCTGCTGGAGGAGGCCGAGCGCAAGGACCCCGGCGCCGTGCGCGACGTCGTGCACTACCCCGCCACCGGGGTGTGGGCCGAGGAGACCCTGCGCCGCCTGCACGACCCGTACGGTCCCGCCGCCGACCTCGGCCACCTCGGCGCCCTCGCCGCCGCGGCGGCCCTGCGCGCCGGGGTCACCTTCGCGACCACCCTGCGGCCCGTGCACGGCCGGCTCGTCCTGCCCACCCTCGGCCTGCTGCGGCCGCCCCGCCCCGGCCCGCTGGCCCTCACCGAGGGCTCCTGGGACCCCGCGGACCCCGCCACCCTGCCCCTGCACACCCTGCCCGGCGGCGGCACCGCCCTCGACGACCTCGACCCGTACCGGGCGCCCGGCCCCGGGCACCCGGTCCCCGTGCGCGCCGCCCGCCGCCTCACCCCCAAGGGGCACAAGCGCTGGGACACCCAGTGGTCCGGCGCCCTCACCCTGCTCCACCGGTACGACACCCTCCGCGCGGGGGAGACCGTCGCGCTGCTGCGCTCCGTCGTACCGCTGGCCGGCGGCTCCCGCTCCAGCGGCGCCACCCTCCCCGCGGCCGCGGGATCCGTACTGGCGCGGGCGCAGGCGCCGCCCGCGCTGGCCGCCACCCTGGTCCACGAGGTGCAGCACGGGAAGCTCACCGCCCTGGCCGACGTGCTGACCCTGCACACCGCCGACCGCACGCCCCGTCACTGGGCCCCCTGGCGGGCCGACCCGAGACCCCTGGAGGGGCTCCTGCACGGGGCGTACGCCCACCTGGCCCTGGCCGGCTACTGGCAGCGCGCCGCGCTCTACGGTGCCCGCGGGGCGTGGGCCCAGCACGCCCGTGTCCGGGCGCAGGTGGCGGCCGTCCTGCCCGTACTCCACGCCCATCCGCAACTGACCTCCGTGGGGCGGGAGTTCATCGAGGCGATGGCCGACGCCGAGCTGGCCATGGACGAACTGCCGCCGCCCGGGGACCAGCACGCCACCGCACGCCGGACCGTCGAGCGCGAGCGCCTGGCCTGGTGCGCGGAACACCCCGAACTCGCGCCGTTCGCACGAGGCTGACGGATCGTCCGCTGCGGTACCTTTTCAACCCCGTCCACTGCCCGGATTCCAGGGAGACGGCCGTATGACCACCGGTAGTCGGCAGGATCGCGACGCGGCAGCGCAGCAGCGGCAACACCCGCACCAGAATCCCCACCAGAACCCGCACCAGCACGCCCACCCGGGCCAGCAGCCGAACGCGCTCCCGGGCCAGCCGCAGCGCTTCGTCATCAGCTTCGCGGGCTTCAACCGCCCCTGGGCCGTGTGGATCGCCCACCGCCTGGAGGAGCACGGGCACCGCGTCGCCCTCCAGCGCTGGGACCCGCAGAACAGCCCCGGCCTCGCCCCCGCGCTCGACGACCTCGCCCGCTCCGGCAGCCGGGTCCTCCTCGTCCTCAGCGAACGCTACTTCTCCGCCGGCACCCACGCCGACGAGGAGTGGAACACCGCCCTGCGGACCGTCACCGACCGCCACCCCGAGCGGTTCGCCGCCGTCTGCCTCACCGACGCCCCGCTGCCCAGCGCCGTCGCCGTCCTGGAGAAGACCGACCTGTGGGGCCTCGACGCGTACGAGGCCGAGTACCGCGTCCTGCGCCGCCTGGAGCTGCCCACCGACCGCATCGGCACCGAGACCGGCCGCCGCGGCCCCCGCTTCCCCAACGACCCGCCCGAGATCTGGGGCCGGATCCCGCGCCGCAACCCGCGCTTCACCGGCCGCAACGACGTCATCGGCACCCTGCGCGCGGCCCTCACCGACGCCCCGCCCGGCGCCTCCACCGTCACCCTGCTGGGACTGTCCGGCGTCGGCAAGACACAGGTCGCCACCGAGTACGCCTACCGCTTCGCCTCCGAGTACGACGTCGTCTGGTGGGTCCCCGCCGAGGACCGGCCCACCCTGCGCGAGCGCCTCGCCGACCTGGCCCCGGCCCTCGGGCTGCCGCGCGGCGCCGGCAGCTACGGCGAGCAGATCCGGGCCGTCCTGGAAGCACTGCGCCGCGGCACCCCGTACCACCGCTGGCTGCTGGTCTTCGACGGCTGCGACAACCCCGACGACCTCACCGACCTGCTGCCCTCCGGCGGGGGCGACGTCATCATCACCTCCCGCAACCGGGAGTGGGCGACCCGGCACACCAGCCTCGTCGAAGTCCCGCTCTACGCCCGGCCCGAATCCCTCACCTTCATCCGGCGGCGGGCCCTGCGCCTCACCGCCCAGGAGGCCGACCAGCTCGCCGAGGCCCTGGAGGACTACCCCCTCGCCCTCGACCAGACCGCCGGGTGGCTCGCCGACTCGCCACTGACCGTGGGCGACTACCTGGACCTGCTCCAGCGCCGGCTGGACTCCCGCGAGGCCGTCCTCGTCTCCGACGACTACCCGCTGCCCTTCCCGACCGCCCTGGCGATACTCCTCAACAACGTCCGGGAGAACTTCCCCGACGCCCTCGCGCTGCTGCGGCTGTTCGTGTTCTTCGCCCCCGGCCCGGTACCGCTGCGGCTGCTGCGCGAGTTCCCCGTCGAGGACGCCCCGGAACAGCTCGCCGGGCTCATCAACGACCAGATCCGCTGGAACGCCGCCCTCAACAAGCTCGTCCAGTTCTCCGTCGTCCGCCTGGAGTACTCCGACCTGCCCGTGGAGGACGGCGGCGGCGGCCTGGAGACCGTCCAGCTGCACCGCATGGTCCACGGCATCGTCCGCGCCAACCTCTCCGAGGACGAGGCCGAACCCCTCGCCCGCGCCGTCCGCCAGGTCCTCGCCGCCGCCGACCCGGGCCGCCCCTCCGACTCCCGGCTCTGGCCCCGCTACGCCGAACTCGTCCCGCACCTGTCCACCTCCGGCGTGCTCGCCAGCAGCAACCCGCGCATCCAGACCTTCCTCCTGCACTGCCTGCGCTACCTGCTCCTCGCCGGGGAGTACCGCACCTGCCTGCGGCTGTCCGAGGAGACCGACCAGACCTGGCGGGCCATGCTCGGCGACGACCACCCCAAGGTCCGCGAGCTCAGCTACCAGTACGGCGGAGCCCTGCGCAACCTCGGCCTGTTCCGCCGCGCGGAGACCCTCACCAAGGCCGTCTCCGACCGGCTCACCGCGGAGCGCGGCGAACGCGACCTGGAGACCCTGCGCGCCGTCAGCGCGTACGGGGGCGTCCTGCTGTGCATCGCCAAGTTCGAACCGGCCCGCGAGATCTTCGAGCACTGCCTCGCCACCTACCGCGAACTGCTCGGCGAGGACGACGCCACCACCCTCGGCGCCCAGAACAACCTGGCCGCCACCTACCGGCTGCTGGGCCGCTATCAGGACGCGTACGACCTCGACCTGGACACCCTGCGCCGCCGCGAGCGGATCCTGCGGCCCCAGCACATCTCCACCCTGTCCTCCGGGATCGCCTGCGCCATGGGGCTGCGCCTGATGGGCCGCTACCGGGAAGCCCAGACCCGCCAGGAACAGGGGGTCAAGCTCAACACCCAGGTCCTCGGCCTCGGTCACCCGCAGACCCTGCGCGCCGAGCACAACCTCGGCATGTGCCTGCGCCGCTCCGGCGACATCACCGGCGCCGGGCTGCGGCTGCGGACGGTGTGGGAGCGGGCGACGCGCGTCTTCGGCGTCGACTACCCGTGGACCCTGATGGTGGCCTCCGACTACGCCACCTACCTCCGGGAGTACGGGGACATCGGCGAGGCCCGCCGGATCTCCGAGGACGTGGTCCGCGGCTACCAGACGCAGCTCGGCCTCGCCCACCCGTACAGCATCGGCACGGTCGGCAACCTCGGGCTCGTCCTGCGGGCCCAGGGCGAGCGCGCCGAAGCCCTGAACCTCGCCGAGCAGGCCCTCGCCGGCATGCGGGGGGCGCTCGGAGACCGCCACCCCTGGACCCTGGGCTGCGCCCTCAACGCCACCGGGCACCGCAACATCACCGGCCGCCTGGAGGACGCGCTCGACCTCAGCCGGGAGACCCTGCGGACGGCCGAGCGGGTCCTGGGCCCCGACCACCCCATGACGCTGAGCGCCCAGATCGCCCTGGCGGCGGACCTGCGGTCGGTACGGGAGGACGTGGAAGCCGGCAAGCACGAGGAGGCGGGGATCCGGTCGCTGACCCGCGTGCTCGGGCCGCAGCACGTCCACACGGTCTCGGCGAAGCAACAAACCCGCCCCTACTGGGACTTCGAACCCCAGCCGTGACCCCGGGGCTCCGCGCCCGCCCTGCCGGGGCACGTTCAGCCCGGCGAGGCCGGATGTGCCCCGGCTGAGCCGGAGGGGGCCCGGCGCGGGCGGAGGTGCGGGGTGGGATGGGGGGAAGGCCCGGTCCCCTGAGGGGGCCGGGCCTTCCGTACCGCTGAGCCGCGCAGGGGCTAGGCCTCGAAGACCTCGTTCAGCAGCAGCTGCTGCTCCGCCTGGTGCCGCTTGGCCGAACCCACCGCCGGAGACGACCCGTGCGGCCGCGAGATGCGCCGCAGGCGCTCGCCCGCCGGGACGTCCGCGCCGACCGCCAGGTCGAGGTGGTCGATCAGGTTCAGCGCGATGAACGGCCACGCACCCTGGTTCGCCGGCTCCTCCTGCGCCCAGATGTACTTCGCCGCGTTCGGGAACTTGGCGATCTCCGCCTGGAGCTCCGCGCCCGCCAGCGGGTACAGCCGCTCGATGCGGATGATCGCCGTGTCCGTGATGCCGCGCTTCTCCCGCTCGGCCTCCAGGTCGTAGTAGACCTTGCCGGCGCAGAAGACGACCTTGCGCACCGCGTTCGGGTCCACGGTGGCGTCACCGATGACCGGACGGAACGAACCGGTCGTGAACTCCTCCGCCTTCGACGCCGCCGCCTTCAGACGCAGCATCGACTTCGGGGTGAAGACGATGAGCGGCTTGTGGTGCGGGTTGTGGACCTGCCAGCGCAGCAGGTGGAAGTAGTTCGACGGCAGGGTCGGCATCGCGACCGTCATGTTGTCCTGCGCGCACATCTGGAGGAAGCGCTCGGGACGCGCGGACGAGTGGTCCGGGCCCTGGCCCTCGTAGCCGTGCGGCAGCAGGAGCGTGACGCCGGACGTCTGGCCCCACTTCTGCTCGGCCGAGGAGATGAACTCGTCGACGACGGTCTGCGCGCCGTTGACGAAGTCACCGAACTGGGCCTCCCAGAGGACCAGCGCCTCGGGGCGGGCCAGCGAGTAGCCGTACTCGAAGCCCATGGCCGCGTACTCGGAGAGCAGCGAGTCGTAGACGTTGTAGCGCGCCTGGTCGTCCGACAGGTACTGCAGCGGGGTGTAGTCCTCGCCGGTCTCCCGGTCGATCAGGACCGCGTGGCGCTGGCCGAACGTGCCGCGGCGGGAGTCCTGGCCGGACAGCCGGACCGGAGTGCCCTCCATCAGCAGCGAACCGAAGGCCAGGGTCTCGCCCATGCCCCAGTCGATGGTCCCCTCGTCGATCATCGACGCGCGCCGCTGCAGCTGCGGCAGCAGGCGCGGGTGCACGGTGACGTGCTCGGGGATGTTGACCTGCGACTCGGCGATCCGCTTGACCGCCTCCTGCGAGATCGCGGTGTTCACGACGACCGGGAACTGCGCCTGCGCCACCGGGGCCGGCACGCTGGCCGCGGGCTGCGTGGCGGCCTCGCGGACCTCCGCGAAGACCTTCTCCAGCTGGCCCTGGAAGTCCTGGAGCGCCTGCTCGGCCTCTTCCAGCGTGATGTCGCCGCGACCGATGAGGGACTCGGTGTACAGCTTGCGCACCGAGCGCTTCTTGTCGATCAGGTCGTACATCAGCGGCTGCGTGAACGCCGGGTTGTCGGACTCGTTGTGCCCGCGGCGGCGGTAGCAGATGAGGTCGATGACCACGTCCTTGTTGAACGCCTGACGGAACTCGAAGGCGAGCCGCGCGATGCGGACCACGGCCTCCGGGTCGTCGCCGTTCACGTGGAAGATCGGCGCCTCGATCATGCGGGCCACGTCGGTCGCGTACATCGAGGAACGCGAGGACTCCGGGGCGGCGGTGAAGCCGACCTGGTTGTTGATGACCACGTGCACGGTGCCGCCGGTGCGGTAGCCGCGCAGCTGCGACATGTTCAGCGTCTCGGCGACCACACCCTGGCCGGCGAAGGCCGCGTCTCCGTGCAGGGCGACGGGCAGGACCGTGAAGTCCGTGCCGCCCTTGTTGATGATGTCCTGCTTGGCGCGGACCACGCCCTCCAGGACCGGGTCCACCGCCTCCAGGTGCGAGGGGTTCGCGACGAGCGAGACCTTGATCTGCTCGCCGTCCAGACCCGTGAACGTGCCGTTCGCGCCCAGGTGGTACTTGACGTCGCCGGAGCCGTGCATCGACTTCGGGTCGAGGTTGCCCTCGAACTCGCGGAAGATCTGCGCGTACGACTTGCCGACGATGTTCGCCAGGACGTTCAGGCGGCCGCGGTGGGCCATGCCGATCGCGACCTCTTCGAGGCGGGCCTCGGCGGCCGAGTCGATGACGCCGTCGAGCAGCGGGATGACGGACTCGCCGCCCTCCAGGGAGAACCGCTTCTGGCCGACGTACTTCGTCTGCAGGAAGGTCTCGAAGGCCTCGGCGGCGTTCAGCCGGCGCAGGATGCGCAGCTGCTCCTCGCGCTCCGGCTTGGAGTGCGGACGCTCGATGCGGTCCTGGATCCAGCGGCGCTGCTTCGGGTCCTGGATGTGCATGAACTCGACGCCGGTGGTGCGGCAGTACGAGTCGCGCAGGACGCCGAGGATGTCGCGGAGCTTCATCATCGACTTGCCGGAGAAGCCGCCGACCGCGAACTCGCGCTCCAGGTCCCACAGGGTGAGGCCGTGCTCGGTGATGTCGAGGTCGGGGTGCTTGCGCTGCTTGTACTCCAGCGGGTCGGTGTCGGCCATGACGTGGCCGCGGACCCGGTAGGAGTGGATCAGCTCGAAGACGCGGGCGGCCTTCGTGACGTCGTCGTCGTGCGAGGCGTCGATGTCCCGGAGCCAGCGGACCGGCTCGTACGGGATGCGCAGCGCCTCGAAGACGTCGTCGTAGAAGCCGTTCTCGCCGAGCAGCAGGTTCGCGACGATCCGCAGGAACTCGCCGGAGGCCGCGCCCTGGATGACCCGGTGGTCGTAGGTCGAGGTCAGGGTCATGACCTTGGAGATGCCCAGCTTGTTCAGGGTGTCCTGCGAGGTGCCCTGGAACTCGGCGGGGTAGTCCATGGAGCCGACGCCCATGATGACCGACTGTCCGGGCATCAGGCGGGGCACGGAGTGCACGGTGCCCAGGCCGCCGGGGTTGGTCAGCGAGACGGTGACGCCGGTGAAGTCGTCCATCGTCAGCTTGCCGACGCGGGCGCGGCGGACGATGTCCTCGTACGCCTGCCAGAACTCGAAGAAGTTGAGCGTCTCGGCCTTCTTGATGCCGGCGACGACGAGCTGGCGGTCGCCGTTCGGCTTCACCAGGTCGATCGCGAGGCCGAAGTTGATGTGCTCCGGCTTGACCAGGGTCGGCTTGCCGTCCTTCTCCGTGAAGGAGTAGTTCATCGACGGCATGGCCTTGATGGCCTGCACCATCGCGTAGCCGATGAGGTGGGTGAAGGAGATCTTCCCGCCCCGGGCGCGCTTCAGGTGGTTGTTGATGACGATGCGGTTGTCGAAGAGCAGCTTCACCGGGACGGCGCGGACGGACGTGGCCGTCGGCACCTCCAGGGAGGCGTTCATGTTCTTGACGACGGCAGCGGACGGGCCGCGGAGCGTCACCAGCTCGGGGCCCGCGGGGGCCTCGGCGGTGGGCGCGGCCGCCTTGGGGGCTGCGGCGGAGGGAGCGGCCGCGGCCGGAGCCGGTGCCGGGGAGGAGGGCGCGGCCGCTGCGGCGGCCGGGGCCTGGGAGGTGACAGTCACAGCAGGGGCACCAGAAGGGGTGGCAGGAGCAGGGGCAGGGGCCGGCACGGCCGTGGGCGCGGAGGCTGAGGTCGGCGCGGCGGCGGCGGGCGCCGCCCCCGTGGCGGCGTCGGCGGTCTGCGGGGCCGCGGCGACGGCGGGGGCGGCCTGTGCGGAGGCGCCGTCCGTCGTCGGGGAAGTCTTCGGCTCTTCGGCCTTCATGGGCGCGACGGCGCCCCCGGGCTTGTAGTCCGCGAAGAAGTCCCACCAGGCCCGGTCGACCGAGTTCGGGTCCTGGAGGTACTGCTGATAGATCTCGTCGACGAGCCACTCGTTGGCGCCGAAGCTCGTGGCAGGGGTCTTCCCGCCCTCTGCTGCTTCGGTCGTGGTGCTCGGGTTACTGGGGGACTGTGGCGACACGGCGGCAACCGCCCTCTTCCGCTTCACAAGGTATGGACAGCGGGAATAAAGGCTACGCCTCCTGGGGGGCGACATGCAGACCGGGCGGGACATCCGTCACGTAGGTCACATCGAACGGCGGGTTTCGCCGCCCTGAATGGCGGGAAACAAGCGCGGTTCGGGTAGGGGGCACCCAGGTTGCGGCCCCCGTGGCTTCGCACCCCTGACGGACCCCGGCGGATGTGGCCGAGATCATGTCCTTCCCACTCGAACCCTACGTCAACACGGCGCTTGCGAGCTGCCCGGAAGCGTGACGAGGATGCGGCATCCCCGTGACGATTCGGCCACTCCGATGCGCCCGCCGTGGAGCTCCACGGCCCACCGGGCGATCGCCAGCCCCAGTCCGGTGCCGCCGTCCCCGCCCCGGGCACTGCCCCGGTTGAACCGCTCGAAGACCCGGTGGCGCTCCGCCTCCGGGATGCCCGGGCCCTCGTCCCGCACCTCCAGGGCCAGGCTCCCGGGCGCGTCACCGGCCCGGGCGCGGACCGTGACCCTGCCGTGGGCGGGGCTGTGCTTGACCGCGTTGTCGATCAGGTTCGCCACCACCTGGTGCAGCCGCTCGGCGTCCGCGTACGCCGCCAGCTCGGACGGGAAGACGTCCAGGTGCAGGTGCACGTCGTTGCGGGTGTGCCCGCCGGAACCGGAGGACAGCCCCGGCCGGCCGGCCGCCGCCAGCCCGGACTCCTTCAGCACCCCCGACAGGTACGGCCACACCTCGAAGCGGCGGGCCCGCAGCGGGACCACCCCGTTGTCCACCCGCGACAGGTCCAGCAGGGTCTCCACCAGCCGGCCCAGGCGCTCGGTCTGCTTCAGCGCGGTCCGCATGGTCTCCGGATCGGCGGCCGAGACCCCGTCCACCACGTTCTCCAGCACCGCACGCAGTGCCGCGATGGGCGTGCGCAGCTCGTGGGAGACGTTGGCGACGAGCTCCTTGCGGTGCCGGTCCACGGCCTCCAGGTCGTCGGCCATCAGGTTGATCGTGGAGGCCAGGTCGCCCAGCTCGTCGCGGCGGCCCGCCCCCCGCACCCGGCGCGTGTAGTCGCCGCGGGAGATCGCCCGGGCCACCGTCGTCATGTCGTCGAGCGGAGCCGTCAGGCTGTGCGCCACGAACTGGGTGATGAGCATCGAGGCGATCACCGAGAAGACCGTGATGAACCGCAGTTCGGTGTCGGTGCGCAGCGCGACCATCAGCAGGCCCGTGGTGATGAAGACCGAGACGACCACGAGGGTCCCCAGCTTGGTCTTGATCGAGAAGGGCGAGAAGGGCCGCAGCCCCCCGGCCGGCCGCGGCCGCGGCCGCTGGCGCGGCCTCGTGGGCGGGGCGCTCACGCCTGCGCCGGGGTCTCCAGGGCGTACCCGACGCCGTGGACCGTACGGATGCGCTCCGCGCCGATCTTGCGGCGCAGGGCCTTGATGTGGCTGTCGACCGTACGGGTCCCGGACGCGTCGGCCCAGTCCCAGACCTCCGCCAGCAGCTGCTCCCGCGAGAGCACCGCGCGCGGGGTCCCGGCCAGGCACACCAGCAGGTCGAACTCGGTCGGCGTCAGGTGGACGTCCTCGGCCTGCACCCGGACCCGGCGCTGTGCGTGGTCGATCTCCAGGTCGCCCAGGCGCAGGGTGGCCCCGCGCGGGGCGTGTGCGGCGAGCGTGGCGCGTTCCACACGGCGCAGCAGGACGTGGACGCGCGCGGCGAGCTCGCGCATGGAGAACGGTTTGGTCATGTAGTCGTCCGCGCCGACTCCGAGGCCGACCAGCAGGTCGGTCTCGTCGTCCCGGGCGGTGAGCATCAGCACCGGCACCGGCCGCTGGGCCTGGACCCGGCGGCAGACCTCCAGCCCGTCGAAGCCGGGCAGCATGATGTCCAGGACCAGCAGCTCGGGCAGCCAGCTCTCGGCCGCGGCGACGGCGGCCGGACCGTCCGCGGCCGTCTGCACCTGGAAGCCCTCGGCGCGCAGCCGGGCCGCGATGGCCTCGGCGATGGTGCGGTCGTCCTCGACGACGAGTACGCGCCGCTGGGCGCCGGGCGTCGCCGATGCGCCGTTGTGGGTGGTGTGCGTCTGTTCCATGTCCCGGTCCCGCCCCGTGAAGATCTGCGTGGTGGGGTGCAGCGTAGAGGAGCCACCGGCCTGCGGCTATGCGGGGTTCGGACAGGGCATTTGTACGGAAAACCCTGGTCGGAGGGGGAATGTGCCGGGTGGGGGCGCCCCTGCGGGACCGCCCGGCGGACGGTTGCGTTCCGCTCGCGCGGGCGGCCGGCGGGGTCCCGGCGGGACGGCCTACCCCGCCTCCTCCGCGGTGAACGGAGGCAGCGCGTCCAGCACGTCGGCGAGGGCCGGGGGCTCGGCGCCCTGTTCGGCGGCCACCTCGTGGCCGCCGTGCACGACGGCGTAAGTGAACCCGTCGTAGACCGTGGTCGCGTTCTTCGAGAACCTCGGCAGCCGGGCGAAGTCCGCCTCGCGCAGCGCCGTGGTCAGGGCGGCGAGCCGGTCCGGCGCCAGCCGCCCGGAGCCCTCGGGGTTCGCCCGGCCGTCCAGCCGGGTCCAGGACCCGTCGCCCTTGACGATCAGGGTGTGGCTCCGGCCGGCGAAACCGCCGGACCGGGTGGCCCGCACGAGGGTCTCGCCGGCGGGGTCGCCGCGGCCGGGGACCGGCGCGGTGCTCGGGCTCCCGGCCGGGTCGGGCGGGGCGCCGCCCGGGGAGGGGGTACCGGTCGGCGAACCGGGCGCGGCGGTCGGCGCACCGGGCGCGCCGGAGGGGGAGCCGGGCTGGGCCGGCCCGGAGGGGCCGCACCCGCCCAGGAGCACCGCGCCCAGCAGCGCGGCGGCCGTCACCGGCACCGTTCGTCGTGCTCGCACGCCCCACCTCCGCGGGTACTCGGGCCGAACCCCGAGTATGGAGTCCCCACACCCGATCCGACAGCTCCCGGAGGCCGCCATCCGCCGCATCGCGCCCTGGCGCGTCGTGCCCGCGCTGACCGCCCTGCTCCTCGGCCTCTGGGGCCTGGAGCGCGGCGGCAGCCTGTGGCGCGACGAGTCCGTCACCTGGCAGGTGACCCACCGGCCGCTGGGCGGGCTCTGGGAGCTGCTGGGCCGGGTGGACGCCGTGCATGGGCTGTACTACCTGATCGTGCACGGGATCTTCCAGGCCTGGGACGGCGGCCTGTGGGCCCTGCGGCTGCCCTCCGTCGCCGCCACCGCCCTCGCGGCCGCCGGAGTGGCCGCGCTCGCCCACCGGCTCGCGGGGGAGCGGGCCGCGCTGATCGCCGGGGCCGTGTACGCCGTGCTCCCGCCGGTGCAGATGTACGCGCAGGAGGGGCGCTCGTACGCCCTGGTCGCCGCCGCCGTGGTGTGGGCGACGTACCTGATGCTGCGCGAGCGGTGGACGGCCTACGCGGCGGTGCTGCTGCTCGGCTGCTGGCTGCACGAGTTCGCCGTACTGGCCCTGCCCGCCCACGCCTTCACCGCGTGGCGCTCGCGCGGCTGGCGGCTCGCGGCCGGGGCCGTCGCGGTCCTGCTGCTGCCGCTGGCGCTGGTCAGCGCGCGGCAGGCCGGGCAGCAGCTCGGCTGGCTCGGGCGGCCGGCCTGGCAGGACTGGACGGCGTACGGGGTGCTCGCGGGCGCGGTGCTGCTCCTCGCCCGGGGCGCAGCGGAGCGGGACCTCGTACGGGTGGCCGTGCCGCTGGCGCTGCTGCCGCCCGGGGTCCTGATGGCGGTGTCCCTGGTGGACCCCTGGTACGTGGACCGGTACGTGCTCTACTCCCTGGCGGGCCTCGCCCTGCTGGCCGGGGCCCGGCTGGCGGCGGCGGTCCGGCCGGGGGCGGTCGCGGCGGGGGCGGTCCGGCCGACGGCGGTCGGGCCCGGGGCCGTGCGGGGCCGGTGGACGGCGGTGGCGGGCCGGTGGCGCCGGTGGCCCCGGCCGGTGGTGGCGCTGCTCGCCGTGCTCCTGGTGCCCTGCGCGCTCTGGTCGGCGTGGCTGCGGACGCCCGAGAGCCGCAAGGACGACGCCCTCGCGGTGGCCGCGGCCGTCCGCGAGGCGGCCCGGCCGGGCGACGCGGTGGTGTTCCTCCCGTCGCGGCGGCGCGAGTGGCTGCTCTCCTCGCCGCGGACGTACGCCGCCCTGCGCGACGTGGCCCTGGACCGCTCCCCGGAGGCCTCGCGCAGCCTCCAGGGCACCGAACTGCCCTCGGCACAGCTGCGCGCGGCGCTCATCGCGTCGCCCCGGGTGATCGCGCTGCTGGACCCGGCCGACGAGCCGCTGGACCCGTACCCGCGGGAGGCGGTGAAGCGGCAGACCCTTGCGGCCTGGTTCGACCTGTGCTCGGTCACCGCGGTGCGGGGCGCCCGCGTCGCGGTGTACGCGGCCCCGGACACCTGCGGACCGTGACGGGGCGGGGCGGCCGCGGCGCGTTGCTCGGGCGGCGCGTTGCGGGGGTGGCGCGGGCGGGGGTTAACCCCACCCGGGGTCCGGGTACCGGCACCATCGGCCCGGGGCGCCGCGCCGCCGACGATGGGCACATGACCCTTCACGCCGCGTCAGTTCGCCCCGCCCCCGCCGCAGTCGCCGTCCTCGGCGCGGCGCTCCTGCTCGCCGGATGCACCTTCGGAGGGGCGGTCCGCACGTCGGTCGCCGCCGACGCCACCGTCACCGAGGCCGTCACGGCGGTCCGGCTGACGGGGGTCCGGTCCGGCTCGGTCGAGGTCACCACCGGAACGGGGCCGGGGGTCGCCGTGCGGCGCACCGTCCACTACCGCGGGGCCACCGCTCCGGAGGTCGGCCAGCGGGTGACCGGCGGCGTGCTGACCTTCACCTCCGGCTGTGCGCGCGACTGCTCCGTCGACTACCGCCTGCACGTCCCGGCCTCGGCCGCGGTCACGATCGAGGGCAGCAGCGGCCGCGTCACGGTGACGGGCGTGGCCGCCGCCGACGTCGAGTCCGACTCGGGCGACGTGCGGGCCGACGCGATCACCGGCCCGCTGAGGGTCCGTACGTCCTCGGGCACGATCACCGCCACCGGACTGGCCGGCCCGAGCGCCGAGGTCCGCTCGGACTCGGGGGACGCCCGCCTCGACTTCACCCGCGCCCCCGCCTCGGTCAGCGCCGAGAGCACCTCGGGCGACGTCACCCTGAAGGTCCCCTCCGGCCCCTACCGGGTCGCCGTGTCCACCACCTCGGGCGACCGCGACGTCACCGTCCCCACCGATCCCGCGGCGGCCTCCCGCCTCGCGGCGAAGACCACCTCGGGCGACGTCCGGGTCGGGGCGCTCGGCTAGGGCGTGTGGGAGAAGTCCCGCCTGGCTCGCGACGCCTGGCACCGCACCCTGGCCGCGTTGTCGGATCGCCCGCCTACGCCCGGTAGGCGGGCGATCCTCCGCCGTGCGATGCACGGCACCAGACGCCGCGAGCCGCGCCCTTCGGGCGCCCGCCGCTACTTCTCAAACACGCCCTGTCCGGTCCCGCCGCAGGGACTCGGACGCCTTACGGCCCGGACGCCTTACGGCCCGGACGCCTCACGGCCCCGGCGGGGCCACGGGCAGGAGCAGCGGGCGCTTCGCCGACCGGCCGTCGCCGCTGGAGCGGCCGCGCAGGCGGCGGACGGCCCAGGGGCCCAGGAACCCGGCCGCCCAGCGCAGTTCGGCCGCCACGGCCGACGCTGCTCCGGGGAGCGGCCGGGCGGGCAGCGGGTGCGTCCAGGCGTCGCTGCTGCCGGGCACGCCCAGCGCGTGCGCGGCGGCCGCGGCGATCCGCTCGTGCCCCAGAGGACCGGCGTGCAGCCGGTCGGCCGTCCACAGCCGCGGGTCGGTGCTGACGGCGTGCCCGCCGGTCTCGACGACCGTCACCCCGTGCCGGGCCGCAGCGGCGCGGAGGCGGGCGTTGAGGTCGGCCACGCGGGGCGCGAGGGGGCGGGCCATCGGGGCGATCCGGCCGATGTCGGGGAAGGCGAGCGTGGCCACGCGGGCCCCGGAGGCCGTGAGCGCGGCGAACACCGCCTCCAGCTCCCCGGCCACCTCCGCCGGGTCGAACCGAGGCCGGAGCAGGTCGTTGAACCCGGCGACGACGGTGGCCAGGTCGGGCCGCAGGGCCAGGGCGGGCCCCAGCTGCTCGGCGCGGACCTGGCGGGCGAGGCGGCCGCGCACGGCGAGGTTCGCGTACCGCAGTCCGGGGTCGGCGGCGGCGAGGTGCTCCGCGAGCCGGTCGGCCCAGCCGCGCAGGCCGACTGCGTCGTCGCCGTCGCCGACCCCCTCGGTCTGGCTGTCGCCGAGGGCCACGTACCGCCCGTACCCGGGGTACTCAGTGCCCGGCACGGGGCACCTGCCTCTCCCGCAGGACCGCGGCGGTGTCCCGGCACCAGTCCCGGTGCTCCTCCTCGAAGGCCAGGCCGCGCCGGCAGGTGAGGTACGGGCCGATCGGCCGGCCGTGGCGCAGGAACGCCTCCTCGTCCGCGTCGCCGCGCAGGCGGACCAGCAGCTTGGAGAGCAGTTCGATCTTGGCCTCGGCGGCGGCTGCGCGCGCGTCCAGCTGCTCGATCACCGGACCCGTGCCGAGCCGGTCCACGGCCTGGACCTTGACCAGCAGGTCGTCGCGGATGAAGGAGGGCTTCGAGGGCGCCGCCGCGAACCGCTCCAGCTCCGCGATGCCCGTGTCGGTGACGCGGAACAGCCGCTTGTTGGGCCGGGACTCCTGGACCACCTGCCGGCCGACGACCATCCCCTCGGCCTCCAGCTTGGCCAGCTCGGCGTACAGCTGCTGGGGCTGGGCGTGCCAGAAGTTCGCGACGCCGAGGCCGAACTCCTTGGCCAGCTCGTACCCGCTGAAATCGCCACCCAGCAGAGCCGCCAGCACGGCATGTCTCAAAGCCACCGCGGCGCCCCCTTCCGTTCGCTCGTCCGGACCCGCATCCTACTCATGAAAAAGACTAGTCATGCTTTTGAGTATTCGGAGGATCCATGGAAACCGCCGCACGCTTCCGCGCAGCCGTCGAGTCGCGCGACCCCGCCGCGCTGACGGAGCTGTTCACCGAGGACGTCCGCCTGTACAGCCCGGTGAAGTTCACCCCCTTCGAAGGCCGGCCCGCGGTGCTCGGCCTCCTCGGCGTGCTGCTGCGCACCTTCGAGGACTTCCGCTACGTCGGCCGCCTCGACGGCGCAGCCGAGACGAGCTCCGACGGCGAGGAGGCGCCCTCGCAGATCCTGATCTTCCGGGCCACGGTCGAGGGCAAGGAGATCCACGGCATGGACCTGTTCCAGCTCGACGGGGCCGGCCTGATCAAGGAGATGACGGTGATGGTCCGGCCCATGTCGGCCGTCCAGACCCTCGGCGCGGCGGTCCTCCGGGGCCTCCAGGCCGACGGCCTGGCCCCCCGCCCCACCCCCTGATCAGGCCGCCGGCGCCCGGCCCCCGCCGATCCCACCCGGCGGGGGCCGCTCCGGCGCGGCGCCCGCCCGCCCGCCCGGTTGGGCCGATACCGCCCGTCACCCGAGGTCACTGTCCCGTCCCGATGGGTGCAGCGTCGAAACCCGGTTGCGTCAGACGTGTGTGGCCTCGAAGCGCGAGATGACCTCCGTTCCCTCATGGACGCGGAGCGTCACGGAAGCCCCGGCTGTGAGGGCGTCTTCAAGGCGCGGTCGATACAGGGGGTGCAGTCGCGTGAGAGCATCCTCCACGTCCGCCCACTCGGCGGCGCTGGATTCCGCTGTCGGGCGAGGTTCTCCCCCCACGGCTGTCGCGATGAAGATGCCCGCGAGGATGCCCCGGCTCGGATGCTGGTAGACGCCCACAAGGCCGTGGACCTTGACGTGGACCCCGGTCTCCTCGTACGTCTCGCGAGTGGCGGCGTCATGGAATGCCTCGCCCGGGTCCACCAAGCCGCCGGGCAGCTCCCAGCGTTCCGGGGAGCGGCGGCGTGCGATAAGGACACGTCCCGCGTCGTTGAACGCAACGCAGGTGGCCCCAAGGGCGTATCGTCCCGGCGGCTGAGACATCACGTGCGTCCGGCGGCTACTCACTTCCCGACCCTTCCTTCAGGTTGTGAAACACCAGAAGATATCTCCAGAAGAGAAGGCGTCGAATCCGCCTCCCGGGAAGATGTGTCGCGCTTTCTTCCCGGATCTCCGCAAGCGACATCGAAGGGGGCGTCACAGGCGCTGAGGGGGACTGAGTGCCCTGGTCGGCGCGGCTTCCCGGCCTGTTCTCTCGGAAGAGCACCGCGGCACGCCACATGGCGTTCACAGGGACGGCCAGAAGGCTTACGGTGTGGTCCCAGAGCGTTGCTTCCCGGTAGCAGCCGAGGATCACCAGGACGCCGTTCGCGGTGAGCGATGCGCGCAGTTTCTGCACCGTCTCAAAGGGGACGTGGTGGATGCTGGCCAAGCATGCGATGTAGTCGTACGTGTCCGGTGCCAAGGTCAGACGGGTGATGTCCGCCCGCTCGAAGCGGATCTGCCCGGGGAGATCGAGAGCGGAATTCTGCTTTCGTGCGGCGGTGACGACGTGGCTGTCTACGTCAATGGCATCCACTTCGATTCCTCGAAGCGCCAGTTTCCGTGCAAACCTCCCTGTGCCACAGCCCACCTCGAGGGCCGTTCGGCATGATGCGGGGAGTTCACGAAGTAACAGGTCATGGTAATGATCGTTGTGGTTGAACGGCACGGCGTCATGATGACACGCGCTCACCCGAGGAGTTCGACCTCGCTCGACGGGCCTCGCGTCGCAGGCGGCGGACTGACCGGCGGTGCAGCACGAGGGCGGCGACGGCCAGCCAACCGGCGCCCAAGAGTTGACCGGCGAGCACATCGACGCTGAAGTGCGCACCGAGAAGGACCCTGCTCCACGCGACGAGTTCGGCACTGAGCCCAGCAAGGAACAGCATCGGTGCGGAGACGGCCCGTGGCGTCTGGGAGCTGACATAGAGCGCGGCCAGCAGGAATCCGGTCGTCACGCCGACCGCGTGCCCGCTGGGGAAACTGAAGCCGTCGGCCTGGATCGAGGCACAATCCAAGGACGGACGTGGTCGTTCCGCCCATCCCTTGGCCAGGTTGCAGCTCACTGTGGCCGCGTACGGAATGACCAGGAGGACCGCGGCAGCTGTGACGTTCCGCCGGATCAGCGCGAAGCACGCGGATCCGGCGGCAATGATGGTCACGGGCCACGGGTTGCCCCACGAGGTCAGTGTTTCGAGGAGTCGGGCACTGGACGTGCTGCTGCTCGTCCAGGCGCAGAGCGTCTCGCTCAGCCGTTCGTCCCACCGGAAGGTGACGAGGACGAGCAGCAGACCGGCGTGGGCCGCTGCCCACCACGCGAACCACGCCAGTGACCGGGGCCGGTCGCCGGGTTGGTTTCGGATCACGCAGGGCTGGTGGAGTTCGAAATGTGGTCCAGCAGTCCGCGGGGGGTACGGATCGTCCGCAGGGTGCTGTCCTCTATCTGGCAGTCGAACTCGTCCTCGATACGGCTGATGATCTCGATCTGGTTGAGGGAGTCGATGTCCAGATCGCCGAAGGTGACGTCAAGTTGGTCCTGGGAGAAGGCGTTCCCGGTGATGTCCTCGATCAGAGGGGTGAGGACGGCGAGGAACTGTTGCTCGGTCATGGATGTTTCCCTTCGTGATGGGTGATCGATGATTGCGTCACGGGGCGCGGCGCCCGTAGCGGGCACGCCAGTGCATCCGTGTGCTGGTCAGGCCCCACACCGCCCCGGCGAAGAGGGCGAGGAACGCCATGTCGGCGAGGGCCCGGGAGGCGTCGGGTGTCGTCAGGGAGTGACGCAGGCCGTCGGCCGCGTAGACCGCGGGGTTGAGGTGGCCGATCCAGATCAGTGCGTCGGGCAGCAGATCCGGCGGGACTGCCACCGGGCCCGCGGCCATCATGAGGAGCGTGGTGGCCAGGCTGAGGGAGGACGCCTGTTCGATGGTTCCGGATCTGCTGCCGATGAAGGCCCCCAATCCGGCTGAAGGAATCAGGGCGAGCAGGAGGCACAACGGGGCGAGTGGCGAGAACGTGAGCGGGACGGCGAGCAGGGCCGAGCCGAGCAGCAGGGTGACGGAGATGGCCGGCAGCGACAGGATGGAGAAGGCCGCGAGCGTGGCCAGGATGAGAGCCTCGCGACGGACAGGCAGGGCGGCGTAGTACTCGAAGGCGCCGTTCCCGCGCATGAACGCGAAGTTGCTGGCGATCTTGTTTTGAGTCTCGAACAGGATCGCCATGGTGACACTTCCGGTCAGGACATATTCGGTCGCGACGTGGCCGGAGTTCCGGGCGAAGAGCCCCAAGGCGGCGATGCTGACCAAGGGGGCGAGCACACCGGTGAGTACCATCTGGGGCCAGGACCAACGCCAGTTAGTGAGTTGAATTCTGAACAGGTCCCAGACCTGTCCAAGGAAGCTCAGTCCGAGTTTCTTGTCATGCGTAGCTGACATACACGTCTTCCAGGGTCGCTGTGTGCATCGAGAACTCGGGGAACCGGGTGAGATCCACGTCCTTGGTCAGATGGGGCAGGTCGGCGGAGTCGACGAGGGCCACGACCTTGCCGCGGCGCTCGGACTGCACGCGGACATAGTCGGGCAGCCTGTGCCCGTGCGTATCGCCCAGGGTGATCGACAGGCGTACCTGGGAGCGGAGCGAGGACTTCAGCTCGGCGGGAGCCCCCAGCGCGACGAGCCGGCCTTCCTTGAGGATTCCGACGCGCTCGATCACCTGTTCCGCCTCGATGGCGTTGTGGGTGATGAGGATGATCGTGTGACCGTCGCGTTGGTTCAGTTCCCTGAAAAGCTGCCAGATCTGACGTCGCCGCGACGGATCCAGCTCGTTGGTGGGCTCGTCCAGGATCAGCACAGGTGGTGATCCGATCAGGGTCACCGCGATCTGCAGCAGCCGGCGTTCTCCGCCGGAGAGCTGCCGGGCGACCTTGCCGGCCAGGTGGGTCAGACCGAGCAGCTCCAGCAGGGCGTCACGCTCCCGTCGGGCCGTCTTGGCGGCGACACCGCGTAAGTGAGCACTGAAGTAGACAGCCTCTTTGACGGTCAGGCTGTTGAGGGCGAAGGCGGTCTGCGGCATGTAGCCCACCGTGGCCGCCGTGAAGCGAGGATGGGTGAAGACATCGCGCCCCAGGAGCCTCACCGTCCCCCCATCCGGTCGCACCAGACCGATCATCTGCTTGATCAGGGTTGTCTTTCCCGCACCGTTGCTGCCCAGAAGCCCGAAGAATTCACCCTGCTTGATCTGGAAGGAGATCTCGCCATTGGCCGGCCGGGGGGCTCCGTCGAACTGCTTGTGCAGGCCCTCGACCTCATACGCGTACGGAGGGTTTTCTGGCATGCTCACATCTCCCGCGCCGCGTGGCGCCAGATGCTGCGGACCACGGTTGCGGCCCCCGTGATGTCGCCGGGGGGAGCCAGCCCCGCTGCCACCCGGCCGAAGCAGCGGAAGAAGCCGCTCATGGCCGGGTCGCTGGGCAGATGACCGTGTGATGCGGAGGCCACGCTCTCCCTCGGTGTCGCGCCGCTGTACTGGAATTCGGTGTGTGGGCCGCAGGTCACCGTGAGACGGCCCAGCCGCAGGCTGCCCACCGGCAACTTCAACCGGTCCTGCTCGGCTGGGGTGAGCACGCCGATGGAAGGGTCGAGTGCGCGCAGGGCCCGGCCGAGGCGCTTCTTCTCGGCCGGCGCCAGAGGCGCGTCGGCGTACAGGTAGGCGCAGTTGCTGTCTCCCTGGAACACCATGCGGTCGCTGAGGCCGAGGTCCTCCAGCACTGCGGGCTGTTCGGTCGGCCAGGTTGTTCGGTTCGGTCATCGCAAGGTCACGCCGACCCGTGCACGGTCACGGGCAGCCTCAATCGACCGGTGCGAGGCCGACCAGTGGCGGACAGTCACGGCGCGTTCGCCCGGGGCGAACGGGGTGGGGGGAACATTGGGAGGCTCACGTGCATTGAGTCGGCATAGCTCAACTTCACTGCCGGAGGGAAGATCATGGCTTCGACGTCCGAAACGCTCGTCCTGCCCGTGCTGCCGCTCGATGACGAGGTCGTGCTCCCGGGGATGGTCGTGCCGCTCGACCTGTCCGACGCCGAGGTGCGGGGAGCCGTGGAAGCGGCCCAGGCCGCGGCGGGCGACGGGAAGCCCCGGGTGCTGCTCGTGCCGCGGGTCGACGGGACGTACGCCGCGACCGGCGTGCTCGGGACCGTCGAGCAGGTGGGACGGCTCTCCGACGGCGACCCCGGGGCGCTCATCCGCGGCCGCGGGCGCGTCCGCATCGGGGCCGGCACCACCGGGCCCGGGGCCGCGCTCTGGGTCGAGGGCGAGAGCGCCGACGAGGACGTGGCCGAGCCGCTGCCCGGCGCCGTCGCCGAGCTCGTCAAGGAGTACAAGGCGCTCGCCACCAGCTGGCTCAGGAAGCGCGGGGCCTGGCAGGTCGTGGACAGGGTCCAGCAGATCGAGGGCGTCTCCGCCCTCGCCGACAACTCCGGCTACTCGCCCTTCCTGACGCTCGCCCAGAAGGTGGAGCTGCTGGAGACGGCCGACCCCGTCGCCCGCCTCCGGATCGCCGTCAAGGCCCTCAGCGACCACCTCGCCGAGCAGGACGTCGCCGAATCCATCGCCAAGGACGTCCAGGACGGGGTCGACAAGCAGCAGCGCGAGTTCCTGCTCCGCCGTCAGCTGGAGGCCGTCCGCAAGGAGCTGCGGGAGATCAACGGCGAGGAGTCCGGCGAGGAGTCCGACGACTACCGCGCCCGCGTCGAGGCCGCCGACCTCCCCGAGAAGGTCCGCGAGGCCGCGCTCAAGGAGGTCGAGAAGCTGGAGCGGGCCAGCGACCAGAGCCCCGAGGGCTCCTGGATCCGCACCTGGCTGGACACCGTCCTCGAACTACCCTGGAACGAGCGGACCGAGGACCGGTACGACATCCGGGGCGCCCGGGCCGTGCTGGACGCCGAGCACGCCGGGCTCGGCGACGTGAAGGACCGCATCACCGAGTACCTGGCCGTCCGCAAGCGGCGCGGGGAGCGCGGCATGGGCGTCATCGGCGGCCGGCGCGGGGGCGCCGTGCTGGCACTGGTCGGTCCGCCCGGCGTCGGCAAGACCTCCCTCGGGGAGTCGGTCGCGCACGCGATGGGCCGCAAGTTCGTCCGGGTGGCGCTCGGCGGCGTACGGGACGAGGCCGAGGTGCGCGGCCACCGCCGGACCTACGTCGGCGCCCTGCCGGGCCGGATCGTACGGGCCGTCAAGGAGGCCGGCTCGATGAACCCGGTGGTCCTCCTCGACGAGATCGACAAGGTCGGGTCCGACTTCCGGGGCGACCCCGCGGCCGCCCTGCTGGAGGTCCTGGACCCCGCCCAGAACCACACGTTCCGCGACCACTACCTGGAGGTCGAACTCGACCTCAGCGACGTGGTCTTCCTCGCCACCGCCAACGTCCTGGAGTCCATCCCGGAGGCCCTGGCCGACCGGATGGAGCTCGTACGGCTCGACGGGTACACCGAGGACGAGAAGGTCGTCATCGCCCGCGACCACCTCCTGCCGCGCCAGCTGGAGCGGGCCGGGCTCGCCGCCGACGAGGTGGTCCTGGAGGAGGACGCGCTGCGCAGGCTCGCCGGGGAGTACACCCGCGAGGCGGGCGTGCGCACCCTGGAGCGGTCCCTCGCCCGGCTGCTGCGCAAGGTGGCCTCCCAGCACGAGCTGGGGGAGCGCGAGCTGCCGCTGCGCATCGGCGCCGGCGATCTGCGCGGGCTGATCGGGCGCCCGCACCACGTACCGGAGTCCGCCCAGGACCCGGCCGAGCGGCGCACCGCCGTCCCCGGCGTGGCCACCGGCCTGGCGGTCACCGGAGCCGGCGGGGACGTGCTGTTCGTCGAGGCCTCGCTCGCCGACCCGGAGACGGGCGCCGCCGGGCTCACGCTCACCGGCCAGCTCGGCGACGTCATGAAGGAGTCGGCGCAGATCGCGCTCAGCTTCCTGCGCTCGCACGGCGCGGAGCTGGAACTGCCGGTGGCCGACCTGAAGGACCGGGGCGTGCACATCCACTTCCCGGCGGGCGCGGTGCCCAAGGACGGGCCGAGCGCGGGCATCACCATGACGGCCGCGCTCGCCTCGCTCCTCTCCGGACGGCAGGTGCGCACGGACGTGGCGATGACCGGCGAGGTATCGCTGACCGGGCGGGTGCTGCCGATCGGCGGGGTCAAGCAGAAGCTGCTGGCCGCGCACCGGGCCGGGCTGACCACGGTGATCATCCCGAAGCGGAACGAGGCGGATCTGGACGACGTCCCGGCGGAGGTGCTGGAGGGGCTGGAGGTGCACCCGGTGACCGACGTACGGCAGGTCCTGGAGATCGCCCTGGCCGAGGCGGCGGCGGCCGTGCCGCCGGCGGCACCCGTGACCGCGGCCGCCTGACCGCCGCCGCGTGAGCGCGGCCGCCTGACCAGGCCGCTTCACCCGGGCGGCCCGGCCGCCGTCCGGACGGCCCGGGGTCCCGCTGCGGCGGGGCCCCGGGCCGCCGGCGTGTCCCCTGCGAAATACTGGGCGCTCACCCACCACCGAAGGAGCGGTCCGTGCACGGGAGCGAAGACCAGGAGTTCCTTGCCCTGGAGCGGGAGCTGTCCGTCTTCCTCCGGCGGGCCCGGGCCTCCTCCGGGGAGATGGCCCGCGAACTCCACCCGGAACTGGAACCCGCCGCGTACGGGCTCCTGACCCGCCTGGAGGCCGCCGGCCGCCAGCGGGCCACCGAGCTCGCCGCGTACTTCGGCGTCGGCAAGGCCACCATGAGCCGGCAGCTGCGGGCCCTGGAGGTGCTGGGCCTGGTGGCGCGCGAACCGGACCCGGCCGACGGGCGGGCCTTCCTGGTCGGCCTCACCGACGAGGGCCGCGAACGCTTCCTGCGGGTACGGGACGCGCGGCGCGAGCAGTACATGCGCAAGCTCGCCGACTGGGACCGCGGCGAGGTCGCGGAACTGGCCCGCCTGCTGAACCAGTTGAACGCCGGAGCCGAATGAGGGGCGGGGCTCCGGGGACGGAGCCCCGCCTACAGTTCCGCGTACGCCGCCGAGGCGTCGTCGTGGCGCTTGTGGCGGGCCCGCGGCCTGGCCGGGTCGGACTCGACGGCGCGGACCCGGGCGATCAGGCCCTCCGCGCCCTCCTTCCGCAGGACCGCCAGGCACTGCGCCCAGTCGCCCTCCCCGAACGTGTCCGTCCACCGGCTCGCCCCGTCCGTCAGCGCGGCCACCGCCCGGACCCCGCCGCGCGGGGTGCGCCCCGTCACCGCGCGGGCCGCCACCGCCGGATCCGCGGCCGCGGTGAAGAAGCCGCCCTCCGCGTTCCGCAGCGCGTCCGTCGCGGCCACCGAACGCAGCACCTCCCGCGGGACCCGGTCCAGCCGGTCGTCGAGCACCGCCGTCACCGCGCCGTCGGGCGCCTGGAGGAGCAGGACGGAGTCCGAGAGCACCAGGTGCTCCACGTACGCCGCGTCCCACCGGACGACGACCACCGTCGCCTGGGGGGTCCGTACGTGAGAAAGGTCACAGGTGTCTTCGTGGGCCCCGGCCGTGGCGCGGACGGCCTCCGCCAGGATCCGGTCCAGGGGCAGGTCCGGCCGCGACCCGGACAGTTCGGTCAACCGGCCGCCGAGCCGCGCCGCGAACCACGGCACCCCGTGCACGCACCCGTCCCCGTCCCGCGGCGGGGTGACCCCGTCCAGGGCCACCAGGACACCCCCGCCCGCGGCGGGCGTCGCGGCCGACAGCCAGTCCTCATTGGGGCGTTCCGGGTCACCGGGGGCCGAGGCGAGGTCGATGCGCATACGGACATCCTGCCCCTCGGCGACCCGGGGCGCCCAGGCAGGTCCGTACCGATTTCCGGGCCCGTCCGGCCCTCCCGCCGGGCGCCGACGCGGCCCCGTCCGGCCCGGGGGAGCGGCGGCGGCGGAGCTGTGGGCGGGCATACTGCCAAAGCCCCCGTCGATCTTTCAACCGCCTGTCCACGGAGGCGCTCTGACACCGGGTGCCCGAGTTGGCCGCCAACTCATCCGTGATGTTCACTCGTTCGAGTGGCCGGGTGGGCGATGGGCGGCTCTCTTCCCCGCACACTGCAAAGGTCTGTGGCGGTACGAGGAGGCAGGGGGCGTTTACTTGTTGACCGGCCGTTACCTCGGCCACACGAGTAGACGAGCAAGAGCACACGTACAGGATTGCGAGCACCGGTGCAGAAGAAGCGGTCTCGGAAGAACGGCACCGCCATCGACGGCCCGGCACCCGCAGGACGCCGCGTCCGCGTGCGCCGCAGGCTGGTCGTAGGCGTAGCCGTCGCCGGCCTCACCGTCCTCGTGGCCGGCGCGCCAGCCGTCGTCTCCGCCACGAGAGAACTCAACGACTCCCAGAACCTGGTCGTCCTCGCGGAACAGACCCGGCAGAGCCTCACCCTCGCGCACCTGCTCGGTGACGAGCGCGACGCGGTCGTCGAGTACGCCGCCAAGGGCCGCCCCGGGTCCGCCAAGGCGCCCGTGGACGAGCGGACCGCCCGCACCGACCGGCAGATCGCCGAGGTCCAGGCCGACGCCGACGAGCAGACCGCCCGCGCCCTCGGCCGGCTCCGGACCGTCCGCACCGAGGCCGTCGACGGCAAGGGCGGTGCCCTCGCCGCGCACCAGGCGTACGCCGGCCTCATCGCCGAACTCCTCGCCCCCGGCGACCGGCTCACCGAGCTCACCCCGCCGCGCGCCGTCGGCGCCCTCGCCACCACGCGGCCCATGGCCCCCCTCGGCCAGGCCGTGGAGCAGGCCTCCGCCACCCGCGGACTGCTGCTGGCCGCACTGGCCGTCCCGAAGGGCGAGCAGTCCCCCAACTCCGCGGTCGTGGACGAGCTCACCGCCGCCGCCCAGCGGGCCCGGGTACGCGAACAGGCCGCCCTGGAGGACTTCGCCCGGGCCGCCCGCCCCGACGTGCGGCAGACGCTCGCCGCCACCGTCACCGGCCCCGAGGTCAAGGCCGCCGACGACCACCTCAAGCGGCTCACCGACCGGCCCACCCTGACGACGGCCGACCGCAGGACCGACGGCGCCGCCGTCGGTTCCGCGCTCACCTCCCGCCTCGACCGCATGAGGTCCGTGGAGTCGACGCTCGCGGGCCAGCGGGCCACCGCGCTCGCCTCCCTGCGCGACGACGACGTCACCCGGCTGGAAACCGTGGTCGCCCTGCTGGGCGTGCTGTTCCTCTTCACCGTCGGCTTCTCCACCGCCATCGCGCGCTCGCTGACCCGGCCGCTGTCCGTCCTGCGCCGCGGCGCGGAGCGGCTGGCGACGCCGGAGGGGTCGGTGGAGCCGGTCCGGTTCACCGGCCGCAACGACGAGTTCGCCGAGGTCGTCCGCCACCTCAACGCCGTACGGGACCAGACGGTCTCCCTGCACACGCGGATCGCCGGGCTCGACGCCGACCGCCGCCGCCTGATCGGCCGCAACGAGGCGCTGACCGGCGGCCGCGACGTGCTGGAGGAGGAGCTGACGAAGCTCCGGGCGGGCCTGGAGGAACACCGCCGCGTCATGTCGACGACCTCGGTCTCCCTGTCGCTGCGGACCCTGGGCCTGGTGGAACGCCAGCTCGCGGTCATCGAGGAGCTGGAGTCCAAGGAGCAGGACCCGGACCGGCTGGCGACCCTGTTCAAGCTCGACCACCTGGCGACCGTGATGCGCCGCCACAACGAGAACCTGCTGGTCCTCGCGGGCCAGGAGCACGGCCACGGTCAGGCGGCACCGGTGCCGCTGGTCGACGTCATGCGGGCCGCCGTCAGCGAGATCGAGCGCTACGACCGCGTCGACCTCGCCGCGCTGCCCTCCTTCACCCAGGTCGCCGGGCACGCGGCCGACGACATCTCGCACGTGGTCGCCGAACTGCTGGAGAACGCCACCACGTTCTCGCCGCCGGACGCCAAGGTGAAGGTGTCCGGCCGGCTGCTGGAGTCCGGCGACGCGGTGCTCTCCGTGGTCGACGAGGGCATCGGGATCACCGCGGACCGGCTGGAGGCGCTGAACTCCCGGCTGTCCACCCCCGAGGCGTACGACGAGGAGCCGGAGTCCGAACACGGCCTCGGCCTCGGCCTGTACGTGGCCGGGCGGCTGGCCGCGCGGCACGGGGTCACCGCCGAACTGCGGGCCCCCCGGCACGGCGGCACCGAGGCACTGGTGGTCGTACCGGCCGCGCTGCTGCCCGCGACCCCGCCCGCCTCGGCGGTCCACGCGCTGGGCACGCCCGGAGCGTCCGCGCTGCACCTGCCCGGTGTGGTCGCGGAGGCGAACGAGAACACACTGCCGCACCGCCGGCGCGGCGAGGCTCCGGCCGAGGAGGCCCGGGCGGCCGCCCCGGCGGACCCCGCGGGGCCGGGGACGCCCGGCCGGGCCGCCGGGCCGGCCGGGTACGCCGAGCGGGCCGGGACCGAGCACGCCGACACGGCGGCGCCGGCCGGGTACGCCGGGCCGGCCGGGTACGCCGTGCCCGGCGCGGACGCCGAGCCCGCCGACCGAGCCGGGTCCGGAACGGAGTCCGAGGCCGCCACCGCCGCCCCGGTCCCCGCCCCGGACGCGGGCGGAACCGTCGCCGAGCCGGAGGAAGGGCCCTTCCCGGCCGCCGCCCGGCCCGAGGCCACCGCGGCCGTGCTGCCGCTGTCCGCGATGCCCGCCGCGGAGGCGCCGGACACCGTTCCGGTCCCGGACGCCGACGGCCCGGCGGAGCAGCTGCCCCCGGCCGACCAGGTGTTCACCGTTCCGGCCGGGCCCGAGCCCGCGGAGCAGCTCCTCGCCCGGCTCGTTCCCGACGCGGAACCCACGGCTCCGGTACCCGCGGCTCCGGAAGCCGCCGCCCCGGAGCGCGCCCCCGAACCCGTACGGGACCCCGTACCGGAGTCCGCGCCCGCCCCCGAGCCCGTAGCCGACCCCGTGCCGGAGCCGGCAGCGGAGCCCGACCCCGCGCCGGAGGCGGACCCGCACACCCACGCCGCCGCCGAGGGCGGCTGGCTGCCCCGCCAGGGCAGCCACCCGGCCGACGACCCCGCCGAGGCCGTCACCGACAAGGGCCTGCCGAAGCGGACCCCGCGCGCGGTGGCCGGCGCCCCCACCGAGGAGGTGCGGCCCGAGCCGCCGCGCCGGGTCGACGCCGACGAGCTGCGCCGCCGCCTCGGCGGCTTCTACCGGGGGGCCCAGGACGGACGCCGCGTCGTCGCGGCCGAACTCGCGGGCGACCAGGACCACACGCAGGACCGGGGGCAGGGGCAGACCGACCAGGGGGACACCGCACAGGAGGCACGCACATGACCGCGCCCAGTACGTACGGACTGAGCACCCAGGCCCGCAACCTGCAGTGGCTGCTGACCGACCTGGTCGAGGAGGTGCCCGGCGTCAACTCCGTCGCCGTCGTCTCCTCGGACGGGCTCCTGCTGCTCTCCTCCGAACCAGGAGCGGAGCCCCCGCAGGGCAGGCCCAGGGGCCCGCGCGGAGCCTCGGCCGACCTGGCGACCATCGTCTCCGGCCTGGGCAGCCTCACCACCGGCGCCGCCGCCCTCATGGACGGCGGCTCCGTCAAGCAGACCATGGTGGCGATGGAGCACGGCTCCGTCTTCGTCATGGCCATCAGTGACGGCTCCCTGCTGGGCGTGCACGCCACGCCCGACTGCGACATGAGCGTCGTCGCCTACCACATGGCCCTGTTCGTCGGCCGCGCCGGCCACGTCCTGACCCCCGAAGTCCGCAGCGAGCTGCGCCAGTCGATGGAGAAGACCCCGTGAGGAGCCCGGCCTCCGACCTGTTGCCCATACCCGGCCTGCCGGTACGCGGCGCCGACCGCCGCCCCGCCCGCGTCCGCCCGTACTCCCTCACGGGCGGTCGCACCCGGTTCACGCACGTCCTGCTCGTCGAGACCTTCGTCGCGGCCCTGGACCCCAAGGCGTCGGAGCCGCAGAAGCCCGACCGGATGCCCGAGATGCCGGCCATAGTCGAGGTGTGCCGCCGCATGCGCACGATCGCCGAGATCGCAGCCCTGCTGAAGCTGCCCCTCGGCGTCGTTCGCGTCCTGGTCAGCGACCTCGCCGACCAGGGAAGGCTCCGCGTCTACGGCACCGGCCACGGTACCGGCCGACCCGAACGCGCGCTGCTCGAAAGGGTGCTCAGTGGGCTCCGCCGTCTCTGACCGTCCGGCGCCGGCCGAGGAGCCCGTACAGGCCTGGCAGTACGACCGCTCCCGTGCCCCCGTCGCCGTCAAGGTGCTCGTCGCCGGCGGCTTCGGCGTCGGCAAGACGACGTTCGTCTCCTCCGTCTCGGAGATCGCCCCGCTGCGCACCGAGGCGGTGATGACCGAGGCCAGCGTTCCGACGGACGACCTCTCCGCGACCCCGGAGAAGAACACCACCACCGTCGCGATGGACTTCGGCCGCGTCACCCTGGACGACGACCTCGTGCTGTACGTGTACGGGACCCCGGGCCAGGAGCGGTTCTGGTTCATGTGGGACGACCTGGTGCGCGGCGCCGTCGGGGGGATCGTCCTGGCAGACACCCGCCGGCTGCGCGACTCCTTCCCCGCGCTCGACTACTTCGAGAGCTGCGGCCTGCCGTACGCCGTCGCGGTCAACCACTTCGAGGGCACCCGCGCGTACGAGCCGGACGACGTGCGCGAGGCACTCACCGTCCCGCCCCACGTCCCCGTGGTGATCATGGATGCCCGACGTCGCACGACGGTCGTCGAGACCCTGCTGACGCTGGTGTCGCACGCACTCGACAGCACTCCCGCCTAGCACCGATCAGACGCGAATCGAGAACGACATGCGCAAGATACTCGTCGTGGGAGCCGGTCAGTCCGGCCTCCAGCTCGCCCTCGGACTCCAGTCGAAGGGCTACGACGTCACCCTCATGTCCGCCCGGACGGCGGACGAGATCCGCACCGGCCGGGTCATGTCCACGCAATGCATGTTCGACACGGCGCTGCAGCACGAGCGGGACCTCGGGATCAACTTCTGGGAGCAGCAGGCCCCCCGGATCGAGGGCGTGGGCGTCTCCGTCGGCGCCCCTGACGCCAGCCGGCCCGTCGACTGGCTCGGCCGCCTCAAGGGGTACGCGCAGTCCGTCGACCAGCGCCTGAAGATGGCGGGCTGGCTCGACGCCTTCGTCCAGCGCGGCGGACAGCTGGTCGTCCACGGCGCCTCCGTCGCCGACCTGGACTACTTCTCCCGTACGTACGACCTGGTGCTGGTCGCGGCCGGCAAGGGCGAGCTGGTCTCCATGTTCGGCCGGAACGCCGCCCGCTCCCCGTACGACGCCCCGCAGCGCGCCCTCGCGGTCAGCTACGTGCACGGGCTCGGGCCGCGCCCGGAGCACCCGGAGACGGAGGCCGTGCGCTGCAACCTGGTCCCGGGCGTCGGCGAACTGTTCGTCATGCCGACCCTCACCCTCTCGGGCCGGGCGGACATCCTGTTCTGGGAGGGCGTGCCGGGCGGTCCGGTGGACGCGTTCAACGGCGTCAAGGACCCGGCGGCGCACCTGGCGCTCACGCTGGAGCTGATGCGGACGTTCACGCCGTGGGAGCACGCCCGGGCGGCGGACGTGGAGCTCACGGACGCGGGCGCCACCCTCGCCGGGCGCTACGCACCGGTGGTCCGCAACCCGATCGGCCGGCTGCCGGGCGGAGGCCTGGTGCTGGGCGTCGCCGACGTGGTCGTGGCCAACGACCCGATCACCGGGCAGGGCTCCAACTCCGCCTCGAAGTGCGCGGCCTCGTACCTGTCGTCGATCCTGATGCACGGGGACCAGCCGTTCGACGAGGCGTGGATGAAGGCCACCTTCGACAAGTTCTGGTTCACCACCGGCAAGCCGGTCACCCAGTGGACGAACGCGATGCTGGGCGTCCCGCCGGAGCACGTGCTGAACCTGATCGGCGCGGCCGGGCAGCTCCAGCCGGTGGCGGACCGCTTCGCCAACGGCTTCGACAACCCGGCCGACTTCGACGGGTACTTCTACGACCCCGAGGACGCGGCGGACTATCTGGCCGACGTCACGGCGGCGGTGTCCGGCCCGGGCGCGGCACCGGGTTCCGCCGCGGCGGCCGCGGGTTCGGCCCCGGCCTCCGACGGCTCGGGCGCCCCGGCCCCCTCGGGACCCTCCTCGGCCGAGTAGCCGGTGTCGTCGCCCCCCGCCGCCTCCGCCCCGGGCAGCGGCGGCGGGACGAACCGGTCGAGCGGCGCCCCGTCCGGGTCCGGCCGCACCGCGCCCAGCAGCGGGTTCGCCGCAATCGGGGACACCTTGACGCGTGCTCCGGGGCGCGGGGCCTGGATGACCTTGCCGTCACCGACGTACAGCCCCACGTGCGTCGCCTTGGGGAAGTACACGACGAGGTCACCCGGTCGCAGCCGGTCCAGCGGCACCCTGGGCAGCCGGGCCCACTGCTCCTGGCTGGTACGGGGGATCGCGCGGCCGGCGTGCGCCCAGGCCTGCGAGGTCAGTCCGGAGCAGTCGAAGGACGCGGGCCCCTCGGCACCCCACACGTACGGCTTCCCGATCTGGGCCGCCGCATAGGTGAGCGCCGCGCCGCCGGCGGCGGTGGGCGTACCGGTACGGGCCGGAAGGCGACCGGAGTCCACCAGCGCGCGCTGCGCGCCGGCGGTGTCCGCGGCCTCGCGCGCGCCGAGCTGCGCGAGCTGCTCGGCGGTGAGCGAGGCGAGCAGCCGCTCGACCTCCTTGAGCTGCGCCGCGACCTCCTCCTTCTGGCGTTTCTGCCGCGCGGCCAGGGCCCGCTGGTCGTCCAGGGCCTTGCGGGCCCGGGCGGCCAGCGAGCCGGCCCGCTGCTCGCCGCGGGCGAGGCGCTCCAGCACGCCCGCGCGGCGGTTGCCCTCCCGGGTGGCGAGCCGGTGCTGGTCGAGGGCGGCCCGCGGGTCCCGGGCGAGCAGCATGCGGGCGTACGGGGCGAAGCCGCGGGCGGCCTGGTACTGCTCGCGGGCCAGCCGCCCGGCGAGCGCCTTCTCCGCGCCGAGCGCGCCGCGGGCCCTGCCGAGCTCACTGCGGAGCCGGTGCTCCTCGTCGAGCCGGGCGTCGAGCGCGCTCTCGGTGGCGTTGTACGCCTCCGTGGCCTCCTCGGCCTTCTGGTAGAGACCCTGGAGCCGGGTGAGCAGGACGCCGACGGGCTCGGCGGAGGGGAGCGGTTCGGCGGTGGCGGCGGGGGCCGGGCAGGCGGCGAGGAGCAGCGCGGCGATACAGGCGGCGCGGAGCGGCCGTTGTGACATGGGATCACCTCCGAGGCGCCCGATGCTGCCACGCCCGGTATGACAAATCCCCCAACCGTGGCGGCGGGCCCGGCCGGGGTCACTCGGGTGGCGGGGGCGGGGGCGTTCGCGCCACCCCCGGCCGCACGACCGCCGGACCGTCGCCCCGCAGGGGCGAGGGGGGATCGGCGCCAGGGGCCCGCCGGGCTCCGCCGCCGATTCCGACCGCTTGTGACGACTCTTCGGCACCCTATGACATAAACGGACATACCCTCCGTCCGCTTGCTACGTTTCCCCCATGACCGCTCTGACGGCGAAGGTGGCGGAGCCCGCGCCGCCGCCCCCCGACGCCCGCGCCCCCCGGCGTCGCGGCGTCGAGCTGACCCTTCTCACCGGGGCCGTCCTGATCGCCGCCCTCGGTCACGTCCACGTCGGCCTCGCGACCACCGGCCACGTCCCCCGCTCCGCCGCCCGCTACGCAGGCGGGCTGGCCGCCGCCGCGCTGCTCGCGCACCTCGCCGTCCGCCGCTGGGCGCCGTACGCCGACCCCGTCGTGCTCCCGATCGCCTTCCTGCTCAACGGCCTCGGCCTCGTCCTCATCCAGCGCCTCGACGTGACCACCCCCGCCCACCTCACCGCCGACGACCAACTCCTCTGGTCCGCCCTCGGGGTGGCGCTGTTCGTCCTCGTCGTCGCCCGGCTCCGCGACCACCGCGTGCTCCAGCGCTACGCGTACCTCTCGGTGACGGCCGCCCTCGCGCTGATGCTCGTCCCCGTCTTCTTCCCGGCGGTCAACGGCGCGCACATCTGGATCCGGTTCGCCGGATTCTCCTTCCAGCCGGGGGAGTTCGCCAAAATCCTGCTCGCCGTCTTCTTCGCGTCCTACCTCGCCGCGAACCGCACCGCGCTCGCCCTCACCGGCCGCACGCTGTTCTGGAAGCTCCGCCTTCTGCCCGGCCGGGTGCTCGGCCCGATCCTCGCGATCTGGCTGCTCAGCGTCGGCGTACTCGTCTTGGAGCGGGACCTCGGCACCTCGCTGCTGTTCTTCGGACTCTTCGTGATCATGCTGTTCACGGCCACCGGAAGGATCGGCTGGATCGCGATCGGGCTGGTCCTGGCCGGGGTCGGCGCCTACGCCGTCGGCACCTTCGAGCCGCACGTGAACAGCCGCGTGGAAGACTGGCTGAATCCTTTCGCCTCCATCGAACGCGGCGAGGGCCCCGGCCAGCTCGCCCAGTCCCTCTTCTCCTTCGGCGCCGGCGGACTCCTGGGCGCCGGGCTCGGCCACGGACAGTCCTTCCTCATCGGCTTCGCCGCCAAGTCGGACTTCATCCTGGCCACCGCCGGGGAGGAGCTCGGCCTCGTGGGCCTCACCGCGATCCTCCTGCTCTACGGGCTCCTCGTCGCCCGCGGCTTCCGCGCCGGGCTCGCGCTGCGCGACCCCTTCGGCCGGCTGCTCGCCACCGGACTCGCCTCGATCGTCGCCCTCCAGGTCTTCGTCATCGCCGGCGGCGTCACCGGCCTGATCCCGCTCACCGGCATGGCCATGCCCTTCCTGGCCCAGGGCGGCTCCTCCGTCGTCACCAACTGGATCATCGTCGCCCTGCTGGTCCGGCTCGGCGACAGCGCCCGCAGCCCCGAACCGCGGGAGGCCGCCGCGTGATCCGCTACATCCGCTGGTGCGCGTACTTCTGCGCCCTGCTGCTGGTGGCCCTGCTCGTCAACATCGCCCGGGTCCAGGTCTGGGAGTCCGCCGCCTACGGCGCGAACCCCGCCAACAAGCGCCCCGTCATCGAGCGGTACGCCGAACCGCGCGGTGACGTCCTGGTCGACGGCCGGCCGGTCACCGGCTCGCGCGACAGCGGCCAGCTGCTGCGCTTCGAGCGGACGTACCTCAACGGCCCGCTCTACGCGCCCGTCACCGGCTACTCCTCCCAGACCTACGGGACCAGCTTCGTCGAGCGCGCCGAGGACGCGGTCCTGTCGGGCACCGACCCGGGGCTCTCGGCCTTCCCCCTCTGGTACGACCTCACCCGCGGCCGCCCGGGCGGCGGGAACGCCGCCACCACCATCCGCGCCGGGATGCAGGAGGCGGCGTACGCGGGCCTCGCCGGCAAGCGCGGCGCGGTCGCGGCGGTGGAGCCGGCCACCGGGAAGATCCTGGCGCTGGTCAGCAGCCCCTCCTACGACCCGGCCGTGCTGTCGGGGACGGGCAGCGGGGTCAAGGCGGCCTGGGAGCGGCTGAACGCGGACCCGGCCAAGCCGATGCTGAACCGGGCGCTGCGCGAGACGTACCCGCCGGGCTCCACCTTCAAGATCGTGACGGCGGCGGCCGCGCTGGACTCGGGCGCGGTCACCGACGTGGACGCGCCGACCGAGACCCCCGACCCCTACCCGCTGCCCGGCACCAGCACCCTGCTGCCCAACGCGGGCACGGGCTGCCAGGACGCCTCCATGGCGGACGCGGTGCAGTGGTCCTGCAACACGGTGATGGCGAAGATCGGGGTGCGCGTCGGGCTGCGGGGCATGGTGGAGGCGGCGCGGCGGTTCGGGTTCAACGACGAGGGGCTGCGGGTGCCGTCGTGGGTGTCCCGGTCGAACTTCGACACCGACATGAGCCAGGACCAGCTGGCCCTGTCCTCGATCGGGCAGTTCAACACCAAGGCGACGCCGCTGCAGATGGCGATGGTGGCGGCGGCGGTCGCCAACGGCGGCGACCTCAAGGCCCCCTACCTGGTGGACCGCACCACCCGGGACGACGGTTCCCAGGTCCGGTACGGGGACCAGCGCACCCTGGGCCGCGCCATGACCCCGGCCACCGCCCTGCGGATGCAGGAGCTGATGGTGAAGGTGGTAGAGGGCGGTACGGGCCGCAACGCGGCCATCCCCGGGGTGGTGGTCGGCGGCAAGACCGGCACCGCGCAGCACGGCGTCGGCAACGCGGGCACCCCGTACGCCTGGTTCATCTCCTGGGCGAAGGCGGAGGACGGCGGCGCCCTGCCGGCGGTCGCGGTCGCGGTCGTCGTCGAGGACGCGTCGGCGGTGCGCGGCGACATCAGCGGCAACGGCGCGGCCGCGCCCATCGCCCGCGCGGTGATGCAGGCAGCCCTGTCGGCACCGTCCGCGTCCGCTCCGCCGATCGGGGGCCGCGCCGCACCATGACGCGCGGCGGCGCGACCGGGTGGCGGGTGGCGGGTGTCAGGTGTCAGGTGTCGGGTGTCAGGTGTCGGCGCCCGAGGCGATCGCCGCCCCAACCTCCGCCACGCGCTCGGCCTCCTCCGCCGCGAACCGCTCGCGGTCCAGCGCCTCCGCGATCTCCTCGTCCTGGCTCATCAGCAGGTCCAGGTTGGAGTTGCCCATATCGAAGACGCCCATGTCCAGGTAGGCCTTCTGCAGCCGCTCGCCCCACAGCCCGATGTCCTTGACGCACGGCACGATCCGGCTGAACAGAAGCTTCCGGAACAGGTGCAGGAACTCCGACTGCTCGCTGAACTCCTCCGCCTCCTTCCGGGAGATCCCGAAGTTCTCCAGCACCTCGACCCCGCGCAGCCGGTCCCGCATCAGGTAGCAGCCCTCGATCACGAACTCCTCGCGCTCGCGCCGCTCGGCGTCCGTCAGCTGCCGGTAGTAGTCCCGCAGCGCCATCCGCCCGAAGGCCACGTGCCGGGCCTCGTCCTGCATCACGTACGCCAGGATCTGCTTCGGCAGCGGCTTGTCGGTCGTGTCGCGGATCATGCCGAAGGCCGCCAGGGCCAGACCCTCGATCAGCACCTGCATCCCGAGGTACGGCATGTCCCACCGGGAGTCGCGCAGGGTGTCGCCGAGCAGCCCCTGGAGGCTGTCGTTGATCGGGTACAGCATCCCGACCTTCTCGTGCAGGAACCGCCCGAAGATCTCCGCGTGCCGGGCCTCGTCCATGGTCTGCGTGGCGGAGTAGAACTTCGCGTCCAGGTCCGGCACCGACTCCACGATCCGGGCCGCGCACACCATCGCGCCCTGCTCGCCGTGCAGGAACTGGCTGAAGTTCCACGATGCGTAGTGCCGGCGCAGCTCGCCCTTGTCCTGCTCCGTGAGCTTGGCCCAGTGCCGGGTCCCGTACAGGGTCAGGACGTCGTCCGGGGTGCCCAGCGGGTCGTACGGGTCGACCTCGATGTCCCAGTCGATGCGCTTGGCACCGTCCCACTGCTTGTCCTTGCCCTTCTGGTAGAGCGCGAGGAGCCGCTCGCGGCCCCCGTCGTACTCCCAGCTGAAACGGGCCGAACCGGAGGCGGGGACTTGCCAGACTCCCGCGCCCGGGTCGCTGGTGTAGAGCTCGTGCGTCGACACTGGCACCACCTCGTGTCACGTACTTGCGTACAGGACTGGACAGTTGGCAGCGTCACACGTTGGTAGACGCGGGGTCAACAAGTCGTGCGCAGGGGATTGACGACCTTGCTGACAAGCAGTCTCATAAGAAGTGACCGCCGGTAACCCAACGAACGAGGTGTCCGAAGTCATGACGACGGTGACCGATCGAGCCGCCCTGAGGGACGCTCTCGGCCTGCTCAAGGACCGCGAGCAGATCGCCGAGCGGCTCCTCGAATCCTCGGCCAAGCACTCCTTCGACCCCGACAAGGAACTGGACTGGGACGCCCCGCCCATCGAGGGCAAGTACTACTGGCCCCCGGAGCTGCTCTCCCTCTACGACACCCCGCTCTGGAAGAAGATGGGGGAGGAGCAGCGCATCGAGCTCTCCCGCCACGAGGCGGCGGCGCTCGGCTCGCTGGGCATCTGGTTCGAGATCATCCTCATGCAGCTCCTGGTCCGGCACATCTACGACAAGTCGCTGACCAGCAACCACGTCCGCTACGCCCTCACCGAGATAGCCGACGAGTGCCGCCACTCGATGATGTTCGCCCGCATGATCCAGAAGGGCGGCGCCCCCGAGTACCCGGTCTCCCGCACCAACCACAACCTCGCGCGCATCCTCAAGACGGTCTCCACCACCCCCGGTTCCTTCGCCTGCACCCTCCTCGGCGAGGAGATCCTCGACTGGATGCAGCGCCTGACCTTCCCGGACGAGCGCATTCAGCCGCTGGTCCGCGGCGTGACCCGCATCCACGTCATCGAGGAGGCCCGGCACGTCCGCTACGCCCGCGAGGAACTGCGCCGCCAGATGCTCACCGCCCCGCGCTGGGAGCAGGAACTCACCCGCATCAGCTGCGGCGAGGCCGCCCGCGTCTTCTCGCTGGCCTTCGTGAACCCGGCCGTGTACGAGAACATCGGGCTGGACCGCAACGAAGCGGTCGCCCAGGTCAAGGCCAGCGGCCACCGGCGGGAGGTCATGCAGGCCGGCTCCAAGCGGCTCACCGACTTCCTCGACGACATCGGCATCCTGCGCGGCGTCGGCCGCAGGCTGTGGAAGAGCTCCGGACTCCTGGCCTGAGGCCGCCGCCGGGCTACCCTGCGGACATGACCGTACGCGCCTACCGCAGACTGGGCGTCGAGGAGCGGCGAGCCCAACTCCTCGACGCCGCCCTCTCGCTGTTCGCGCACCGGGCGCCGGAGGACGTCTCGCTGGACGACGTCGCGGAAGCCGCCGGGGTGTCCCGCCCGCTCGTGTACCGCTACTTTCCCGGCGGCAAGCAGCAGCTCTACGAAGCCGCCCTGCGCTCCGCGGCGGACATCCTCGAACTGTGCTTCGCCGAGCCCCAGGAAGGACCCCTGACCCAGCGCCTCTCCCGGGCCCTGGACCGCTACCTGGCCTTCGTCGACGAGCACCACGCGGGCTTCTCCGCGCTCCTCCAGGGCGGCAGCGTCGTCGAGACCTCCCGCACGACGGCCACGGTGGACGGCATCCGCCGGGCCGCCGCCGGACAGATCCTCTACCACCTGGGCACCCCGGCCCCGGGGCCGCGGCTGCGGATGATGGTCCGTACGTGGATCACCGCGGTCGAGGCCGCCTCGCTCATCTGGATCGACGAGGGCAAGCAGCCGGAGGTCGACTCGCTCCGGGACTGGCTGGTCGACCAGTTCATCGCCCTGCTCACCGCCACCGCCGCCACCGACCCCGAAACCGCGGACGCGGCCCGCGCCGCCCTCGCCCTGGAGTCGGCGGACGGCCCGGTCGGGGTCCTGGCCCGCCGCGTGATCCCCGTGGTCTCCGAGGCCGCCCACCTGCTGTGACACTGGTGGGGTGAGAAGCCAACCGACCCCCTTCGAAGGCGGCCCGATGGACGGCAGGGTGCTGCCGGTCATCCTGGGCATGACCGGGCACCCGCCGAAGTGGTACGAGATCCCGGTCCCCGCTCCCGACGCCCCGCCCACGGTGCTGCTCTACGAGCGGGTCCCGTCGGGGTACTCCAAGCGGCTCGGGCTCCAGAAGGGGTGGAAGTACGCGTTCCGCCCAGGCGGGGAGAAACCGAAGCTGAAGCCGCGCTGGCCGTGGACGAAGCCCCCGCGCCCGTAGGGGCCGGGGGCGGGGCCGGGAACCCGCCCGGTCAGGGTCCGCCCGGGCCTCCGCCCCGCCCAGGGCCCGCTTACGGGGGCGTTGCCGGGAGGGTCGTCGGGAGGGTCAGGGTCGCCGCCGCGCCGCCGCCCTCCGCCGGGCGGAACGCCAGCCGTGCCCCGATCGCCTCCGCCTGACCCACTGCGATCGTCAGGCCCAGGCCGTGCCCCTTCCCCCCGCTGCGGAACCGCTGCGGGCCGTGCGCCGCCAGGTAGTCCGGGAAGCCGTCCCCGTGGTCCCGTACGGTCACCACCGGCCCGTCCACCGTCACCACCACCGGGGCCCGCCCGTGCTTGTGGGCGTTCGCCACCAGGTTCCCCAGGACCCGCTCCAGCCGCCGCCGGTCCGTCTCCACGTGCGCGTCCCGGGCCACGACCACCTCCGTGTCCGTACCGGACGCCCGCACCACCCGCCGTACCAGCCGCTCCAGCTGGTGCAGGTCCGTGTCCACCGCCTCGCTGCCCGAGTCCAGGCGGGAGATCTCCAGCAGGTCCTCGGTCAGCTGCCGCATCGTCCGCACCCGCTCCCGCACCAGCTCCGTCGGCCGCCCCTCCGGCAGCAGCTCCGACGCCGCCTGCAAACCGGTCAGCGGCGTGCGCAGCTCGTGCGCCACGTCCGCCGTGAACCGCTGCTCGCTCTCCAGCTTCGCCTGCAGGCTTCCCGCCATCGTGTCCAGCGCCCCGGCGACCGTCGCCACCTCGTCCTGGCGCCGCGAGGGGTCCTTCGTGCGCGGGTCGCCCACCCGCGCGTCGAGGTCGCCCTGCGTGATCCGCCGCGCCACCGTCGCGGTCTGGTGCAGCCGCCGCGTCACCCGCGTCACCGCGAATGCGCCCACCAGCAGCGTTCCGCCGATCGCCAGCACCGAGGACCCGATGATCGCGTTGTCGAGCCCGCTGATCGTCCGCGCGCTCTGCCCGTAGTCGACGGCGGTGGCCAGCACCCGTCCGTCCGCCGGCGCGGCCGCCCACATCGTCGGTCGGCCCCGGTAATCGCCCACGACCGTCCCTCGGCGGCCGCCGAGGGCCAGCGCCCGCAGTTCCGGCGGGAGCGCCTCCGGATCGAGCCCGGACTCGGGCGGGAGGGGCTCGCCCGCCTCGTAGGCGTGGGAGACGTCGTGCAGTTTGGCGAGCGCCTTCTCCCGCGCCGTGGACACCGTCTGCCGGGTCACCTCCACGTGCACGAGCGCGCCGAGTACGGCCGCCAGCGAGCAGCACATCACGACGATGAAGCACGCGGACTTCCAGGTCAGCGTGGCCGTCCACGCGGGCAGCCGCAGCCTCACGGCGTGCCGGACCCGGGCGCTGTGCCGGCCGTCGTGCTCACCGTGGGAGCCGCGGACGCGATGGACGGTGCGGGTGTCGTGGGCGTCGTGGCCGTCGTCCGCGGAGCCGAGGGCACCCGTACGATCTGCTCGCGCGTGGGCAGCATGGTGCGCTGCTTCTCGTCGTAGGACCAGGCGGTGATCAGCTCGTACCCGTTGTTCCCGCTGGGCACCCGCAGCACCACGTCCCGCCCGGCCAGCTCCACGCCGATGACCGTGTCCGTGGTCGCCATGATCCGGTTGAGCCGGCCGTCGGGGTCCGCCGTGTACACGCGTACGGACATCATCCGGTCCGGCAGCTCGATGCCGACGATCAGCTCGTCCCTGTCGTTGCCGGTCAGGTCGCGGTAGTACGGCTCCAGGACCGGGCACTTCGCACCCGCACCCCCATCTCCGCCGCCGCCTCCCTCGTCACCGCACGCCGCGATCGCCGTCGCCGTCTGCGCGGGCATCCCGTCGGCGCCGACGTCGGCGTTCGCGTGGGCGCGCACCTCCGCCCGGACGATGGCCACCGGATCCACCTCGCGCACGTTCTGGTTCCGGACGGGCGTGATCCCCCGGACGTACTCGGGCGGCGCGCCACCGGGGTCGGCGGGTGGTACGGCCGCCCCCTGGCGCCCGGGCCACAGGTCGACGGGGCCGCTCGCCGTGGGCGTGGAACCCGCCGCGGCCAGCCCGCCGCCGTCGCCGCAGCCCGCCAGTGCGGGCAACAGGCAGCACACCAGCAGCACGGCACCCGCGGCCCTGCGCCGGAACGCCCCGGACGGCCGGGCGGGCGCGGCGGGGGCGGCGCGGACGGCGGCCGCGGGGGACGCGGCGGGCGCGGGGATCGACGGGTACGGCGCGTACGGGTACGGCGCGTACGGGTGCGGCTTCACGGGGCCCTGCATCCTCCTGTCCGCGGTACGGGCGATGGGGAGCCGGAGGGACACGGCACCCGCGGCATCAACCTTATGCGGAGGTACGTCCTTTTTGCCCACCGCCCCCGGTCGGGGGGGACGGAGGTGCCCGTGACCTGCGCGTCAGCCCTCGGTACGCCCCCGCCGCAGCATGGCGAAGCCCAGCCCGGCCGCGCCCACGGCCGCGATCCCGCCGCCCGCGGCAAGCAGCAGCACGCCCTCGCCGGGCTCGTCGGCCAGCGTGTCCAGGCGCAGCGCGTCGGCCGGCCCGGTGGCGACGACGCGGTTGCCGCCGACCTCTCCCGTACGCGGCGAAGAGCCCGGCCCGGACGCGGAGCCCGACGCGGAGCCGGAGCCAACCGCGGACCCGGCTGCCGGGAGCGAGGCCGGGACGACCTGCCCGTTCCGGGTCCCGGTCTTGTGTCCGTCGCCCGCGACGGCGTGCCCGGCGCCCCGCGCGGGGGTGTCGCCGACCCAGGAGGTCAGCCGCCCGTCCGCGTCCAGCGCAGCGCGCAGCTCCCCGGCGCCGCCGGTGCCGGGGACTCCGTCGCGGCTGGTCAGGGTGGCGGCCTTGTGGCCGTCCGCGGTGAGGATGTCGGCCTCGTACGCGCCCTTGCCGACGCGGTACACCTTCGCCGTGGACACGCCGTCCGCCAGCGAGAGGCTCTTGAGCAGCGTCCGCTGGGGGCCCGCGGAGTGCGCCGACGCGGCCGCCGGCACCCCCTCGGCCAGCGCCGCGGCCGCGGGCAGGGCCAGCAGGCCTCCGGCGCAGACGGTCACGGCGGCGGCGCGAACGAGAGTGCGGCGGCTGACGGTGCTCACGGGAAGTCCTTCGGTGCGGGCCGGGGCCTGGCGGGTCCAGGTGGGACCAACGTAGGCGGCGGCCGTTGCGGCAGGGCCCCGTTCGTGTAACAGCGGCGTCGCAGGGTTCCGTCGGAGTCGTTACACCGCCGGGGGATTGCCCCCGGGCAGCCCGGCTGCTCCCATGGACGGCGGGGGTGAGGGCGATGGGGCAACTCAAGGTCGTACCGAGCGGGAGGCCCGGCCGCGGGCGGCTGTACGTCACCCTGCCCGACGGGCGGGCGGTCGCCTGGTACGACCGGCGGGCCAACCGGATCAGCGTCCTCGCCGACGACCAACGCGACGCGGTGGTGGAGGTGTTGCGGCCGTTCCTGACGGGCGGCGCCTCCATCGGTCCGCCTCCGGTGCCCACGGCGGCGGAGCTTCGGGGCCTCGCGCTCCCGCCCGACGCGGACCTGGCGCCCAACCGCCCCGGCGAGAGCCTGCTGGGCGAGCTGGACCACGGAACGGCGGGCACCCGGGCGCGCCACCGGCTCCGCCAGGACCTGGCGGCCCAGCAGCGGTCGGGGGACGCCTTCGACGCCCTGGAGGCGTACGGCTGGCGGATCCTGCACTGCGTCCCGCTGCCCGGACTCGGCCGCATCGACCACCTGCTCATCGGCCCGGCGGGCATCTTCTGCGTCCGTACGGTCCCGGGCCGGCGCCAGCGCGCCGCGGTCGGTGACCTCCTCGTCGCCGTCGGCCGGGCGGAACCCCGCCCCGACCCCTGCTGGGCCCGCCGCGCCGCCGCCCGCGCCGAACGGGCCCTGACGTCCCGCGCCACCGCGGACCGCGCGGGGCGTACGGAGAAGGCCCGTGCCGAGCGGGCCCTGAGCGGCCGGGCCACCGCGCACCGTACGCAGGACGGGCTGCCGTTGCCCCGGCCCGCGGGTCACCGTACGGACGGGCTGCCGTTGCCCCGGCCGGCCCGGGACCGCACGGCGGTGCCGTCGGACGTCCGGGCCGCCGGGGCCCGCACCGGGCGGGTCCTGCCGGCACGCGTCACCGGGGCCCTGGCGGTGGCCGACGCCTCCCGCGTCGAGGTCGCGCCCACCGTCCGGGACCTCCGCGTCCTCCAGCCCGGGACGGCCGCCCCGGAGCTCGGCAGCCTGCCCGTCGTCCTCCAACCCCAGGAGGTGGAGGCCCTGTTCGCCCTGGCCCGCGACTCCAGAACCTGGCTCTAAGGGCTGTCCCGTCATCCCTGGTGGATCAGCGCGCGGCGTCAGATGCGGTGCGTCGCAAGGCGGAGGGGCGCCGTCATACGGGGCGTATGAGGGCGCTCCGACAACGCGGCGAGGCGCCGTAGCCGGCGTCGCGCGCCCGCCGGGGATCGCGGGACAGCTCTTAGGCCCCCGTGCGTTCCCCCGGGGTCCGCTGCGCCCGACGGGACGGGCACCACCGCTCCCACCTGCCCCCGCCCGCCCACCGACGGGCTCCTCCCGCCCCGGACGCCGGTCCCGGTACCCGGCCCGCAACGGGCCCCGCCTTCGGGAGCGGCAGTCGCTCCGCGACCCCTGCCCCCGGCCGTACGGGGCCCGCACTCACGGCCCCGTCAGGCAGCGGCACCCGCCGGTCGCCGGCCCCGTCAGGCGGAGGCTCGTTTCCGGGCCGCCGGGGTGGCCTTCTTCGCCGTGGTGGCCTTCTTCGTGGTCCCCGCCGACTTCGCCGAAGTGGACTTGGACGCGGTGGACTTGGCCGCGGTGGACTTGACCGTGCCCGCCTTCGCAGAAGCCGGCGACGACGCCGACTTGGCGGACGACTTCGTCGCCTTGGCCGCCGTCGTCGCGGTGGTCTTCTTCGTCGACGCCGACGCCGTCTTCTTCGCGGACGCCGCCGTCGACTTCTTCCCGCCGACCGCCTTCGGCGACGCGGCCGCCGCCTTGCGCCGGATCGGCGTCACCTCGGCGCCCGACCCCGACCCCGACCCCGTCTCGGACCCGGACCCCGCGTCCGCCGGCCCGTCCGCCTCCGCGCCGGAACCCGGTTCGCCGCGGGAGGCCTTGGCCGCCCGTACGCTCTTCTCCAGCGCGGCCATCAGGTCGATCACCTGCCCGCCCGCCGGTGCCGCCGCCACCTCCGACGGCTCGAACGCCCCGCCCGCCTTCGCCGTGACCATCGCCTCCACGGCCTCCCGGTAGTCGTCGCGCAGCGAGGCCATCTCCACCTCCCCGAGCGTCGCCATCAGCGCGTCCGCCAAGTCGAGTTCGGCGTCCCGTACCGACACCGAACCCTCCGGCGCCACGCCTTCGGGCGCCCGGATCTCGTCCGGCCACAGCAGGCCGTGCATCGCGATCACGTCGTCGACCACCCGCAGCATGCCCAGCCGCTCCCGCCCCCGCAGCGCGTACTTGGCGATCGCGACCTTCCGGCTCCGCTTCAGCGCCTCCCGCAACAGCGTGTACGGCTTCGCCGCCGTCGGCCCGTTCGCCGCGAGGTAGTACGCCGCGTCCATCTGCAGCGGATCGATCTCCTCCGCGGGCACGAACGACATGATCTCGATCGTCTTGGCGGTGGCCAGCGGCAGCTGGGCCAGGTCGTCGTCGGTGATCGGGATGATCGACCCGTCGGCCTCCTCGTACCCCTTGCCGATCTCGGCGCCCGAGACCTCCTCGCCGTCCAGTTCGCACACCTTGCGGTAGCGGACCCGCCCGCCGTCGGCGAGGTGGATCTGACGGAAGGAGATCGAGTGGCTCTCGGTGGCGTTCACGAGCTTGATCGGAATGCTGACCAGGCCGAAGGAGATCGCCCCGTTCCAAATGGATCGCACGGTTCCTCCTGATTCGTGGCAATCTCATCGTATGACGCCGATCACTTTGGTGGAGGGCCGTCGCATCGCGCTCAGCAATCTCGACAAGGTCCTCTACCCGGAGACCGGCTTCACCAAGGGCGAGGTGCTCCACTACTACGCCACGGTCGCGGGCTCCCTCCTGGCCCACATCCACGACCGGCCCGTGTCCTTCCTGCGCTATCCCGACGGTCCGGACGGCCAGCTCTTCTTCACCAAGAACCCGCCGCCCGGTACGCCCGCCTGGGTGAAGACCACTCCCGTGCCCCGCTCCGAGGACGCGTCCGCCGCCCAGGTCGTCGTCGCCGACATGGCCACCCTCATGTGGTCCGCCAACCTCGTCGTGGAGTTCCACACCCCCCAGTGGACCGCCGGCAATCCCGCCGTCGCCGACCGGATGGTCCTCGACCTCGACCCCGGCCCGCCCGCCGGCGTCGTCGAGTGCTGCGCCGCCGCGCTCTGGCTGCGCGAGCGCCTCGCCGCCGACGGACTGCCCGCCTACGCCAAGACCTCCGGCTCCAAAGGCCTCCACCTGGCCGTGCCCCTGGAGCCGACCCCCTCCGAGCAGGTGTCGGCGTACGCCAAACAGCTCGCGCAGGAAGCCGAGCGCGAGCTCCCCGACCTGGTCGTGCACCGCATGGCCAAGGCCCTGCGCCCCGGCAAGGTGTTCGTCGACCACAGCCAGAACGCCGCCGCGAAGACGACCGCAGCCCCCTACACGCTGCGTGCGCGGCCCCGGCCCACCGTCTCCGCGCCCGTGTCCTGGGACGAGGTCGCGGACTGCCGCGCCGCCTCCGACCTGGTGTTCCTCGCCGACGACATCGCGCCGCGGCTGGCCCTCGACGGAGACCTCTTCGGGCCCCTGACCAACCCCGACCTCGCCGGCCGGCTCCCCGGCCGGCCCCGGCCGTGATCCGCGTCGCGCTGGCCGCCGCCGTACGGACCCTGCCCCGCGGGGCGGGCCTCGCGTACGAGCCGAAGTTCGACGGCCACCGCCTCGTCGTCCTGCGGTCGGAGGCGGACGTCGTGCTCCAGGCGCGGTCCGGCCGGATCGTCACCGCGGCCTTCCCCGACCTGGCCGCCGCCGCCCGGCAGCTGCCGGCCGGGACGGTCCTGGACGGGGAGGTGGTGGTCTGGCACGCGGGCCGCACCGACTTCGCGCTCGTCCAGCGCCGGGCGGCCGCCACGCCGGCGCGCGCCGCCGTCCTGGCGCGGAGCCTGCCGGCCTCGTACGCCGCCTTCGACGTCCTGGAACTGGCCGGGCTGGATCTGCGCGGACGCCCGTACGAGCGCCGCCGGGCGCTGCTGGTGGAGCTGCTGCTGCCGCTGGGCCCGCCGCTGCAGCCCGTCCCGATGACCACCGACCCGGAGCTGGCGGCCACCTGGTACGAGACCCTGCCCGCCAGCGGCATCGAGGGCCTGGTCGTCAAACGGCTGGACCAGTCCTACCCGGCCGGGCGGCGCGGCTGGAGCAAGCTCCGGCACACGAACGTGCGTGACGCGGCGGTCGTCGGCTACACGGGCACCCCGCGCCGCCCGCTCGCCCTGGTCCTCGCGCTGCCGGGCGGGGACGAGACCCCGCTCGTGTCGAGCCCGCTGACGGCGGCCCTGCGGGCGGAGGTGGCACGGGCCGTGGCGGGGCGGGAGGCGAAGGCCGGGGCCCAGGCGCGGGCGCGGGCGGAGGGGCGTACGGAGACGGAAACGGATCCGGGAACGGAAACGGCCCCGGCGACGGTCACGGCCATCGGCCTCGGCGAGATCCCCTTCCGGCCGCTGGACCCTCCCCTCGCGGCGGAGGTCCGCCACACGTCGGCCCGCCACCCGCCACCGGAGGTCCTCCGCCTCCGGACGGACCTCTGACCCGCGCGGGGGCGGGTCAGAGGTCGGATCAGAGTGTCGTCCGTCCGGGAGGCAGGCCCGGCCCTGCTCTATTCGTGGGCGCCGCGCCCCGAGTTCGGAGGAGAGCCCGGCTGCGGGTGCGGTCCCGGCCCCTCCACGTGCCCGTAACCGGACTCCCGCTCCGCGCGGGCCTCCTCCTGGTGGCTGTGGGTGGTCGAGCCGAAGTTCCCGTAGCCCTGCATGTCGTGCGGGCGCAGGCCGCTCTCCGGGAACTCCACGTGCTCCCGCTCCTCGCGCACCTCGTACACCGCCCCTCCCTCCGGAAGATGGGGCTGGCTCTCCGCCGACGGCGGGGCGGGCTCCTGCGCCCGGACCTTCTTGCCCAGCCAGAAGGCGCCGAGCAGAAAGCCCACCACGATGAGCCCGACCACCAGGAACCATGCGATGTCGGTCAGGGTCGAGTCCACGCTCAGGGTCGAGTCCATGTGAGTATTTTCTCCCACTTTGACGAGTTATGCGCCGCTCGGGAGCGGATGGCTTGCTGCATCCGGGGTAAGCGCCGAAGCACCGAACGGACGGCGACGGCGCCGCGAGAACGCCGAGCGCCAGAGGAGGACGGCCATGCCCCGCGGATCTTCCCCCAAGCGTGAACGCCAGTACGAGGACATCAAGGAGAGCGTCGAGCGGCGCGGCGAGTCCGAGAAGAAGGCCGAGGAGATCGCGGCCCGGACCGTCAACAAGGAACGCGCCCGCGCCGGCGAGTCCAAGACCGCCAGCAAGGAGTCCCTCGACGACATGTCCTCGTCGCGGCGCGGCGGCCTGCACTCCCACTCCGGGGCGCAGGGGCCCACGTACGACCAGCTCTACGCGGAGGCCAAGCGCCGTAACCTGCACGGCCGCTCGGACATGAACAAGGCCCAGCTGGCGCGCGCCCTCGGCGACACCTGAGCCGCACCGCACCCGTCGCACGGAGCGGAGCAGACCTGCCCCCGGACCGGCGTGGAGCCGCCCACGGACACGGACCGGCGCGGACCTGGCCCCGGACCGGCGTGGAGCCGCCCACGGACACGGACCGGCGCGGACCTGGCCCCG
>NZ_JBHXSY010000002.1:0-118300 GCF_042715295.1 Streptomyces sp. NPDC058701 | reverse complement strand
GACCGGCGTGGAGCCGCCGACGGACCGGCGTGGAGCCGCCCACGGACCGGCGTGGACCTGGCCCCGGACCGGCGTGGATCAGCCGCGCAGCGGACCGTCCGAGTCGCGCAGGGCCCGGGTCTCGCGCCCGCCGAGCACGCCCAGGATCTCGGCGCAGATCGCCAGCGCCGTCTCCGCGGGCGTCCGCGCCCCCAGGTCCAGCCCGATCGGACCGTGCACCAGCGCCAGCCGCGCCTCGCCCACCCCGGCGGCGACCAGCCCCTCGCGGCGCCGCGCGGTCGTCCGCCGCGAACCGAGCGCTCCCACGTACGGGACGCCGAGCGTCAGCGCGTCCCGCAGGGTGGGGACGTCGAAGGCCGGGTCGTGACTGAGCATCACCAGGCAGGCGGCGTCCCGGTGCTCGGCCAGGAGCTTCCCGGCCTCCGCCCCGTCCTCCACGGTCACCGCGGTCCAGCCCAGCAGGGCGGCCTGCCGACCAATGACGTCGGCCAGCTCCCCGCCGCCGCCGACGACCAGGTACGGGGCCGAGGGGTACGCCTCCACGAGCACCAGCCCGGACTGCCCGTACAGCGCGTCCCGCCCGGGCCGCCGGGTGGCCAGCAGCTCCCCGGCCCGCCGCGCCGCATCGTCACGGGGGATGTCGACGGCCCGTACGACCTCGCTGACCGCCCGGTCGGCGGCCTCGTTCAGCCGGGTCACCAGCGCCACCCCGGCCCCCTGCCCGAGCAGCTCCCACCACTCGGCGGGTACCGCGGACAGCGGCTGGAGCAGGATCTCGGCGGACCCGCCGCAGGTCAACCGGGCCTCGACCGCCTCCGCTGCGGCCACCGACACCTCGCACACCCGCGCGGTCCGCCCCTCGGGCACGGCGGCCGCGTCAGCGGTCAGCTCCGCGTCGAACACCCCGTTGTACAACGCCCCGACACACACGCCGCGGCCGTCCACCAGCACGGCACCGGCCGGGTCCCGCGGCCCGAAACCCTGCTCCGTGACGGGCCTGGCCAGAAACCCGGCCCTCCCCTCGGCCGCCCACCGCTGCGCCGTCTCCACCAGCTCACGCATCCGCGCCGCCCATCCCTCTGCGAGCTCACTCCCCGCAAAGCGCCAGGTCAACGGCACGATGCGGCCTCATGGCCACCCTATGCACGCCCCCGGCCGCACCCCACCCCCCAAACCCACAGACCCACCCCACCTCCCTCGTACAGACCACCGGAACGCTCCGGGCGGACCCCGCCCCGCGACGACGACGGCCCCCACACCCCGGGAACGGGGTGTGGGGGAGTCGTCGACGTCCCCGTTGACGTCCGGGATGCCGATCGCGGCCGAGACGTTCGCCTCGGTCCATGCCGTGCCGTACTGAACGTCCCCGTTGAGGGAGTTCGCCGTCAGGGTGAGCGAGTTGAGGTGCCCCTCACACGGGACCAGTGCGTAACAACGACAAAGGCCCGGACTCAGTGGGACTGAGTTCGGGCCTTCATGCTCGGCACTTCAGCTGGTCAGCGACACTTGCACACTGTCTGGCTGGAGTGCCCCCGGCAGGATTCGAACCTGCGCACACGGCTCCGGAGGGCTTGCCTAAGGGGCCTTCGGCATGTCCTCTGACGTGGGACTTCTCCCTGCGGGGCCCGCATCGTCGCCGATCTCTATCGCGTACCGTGCGCGCTCGCTCTGGGCTGGACATCGGTTTGCCCATAGGGGGACCTCTGGAGGAGGGGGTGGGGCAGGATGTCGCCATGGGCAATGAGGTGCTGGTGGGGGTTATCGGTCTAGGCGGGACCATCGTCGGAGCCTCTGCCGCGTTTCTCGGAGTTGTGTATCAGCAGCGGCATCAGGCTCGGCTGGCCCAAGCGCAGCGTCGAGACTCGATGGCCATCGCGGCAGCGGACACGCTACTCACTGAGCTTGAAAGCCTCTCGAAGATTGCTTGGCGGCGCCCCGACGATGGCAGTCCGCGCGATGAAGCTTTCCGCCAGTGGACAGCCGAGATGGGTGAGTGCGTCGGTCGCATACAGCTTGCAGTGCTCCGCCTACCACACCCGGAGTTGCGTGAGGCCATCGAGAGTGCATGTCTGTTCGAGTTCGGGAACGAGGTGCATTTTCAACAGGTTGTTGGCCTCCGTGCTGGACGGATCCTGATGAACGCGATGTGTCGCGACGCGCAGCGGTGCCTCGGGGCGTATCTGAGACAGGAGCCCATCCCTAGCACCGAATTCCTCAGCAGGGCGCACCGTGAGCGAGAAGCGATCCGCACGTGGAGGCCGGAACCTCCATCTGACTGGGCAGCACAACCCGACGCACAGTGACTGAGGACTGCCAGAGGGAACGTGCGAAGCTGGGTGGCGATGAATCCCACCGGCTTACCAAGGGGAGGCCACGTGCCGCAGGCCAGTCCGCGAGGAACGTACCTACTCATCTCGGAGGCACTGCGAGCCAGGATCGCCGAGGGACGCTACGCGCACGGTCTGCCGTCCGAGGCCGAGATCGGGCGTGAGTTCGGAGTAGCCCGTACGACCGTGCGGCGAGCCCTGCGTGCCCTGGAGGAGTCCGGGGATGTCGCCACGGTCGCCGGGGTCGGCCGGCAGCTCCCCGGGGGCGCCGGGCGCGCACCGTACGAGCAGATCATGTCGGACCTGTTGAACCAGATCCGCGAGGGTGTCCTCCTCGTCGGCGCCCGCCTGCCCAGCGAGGCAGCGATGGCCGAGACCTACGGTGTTTCTCGCGGGACGGTGCGCCGTGCCGTCCGGGAGCTGGAGACGGCCGGGCACGTAAGGGCCCAGCACGGGGTAGGAAGATTCGTCAGCAGCGCCACCTGAACCCCAAGCGCCCTCGGAGGGAAATTCATGCAGCTGGCCAAGTGGGCCCATGACCTTGCGGAGTCGCTGCTCGCCGAGGCCCTGCCGAAGCGGTGGGGCCACTCGCAACGCGTCTATTCGCAGGCCTTGACCCTGGCCCCGGCCCTGGGGGAGGACGCCGAACTGTTGGCCGCAGCAGCCATCGCGCACGATGTCGGATACGCCCAGGCCGCCGTCGACACCAAGCAGCACATGATTGACGGGGCCCGGTACCTGCGGGATGTCGTCGGAGCCGATCCGCGCTTGTGCAGTCTCGTGGCTTTCCACACGTCATCGCCGTGGGAGGCGTCCGAGCTGGGGCTGAGCGATGCCCTCGCGGAGTTCGGTCCTGCGGAGTCCGATCTGGTGGATGCCATCACCTTCTGCGACCTCACGAGCAGCCCCACCGGCGCCCTGGTCGATCCCGGAGAGCGCTTGGCGGAAGTGCTGGATCGATACGGCCCTGAGCACGTCGTCTATCGAGCCGTCTCCGCGGCCCGGCCCGAGCTGCTGGCCAGGGTGGCTCGGGTAAGGCAGCGTCGTGCCGAAGCGGGGTGGCCAGCGCTCAGCTGATCCGGGGAGTCGGGGACTCCCGGAAGCCCTCTTCGAGTCGCCGACGCGTCGTCGGCGACATGTCGAGAGAATTGACCTCGGATCGAGGGACCCATCGGACCTCAAGGGATTCGGAACTCACCTTGATCTCGCCGCTGACCGGCCGGGCGCGGAAGCAGAGCGAGAACTCCTGGCGAACCTCGCCGTCTGCGAACGCGATGACGTGACCGGGGTCGGTGAAAATGCCCACCAGGCCGACGACCTCAACGGTGATGCCGGTCTCCTCCCGGACCTCTCGGACGACCGTTCCGGCGATGTTCTCGCCGATCTCCTGAACGCCCCCTGGCATTCCCCAGCGCCCGTTGTCCGACCTGCGCTCCATAAGGACGTCGCCCGCGTCGTTGACGACGAAGGCCGTGACCGCGGGCACGATGCTGTTGGCCTTCGGGGCGGAGGGATCGTTGAAGTAGTCGGTGCGGCGGCTCATGGTCACCTTTCGAGGGGAACAGCTTCGGTCCAGACCTTCTCGAAGCTCTGCTGATACGTCGAGACCAGCTCAGCGCCGGCGACTCGGCGCAGGTGGAGAACTGGGGTCAGGGGCGCGCTTGCCCCGTACACCTGAGTGTTCACCAGCCACTCGTCATCCGATCGGTACAGCGAGTTGTGCAGGGTCGATCTGTGCTGGCGGAACTCGATGCCCAGCACCGAGTAGAGGGGGCGGTACAGCTTCATGACCTCTCGGACCTTGTAGGCCACGCCCTCTCCGATTTCCTCTTCCTCACCGCGGCGCTGGATCTCCGGACTTTCCGGGTCTCCGAGCAGGATGCGTGCCCGGACTCCCTCAGCCGCTTTCAGCTTGAGGAGCTGCGTCCATCGGGGGTTCTCGGCGAGAAATACGCCCGCGTGCACCAGTACGCCGATTTCTCGCTCAGCCCTGCCGAACATCTGGAGCCACAGCTCGGCCGGTACATAGGACCGGTGCGGGTACACCTTCAAGACTTCGGCGTCGGCAGCGTCCTTGCGTTGGGAGTCGGGGAGGCCCTCCGGCCACAGGTACGACTCGTCCTCATGCAGCATCGCCGCGATGGCGAGGCGATGGCGGCGGTACGGCGCCCGCCCCTTGGTGATCCAGCGCTCCACAGTCTTGGGGTCTACCCCGACGTGTTCTGCCAGGGCTTCCACGGTGATGCCGCGCGTCAACATCGCGGATCGCAGCCGCTCGTTAGCCATCCCACCCCCAGGGACGTCCAGGGACGTACTGGACCTACGGAACGCTACCGGGGACGTCCCAAGTCGTCCAGGGACGTGGTGACTTCGTCCCGCCCCTCGGCGGCACTCTGATGACACATCAGCGGAACCCCGGTTGAGCGAGGAGCTTGACAAGCGCAATCAGGGCCGCCAATGTGAAATACACGTTCAAGCATGTATCGCATGCCGACCGGGGCGGTTCTCCGCGCTGACCTGCATTGATGCCTGTGACGAGCTGGGCCCGGAGGAAAGCCCGAGGGGGTGAGTACGAAGGCAGCGTTCGTTCCTTGAGAACTCAACAGCGTGCCAAGTGAAACGAGACGGGGCGTGATCCCCGTCCCCGTGGCGACGGGTTGTCGTCGGCGGCGAAACCTTTTCTTGCGTACTGGCTCTGGAGAACACCCTCGGGTGCCACCCGGTACGCGCCGCCCTGCTGGCGTCAGAGCAGTGAGGATGACGCACCGATTCACAGGCTCGGGACCGGCGCACCGTGGCAACGGCGCGCTGGCAAAGCCTCGCCCCTCCGGCTTGGAGGTTCCTGTGTTCCACCGACATCTACGGGCGCCAGCCGTACTGGACCGGTACGGCCGGCCGCGCCCCCCGCGTCGCTGCTCAACCACCCTGCGAGCCGTCTCCGGGCTGCACTGCCCGGCATTGCTCGCACGGCTTGCTCTTCCTTCCGCAGTGCTCGCAGCGCTGCGGCCGGTTGCCCGCCCCGCCCGTTCTGAACGGGCGGGGTTGAGGGGAGCCGCGAGTACGGGCTTCACCCCGGGGCCGGTCGCCTCTCTCCAAAGACCGCGACCGCCCCGGCTCCCTTCGCTCATCAGGAGAGATCCGCATGCGTTCGTACATCGGTAACCACCAGATCGTGAACCCCGGCGAGTTCGAAGAGCTAGCCCTCGGCTTCGATGAACTGCCCCTCGGGCTGGACCGGGATCTGTTCCGCGGGCCGCTCACCCCCGAAACCGCCCAGGAGCGAGGAGCCCGCGAGGCGGTCGCTCGGGAGGTCATCGCCGAGCTGGCCGCCCTGGGCGAGGGCGGCGACGAGATCGCCGCGTGGGACGCGCTCTACGCCGACGCGCTCACCCGAACCGTCCCGTTCCTGCGGTCCGCGGCCCGTGACGCCGCCCGTTCCTCCCGGACGGGGGAAGCGGCATGAGCCACACCCTTGCGGCGTTGTCCGCAGCGCTTCCCCTGATGTCCGGCTGGTCCGTGCACAGCCTGTGGATGCGGCGCCGGATCGAGGCCGCTCGCCGCGATCCCTTGTCCGGGCTGCTGACTCGGGACGGCTTCACGGAGCGGGCCGAGCGTTGGTTGGGACACAGGCCGAGGGCGGTCTGCCTGATCGACCTCAACAAGTTCAAGCAGATCAACGACACCTACGGTCATGCGGCGGGAGACGCGGTCATCCGTGCCGCTGGCGAACGGCTGAGTAAGTGGGCTATCGACAACTCCGCCGTCGTGGGCCGCTTGGGCGGCGACGAATTCGCGGCCGTCGCCCCTGCCTACAGTCAGGGTCAGCTCACCGCGACTCTCAACAGCCTGATCACCTACCTAGAGCAGCAGGTCGAGGCAGAGGGCCACGTGCTGACAGTCAGCGCTTCGATTGGCGCGGCCGTCTGCAACCCGCGAGCAGATCAGACAGACCTCTCCGAACTGCTGCGGCTGGCAGATGAACAGATGTACCGGGCCAAGCAGCGCGGGGGAGGCTGGCGCATCGCCCAGCGGCTGTCCGTCCCGGCGACGGGCACGGTGAACGGGCGCCGTGACGGGCGCCGGGGCACCAGCGGGGAGGCGGCGTGATGGCGAGCCGGAACGCGCTGACCAGGGCGCAGAAGATCGTGCTGACGGCCGCGTTCGTGCCCATGCTCGCCACCGGCATCGCCGGTGGGGTGGGGACGTTCAGCAACATCAGCCGCGCGTACGGCTCGGGTACGGCGCTGGGCGCGGTGGCGGCCGGTGAGGGCGCGACCGCCGTTCTGGCGCTGGTGCTGCTCGGGCTGACGATGCTGGGGCAGTCCTCCCCGGGGATCATCCGGGTGGGGCTGTGGGCCCTGCCGGCCGCCGCTTCGGTGATGGCCGCGATGGCCGCCGATGACCCGGGCCGCACCGTGATCTACGCCGTGACCCCGATGGGCATGTGCGTCGCGGCCGAGGGCATGGCGTTCCTCGCCCGGCGGATCGTCGTCCACCAGGACGGCCGCGACATCGAAGCCGAAGCCAAGGCGGCCGCCGTGGTGCGGGCTCTGGCCTACCACCGGGCCCGGGCGGCGAACCACCCGCAGTCGAGGGTGCGGAAGTCGTCCGACCGCACGTCGTGGAAGCTGGCCCGGAAGGTCGGGCTGGGCGACGCGTCGTTGGGTGCGCGGCTCCTGGACGTCCAGCGCGACCGGCTCACCATCGGTGCGGACGCCGCCCTGGCCGCCATGTTCACCGCCCCCGCAAACCAGGATGAAACGGCAGAGTTCACCGTAAATCGGTTGGGGTCTGACCTGCACGAGTCGACCCCCGAGGCCCCGCCCCCGGCGGCTGAACTCCCCGCCCCTGAGTCGGCCGACCCGGTACCGGTGATCGAGCCGGTGAAGGTGCCCGAGTCGGTTCCGGTAGTCGAGCCGATTGAGGTTCCGCAGTCGGCTCCGGTGAAGTCGGTGGCGGCTGTGGAGTCGGCTCCGCGCCGGGCGACCGGTCGAGTACCGCAGTCGGCCCGTACGCCCCGGCCGACACGTGACTCGGATGAGCTGCTGGACGAAGCCCGGTCGGTCACCGCGAACTGGTCCGATGGCGAGCTGACGGCCGAGGCGATCCGTAAGGCGGTCCGTACGTCGTCCGCCAACGGCCGCCTGCTCCGCGACACCCTCAAGGCCGAGCGTGCCGAACGGGCGGCTGCCTGATGGGGCTGCGTCTCGCTGACTGCTTCGACCCCGAGGGCGAGCGGTTCGGCCTTCCGACCTTCCCGTGGCGCCTCGCCCCGGATGGCCTCGCCACCCGCCGTCAGCTCAGAGCACGCGAGCTGCGGCCTGGAGGGCAGGACGTCGCCGCCCAGCTCCTGCGTCCACGCCGCCGGCGGGAACCGCTGACGGCCTTCCTGTACCGGGTGGACCTCGCCAAGCCGGTCCGGCCGATGACCACGGCCAAGGCCGCCGCGCTCGCCAAGGCGAACACCGCCCGCCGCACCTGCCCCGAGTGCTTCGCCGACGCCGGATACGTCATCCCGCCCTCACTCGGCATGTGCGTGCCCTGCGCCTACCCCGAAGAACAGCGCGCCGCCTGACTCGTACACCTGCTCAGCGGGACCCGGACGCCTCGCCGTCCAAAGCGCCGTCCGGGTCCCCCTTCCACCCCACTCGCTATGAGGGAGCAGCCCCACCGTGTCTGATGTCCATGTCACTGACCAGAGCGAGGACCTGGAAGAGCGCCCCGGCGCCGAGGTCTTCGACATCACCACCAAACGACCCACCACCGCCGCCCCGGCCCCGGCCGCCCCGCCGGCCGACCCGGACGACGACGAGTCACCGCGGCTGCGGCCGGTCGACTCCCCGGACCTGCCGTCCCCGGGCGTGACCACCTACAAGCGTCTCCCGATCATTCCGAGCTGGCTTCGGTCCAAGCCGGGGTTCGTCTCTACCACGCAGCGGGCGGCGAGCAACGCGTTCTACGCGACCGTGTTCCACGGCATCCGCACCCCCTGGTACGCGGTGCAACTCGGCTTGCACGCCCCGCGCGGCGCGGCCCGCCTGGTCCGCGACACGAACCGGTGGATGTGGGACGCGGAGGCGGCGCCGCTGCGGGCGTACGAGGTCTACAAGGAGAACACCGGCGAGTACCTGAAACTGTCGCGGCAGCGCGACAGCCGGGTACGCCTTCGGGCGCTGGTGACCGTGGTGGCGCTCATCTTCGGTACCGGCTTCGCCCTGACCATGTACGTCATGGCCCCGGGCTGGCTGGCCGTGCTGGCCTCGGCCGCCGTCCTCACCGCCGGTTTCTGGGGGACCCCGCAGGACCAGCCCGTGATCGGCCCCGCCGTCCTGAAAACCGAGATCCAGAAACTGACCGGGGCGATCGTGCTCCGGGCGCTGGACAACATCGGCAACGCGAAGCTGTCGGCCGCCATCAAGAAGGGCGCCGACATGAACGGCCTGCGGTTCACCTCGGAGATCACCCGGGACGGGCCCGGCTACCGCGCCGACCTTGACCTTCCCTGGGGTGTCACCCCGGAAGACATCATGGAGGCCCGTAAGCCGCTCGCCTCCGGTCTTCGCCGCAAGGTCGGCTGCGTCTGGCCCTCGGCCGACCCCGAGGAACATGAAGGCCGGCTGATCCTGTGGGTGGGCGACAAGCCCATGAACGAGACCAAGAAGCCCGCCTGGCCGCTCCTCAAGTCGGGCAGCGTGGACCTGTTCAAGCCGGTCGTCTTCGGCAACGACCAGCGCATGGGCGACGTCGCGGTGACCCTGATGTTCGCGAGCGTGGTCGTCGGCTCCATCCCCCGGATGGGCAAGACGTTCCTGATGCGCCTGTTCCTGCTCATCGCCGCACTCGACCCGCGAGCGGCGCTGTACGCGTTCGACTTCAAGGGCACCGGCGACTTCGGAGCGCTGGAGCCGGTCTGCCACCGCTACCGGGCCGGAGAGGAGGACGAAGACATCCTTTACGTCCTTGAATCGCTGCGGGAACTTAAGGAGGAACTGCGCAGGCGGGCAAAGGTCATCAAGTCCCTGCCCCGCTCGCTCTGCCCGGAGTCGAAGGTCACCCCCGAGCTGGCCAACGACAAGTCCCTTGGCCTACACCCGATCGTTGTCGGCTTGGACGAGTGCCAGAAGGCGTTCGAGCACGACAAGCACGGGGCGGAGATCGAAGAGATCTGCACCGACATCGCCAAGCGCGGTCCGGCTCTGGGCATCGTCGGCATGTTCGGCACGCAGCGCCCCGACGCGAAGTCGCTGCCCCCGGGCATCTCCGCCAACGCCGTACTGCGGTTCTGCCTGAAGGTCATGGGCCACACAGCCAACGACATGGTCCTTGGTACCGGCGCCTACAAGGCGGGGTACCGGGCCACGATGTTCTCCCGCACTGACCTTGGCATCTGCTGGATGGCCGGTGAGGGCGACGACCCGCGCATCGTCTCGTCCGCGTTCGTGGACGCGCTCGCAGCCGAACAGGTTGTCGTGCGGGCCCGCCGGATGCGCGAGGAGTACGGCAACGTCACCGGTCACGCCATCGGCCAGGAACCCGAAAGCGGCGAAGCCTCCTTCGATCTGCTGGCCGACATCCTCAGGGTCGTGCCGGCCGATGAGGAGAAAGTCTGGAACGAGAAGGTCGCCGCCCGCCTCGCCGCCCTGCGCCCCGAGGTCTACAGCGGCTGGAAGGCCGAGACGGTCACCACGAACCTCAAGCCGCACGGCATCACCGCCCAGGACGTATGGGGCTCCACCACCACCGGCAAGGGCACCACCCGACGCGGCATCACCCGCGCCGACATCACCACAGCCATCACCGTCCGTGACGGAAGGCGGTCCGGAAGCTGACTCGCACCGCTGCTAGACCTAGCAGCCATCGCTGCTAGGTCTAGCACCCCCGCTAGCACCCCAAACCGGCTCCCATCAGCGACCTCGCACCTAGCAGCCGACCTGCGAAAACACCGGAAACCCCGCCCGGAAGGCACCCCATGACCCCCGTCCTCCTTGCTAGCGCATGCCTACTCGTCATCACTCTCGGTTACGTCAGCCTGTGTGCGTCCAGCCCGTTCGGCAACTGCCGCAAGTGCAAGGGCTTCGGCTTCCAGATGACCACCGACCGCAAGGGCCGTCTCAAGCGCGGCAAGCACTGCCGCCGCTGCGACGGCCACGGCAAGCGCATCCGCGTCGGCCGCCACCTCCACAACCTGTGGCTGCGCCTCTACCGCGACGCCAACCCGACCCCCCGCAAGACGTTCGCCCCGAAGGGATAACCCCATGGCCATCACCCTCTCGCTCGTCGCCCTGTTCGGCCTGGTCCTGTTCTTCCTGCTCCGGTCCAAGACCCTCGGCTACGGCTCCGCGTTCATCGCGATCATGTTCGGTTTCTTCCTCGCCTCCACCGGAGCGTCCGAGCCCATCAACCAGCTCACCACCGCCGTCATCAAGGCCGTGTCCGACCTCGGGAGCCAGGGATGAACCAGCCGCTCTCCTACCGGCACTGGGCCATCGACCTCGCCCCCAAGGCGGCCCCCGCACTCGCCACGACCACGGTCCTGATCCTGGGCCGGATCTGGAACGCCAACGGCGCCGAGCACAGCATCGGCAACGCGGCCCTCATGGTCGTGCTCGCCACCGGCGCCGCGGCGGCCGGCGCGTTCTCCTCCGGCAACCGCTCCGGTGGCAGCGTCATCGCCGGAACCGCATTCGCCACCTCCGGCGGCCTGGCCCTGGCCGGAGTCGCCGGATACGCCGATGGGCTCTCCCTGCCGATCCTGCTGTGGGCCCTGGCCACCGCCATCGCCTACGGACTCGCCGCCCGCTACTGGCGCACCGACCGCCGAGACGAAGTCGCACACGAGCGGCAGACCCTCGGCCGCCGCGAGGTTCATGCCCACGTCGAGCGGGTCGAAGCGCTGCGCGCCGGAGCCCAGATCGAAGTCGCCCGCTCCGGCGCCGTCTACGCCGAGCAGCTGGCCAACGCGCTCATCACCCGCTCCACCCTCCCCGGCTTCAATCCGCACGCCATCACGGACGCGGGACTTCCCGAACTGCCCACCGCCGAAGGGAAGGACTGGTGAGCGGGCCGGAGGCGTTCTACGCCACCGCGCCGAGCGTCATCAGCGAGATCGGATGGACCGTCCGCGGAGCCCGCGACTGCCTGCACGGCGTTCATGTCCGGGAGTTCTGGCTCCGCAAGGCCGCACTCCTGGACCGCATCGCCCTCACCGACGACGACCCCGTAGGCGGCGACGCCGCAACGTGCGCCGTTGAAGCGGCTCGCCGCCTGATGGAGATCGACCACGCGGACGACCCCCGCACCGCAGACCCCCGCGGCTACGTCCGCCAGGAATACGCCCTCTGGATCCGCCACCACTGAGGAGAGATCACCTTGAACTCCAGCTCCGCCCTGAGCGCCACGCAGCACCCCACGATGCACACGCAGGTCGATGGGGCGAGGTACCGGCCCGAGCGCATCAGCGTCATCGCGGCCCTGTCCCACATCCGCAGCGCCCGCAAGAGCCCCAAGAACGTCGACGCGGTCAACGTCTACGCCTTCACCGGCCGCGACGGAATCCCGCTTCACGTCGTCTACATCCACCACACCCCGGGCCGCTGGCACGGCGTCCGCGACGTCATCGACGTCTACGAGATCCCCACCGCCGCACTCACCGACCTCTAGCTATGCCCGGGGCGGTCGCCTCTCTCCAAAGACCGCGACCGCCCCGGTTCCCCAGTCCCTTCGCAGAAACAGGAGCACCCCCAGGATGCCAGCAACCCCGAACCCCGCGCTGCTGCGCGCCGCACTGGCCGCCACGGAACGCGGCTGGCCCGTCTTTCCCCTCCGGCCCGGGGACAAGCGGCCCGCTGGGCACCCCGAACGCAACTGCCCCCGCACCGGCCGCTGCACCGGCGGCCACCGGACCCCCGAACAGCGCGCCACCCTCGACCCCGGACAGCTCACCGCCTGCTGGCAGGCGGCCCCCTACAACGTCGGCATCGCCACCGGCCCCGCCGGACTGCTGGTCGTGGACCTCGACATCCCCAAGGAAGACGACGGACCCGCGCCGGCCGAATGGGCGGGGGCGACCGATGGCCTGGACGTGCTCGCGATGATCTGCGAGCGCGCGGGTGAGCGGCTGCCGACTGAGACGTTCACGGTGCGCACCCGCCGTGGCGGACAGCACCTGTACTTCACCGCCCCCGCCGAAAAGCAGCTACGTGGGAGCGCAGGGCGGTTGGGCTGGAAGGTCGACACGCGAGCCTGGGGCGGGTACGTGGTCGCGGCCGGCAGCACGGTCGGCACCGGCTCGTACGAGATCATTCACGACGCGCCCCCGGCCCCCCTCCCCACGTGGCTCGGTGACCTGCTCATCACCCCGCCCGCACCCGCCCCCGTACCCGTGGCCGTGCTCCGCGCCCGCATCGGGAAGGCCGACCGGTACGCGACAGCCGCCCTGAACGGAGAAGTCGCCAAGGTCGCGGCCGCCACCACCGGCACCCAGAACACGACGCTGTACAACGCGGCCTATGCCCTCGGCCGACTCATCGCCGCCGGGACCCTCACCGAGCACGAGGTGACCGACGCGCTCACCGAAGCGGCCCTGCCCAAGGGACTCGCACCCTCCCGCATCGCAGCAAGTATCCGCGACGGCATCCATCGCTCCCGCCGCAACGCGAGCGGAGATGCGGCATGACCACCGCCGACAACCCCGCCTCCGCCGGACGGACCCCTACCCGGGACGGCCGTAGCGCGCCGAAGGGCGTCGGCCGTCAGGCCGCCCTTTCAGTCCCTTGCCGTGACCCGCAGGAAGGCAGGACCGCAGCATGACCGCACAGCCCATCGACGCCGACCTCTGGGCCGGGTTCGATGCCCTCGCCGAGGACATGACCGGCCTAGTTTGGGACGAACCGGTCCCGCTCACCGGCCGCCGGGACCTCCCCACCTTCCCCGTGGACACGCTCCCGCCGTGGGTGTCCGCCATGGTGGCCGCCGTCGCAGAGGAAACCCAGACCCCCGCCGACCTCGCAGGATGCCTCGCCCTGGCAGTCATCGCCACGGCGGTCGGCGGACGGGCCACCGTCTGTGTCCGCGGCCGGTGGCGCGAGCCGGTCAACCTCTACACCGCCGTGGCCCTGGACCCCGGCAACCGTAAGAGCGCCGTGTTCGCCCTGATGACCGAGCCGCTCATGGCAGTGGAGAAAGCCCTCGTGGAACTCTCCGGCCCCGCCCGCGCCGAGGCCGAGACCACCGCGCGCCTTGCCAAGGCCGCCGCCGACAAAGCAGCGGCAAAGGCCGCGAACGCCGAGCCGGGCCTGCGCGACCAGCTCACCGCCGAGGCCGTCGCCCTCGCCCAGGCCGCCGAGGAAATCAGGGTCCCCTGCAAACCCCAGCTCGTGGCTGACGACGTGACGCCGGAGAACCTGGCCACCCTGCTCACCGAGCAGGAAGGTCGGATCTCCGTTCTCTCCCCGGAGGGCGGAATCTTCGAAATCATCTCGGGCCGCTACAGCGGGGCACCGAACATGGAGATCTTCCTCAAGGGCCACGCCGGGGACATGGTGCGGGTCAACCGGCAGGGCCGCGAGGCCCAGCACGTCGAGCACCCCGCAGTCACGATGGGCCTCGCCGTCCAGCCGGAAGTCCTGGAGTCGATCGGGCAGATCAAAGGCGCCGACGGCCGCGGACTGCTGGCCCGGTTCCTGTACGCGCAGCCCGAATCCCTCGTGGGCCGCCGCAACCTCACCCCTGAGCTCATCCCCGACGATGTGGCAGACACGTACACCCGGCGGCTCGGCGGTCTGGCCATGGCACTGAACGGCTGGACCGACCCGGCGGTACTCACCCTCACACCCGAGGCCGACGCGGTCATGCTGGCCTACCAAAAGGTCACCGAATCCCGGATCGGGAAGGGCGGTTCACTCGCGGACATCGTGAAGTGGGCCAGTAAGCGGGACGGGGCCGTTGCCCGCATCGCAGGGCTGCTCCACCTGGCCACCCACCCCGACAGCGGGTGGACCCGCCCCATCGAGGCCGCCACCCTGGCCGACGCCACCCGCCTCGGGGACTACTTCACTGCCCACGCCCAGCACGTGTTCGATGCCATGGGCGCCGCCCCCGCCCAGGAAGCCGCCCGCCAGGCGCTCGCACACCTTCGGGAGGCCCGGCTGACCGGCTTCACCAAGCGGGACCTGTTCCGCCAGCTCTCCCGCGGCGATTTCCCCGCCATGACTGACCTCGACCCAGCCTTGACCCTGCTGGAAGAACACGGCTGGATCCGCCAGCAGCCCTTGCCCCCGCGCACCGGACGCGGCGGCCGGCCGCCCTCCCCGAAGTACGACGCGCACCCGCGCCTCGCTCGCGGCGCCTGACACAACCCCCATCGGACTGCCACAACTGACAGAACCCCCGATCTGGCCCGCTGACCTGCATAAACGGGCCCTACGGCCACCGTGACAGAACCTCCGGAAACTCCGACAGAACCCCACCCGTCGGCCGTGACAGAACCCGCTACCGGAGGTTCTGTCGGAGTTTCCGCGAGTTTTGTCAGAGCTGCCCTCAGCCCTGAATCCGCAGGTCAACGCGTTCTCGCCGAGGTTCTGTCAGTTGTGTCAGCGGTCCCGGGGTTCCTGCTCCCCAACCCACACCTTCCCGAAGGAGTCTCGCCGTGGCCAAGCCCCGCGACGAAATGTTGACCATCCCGCAGGTGGTCGAAGAGATCGGTGTTCCACGAGCCACCTTCTATCGCTGGCGGCAGTGCAAGAAGGGCCCCAAGGCCATCAAGCTCCCGAACGGTTCCGTGCGTATCCGCCGTTCCGAGCTGGTCCGTTGGCTGGAGATGCGGGAGGAATCCGCGTGACGAACGACGCCGATTCCGGGTCCGAGCAGAACAATGGCTTGGACCCGGAGGGGTTTTCCCTCGATGTCCGCCTGTGGAATGTGACCAGGGCGCAGAGTAAGACCCGCCCCTATCAGCTCCGCTGGATCGTCGGGGGCAAAGTCAGCAGTAAGACGTTCGCCACCGTTGCGCTTGCGGGGAGCCGCCGGTCCGAATTGTGGTTGGCCATGAAGCGCGGCGAGGCCTTCCGCATCAAGGACGGCCTACCTGAGTCCGAAGTCCGCGCAGCCATGCAGGCCTCAGAGCCCGCCGATGCTCGCGAGGAACTTTCCTGGTTCACGTTCTGCCGTGAGTACATGGCCATGCGCTGGCCCACTGCTGCCGCCAAAACACGCGAGGGCATCGCGGATGGTCTCGCTGCGGTGACCCTCGCCATGGTGGAGCAAGACAAGCAGATGCCCGAGGTGGAGGAGCTGCGCCTCGCTCTTCGCTGGGCTGTTGTCCCGGCTTACGCCGAGTTGGAGCCGCCGGCCGAAATCGAAGATGCCTATCAGTGGCTCTCGAAGAGGTCGTTGCTCGTTTCCGCGTTGGAAGATCCCAAGACTCTGCGAGACGTCCAGTACCGGCTTTCTTTCAAGCTGGACGGGACGCCTACGGCGGGAGAGACTTCCCGCCGTAGACGCCGCGCCTTGAACACCGCGGTGGAATACGCGATCGAGCGCAAGCTCCTGGTCGAGAATCCACTTGCCGCGCTCAAGAGGGTGAAGGTCTCTTCATCGGATCGTGTCGACCCGCGCATTCTCGTGAACAAGACGCAAGCGGCTCAGTTGCTCGCCGCGGTTTCGTACGTTGGGACGTGGGACCGCAAGAAGGGGCGTCGTCTGGTGGCGTTCTACGCGGTGATGTACTTCGCGGCCCTCCGCCCGAGCGAGGCGGTGGGGCTGAGGAAGTCGGACTGCTACCTCCCCGAGAAGGGATGGGGGATGCTCACCCTCCGGGACACGCACCCCGTGTCGGGCAAGCAGTGGACGGACAGCGGGGAGCGCCACGACAAGCGCGGCCTGAAGTCCCGGGAGAGCAAGGACGACCGGCCGGTCCCGATCCCGCCGGCACTGGTCGCCATGCTCCGATCCCACCTCAAGGAGTTCGGTACGGCCAAGGACGGCCGGCTCTTCACGAACGAGCGGCTTGGTCTCGTAGGCAGCAGCACGTACTGGCGCGTCTGGAAGGACGCCCGCGAGTACGCCCTCCCGCCGGAACTTCAAGAATCCATCCTCGGCGGCCGGCCTTACGACCTCAGGCACACATGCATCACAACGTGGCTGAACGCCGGGGTGCCGGTAGCCGAAGTGGCCCGACGAGTGGGGAACTCGCCCGAGGTAATCCATCGCGTATACGAGGGATGCATCTTTGGTCAGGAAGAGGTCATGAACCAGAAAATTGAGCGGGAGCTCGATTGGGAAGTGTCGGACTGAGCGTCCCGCCGGTGCCCGCGCTCGCTATCCTTGCTGGATATCTTGGACGGTTTGTGAAATTTCTTTCACCAGGCCATGTCCGGCGTCGATTGCATTGGTGGTCAACTCGCTTCCTGTGGTGAAGAGAGTAAGGGCGACAATGAAGCCGTATACCGCCTTTTGCCATCGCCCTTGTTGCTCCGGCTGGTTGAGGGGAATTTCAAGGCCAGCCTGAGCCAAGGCTCCAACCACCGAGTTAGCCTCGGTTGCTACCCGCGCGCCACCGAAAGTGTCGGCATTGTCGATCAGCCAGATTAGGTGAGATACCTGTGCGATTAGCGCTTCCGTGAGGTTTTCGCGGACTGTATTCCTGGGCGTCTCTTGCAGAAGGGTGAGCCACCCCTGGCATTGGGTGCGGAGGTCTTCCAGGTTGTCCCCGCTAGGTGCTGCCGCTGTTCCGGAGTAATTTCCGGCGATGAGGTCTGCGGTAGCGGCAAGCATGTCCAGGCTCTGCTGGTTGATGACATGGCTCGAAGAGCTCTCAGCGTTCCAGTTGTGATCAGGAAGTACTAGTGCGTTCCACCAGCCCGGCACATAGCGCATCACCCTGTCTCGTTGTTGCGCCGGCAGGGCTTGGATGTCGTGGACGGTATCGGCAAGGAGGGCCACGAGTTCGGCATGCTTCCGGGCGAACTCGGCAGAACCTAGGTCGCTGCTGAGGACGGCTGGCCAGACCTTGACCGCGCGGTCTGGCGGCGCGGTGTGAACGAGCTGAAGGATCTCGTGTAGATGGTGGGCGCTGGTGTTTGAGCTGAAGCGACTCATCGGACCTACCCCTGCGGCGTACGTGTTGAAGACAGGAGCCTACTGATCAGCTGTGGGGGCCGGAAGCGGGGCGACAGGTAGGTGCCGGCCGAGTGGTCTATCGCAGGTCTATCGCGATCAGTGCGTAACAACGACAAAGACCTGGACTCAGTGGGACTGGGTCCAGGTCTTCATACTTGGCACTCGTGCAGGTCAGCGGGTGTTTCACGCTGGTCCAGCAGGAGTGCCCCCGGCAGGATTCGAACCTGCGCACACGGCTCCGGAGGCCGTTGCTCTATCCCCTGAGCTACGGGGGCGCGTCCGCCGACTTGCGGCGACGGGTTGAACACTACCAGCTCCCCCGGGGTGATCAGGAACCTATTCGGCGGTGGGAGGAGGGGTGCGTCGCCCGGAGGGGTGGAAGTGGCGAAAGCCCGGACGCGGGGGCCTCGGCGGACCTACTCTCGAGTTGTGCCAGGCGTCTCGGGCCGGGTGCTTGTTGTCGACGACAACAAGGTCATCCGGCAGCTGATCAAGGTCAATCTCGAGCTGGAGGGCTTCGAGGTCGTGACCGCGAACGATGGTGTCGAGTGCCTGGACGTCGTCCACCGCGTATGTCCTGATGTGATCACGCTTGATGTGGTCATGCCCCGGCTCGACGGGTTCGGGGCCGCCGCCCAGCTGCGGGCCGATCCGCGCACCCGGCACCTGCCCGTCGCGATCGTCAGCGCCTGTACGCAGTACGAGGTCGAGGCCGGCATCGCCGCCGGGGTCGACGCCTTCGTCGCCAAGCCCTTCGAGCCCGCCGAGCTGGTACGCGTCGTGCGGCGGCTGGTCGAGCGCAAGGACCGGCGCGACGGGAGGAAAGGGGCCCCCGCCGGGAGGGGACGGGGGTAGTTCCCCGTGATGAGGGGACAGTTCCCCGTGACGGTCGGGCCGCCCGCGCGCGGTACCTGTTCACATGGCGAAACCCTTGGCGTGACGCGGGGGTGTCTCCCCTAGGCTGGGTCCCGTGAACCCCGCCGACCTCCCTCGTACCGTCGCGCACGCCGTGCGCTGCGCCGTCGAGGACGGGGAGCTGGGCGGGGAGCTGGGCGGGGAACCCGTTGGGGTTCCGTCCGAGCGGGTGGTCGTCGAGCGGACGCGGCCCGGGGGAGTGGGGGACTACGCCTCGCCCGTGGCCTTCCAGATCGCGAAGGCCACCCGGATGCGCCCCGCCGACGTCGCGGCCGTACTGGCCCGCCGGCTGAGCGGCGTCCCGGGGATCGAGCGCGTCGAGGTCACCGGTCCCGGGTTCGTGAACTTCGTCCTGCCGGCCCTCTCCGCCCCCCGCGTCATCCGCTCCGTGTCCCTGCCTTCGTACGCGACGACCGACCCCGATCCCGACGATCCCGGCCCCGCCTCCCAGGCCCCCGGGCTGCGGGAGCGCGCCGTGCGCGCGGCCGTCGTACGGATCCAGCGCACCCAGGGTCCGCCGCCGTACGACGCACCAGGCACCCCCGCCGCGCCCCTCGCCCCGCGGGACGGTGACGCCGTCGCCCGGTACGGGGCCGACGCCGTGCTCTGGGCCGTGCTCGCCGTCCCGGCCCGGGAGACGCCCGCGTTCTCCGACCGGCTCCTCGTCCAGGGCGAGGACAGCGAGTTCTTCCGGGTGCGGTACGCCCACTCCCGCAGCCGCGCCCTCCTGCGCAACGCCCGTGACCTCGGCTTCGAGCCCGCCGTCGGGGAGGTCGACGACGCCCCCGCGCTGCTGCGCGTCCTCGCCGACCACCCGTTGGTCCTCGAGGCCGCCGCGCACCACCGGGCGCCCGAACGCCTCGTCCGGCACCTCGTCGAGCTGGCCGACGCGCTCCTCGACTTCCAGTACCGCGTCCTGCCCCAGGGGGACGAGAAACCCTCGGCCGCCCACCGCGCCCGGCTGGCCCTCGCCGAAGCCGCCGGGACGGTGCTGGCCGGTGGCCTGGCCCTGCTCGGCATGGACGCACCCGAACGCCTGTGACCCGCGAAGAGAGATACCGATGAGCCGTTCCGCGCACCCCGCCGGGCCCCGCCACGCCGACGTCATGCCCGAAGGGCACTACTCCCCGCCCGCCGCCGACCTCAACGTCCTCGACGAGAAGGTCTGGGCCCGGACCGTCCACCGCAACGCGGACGGGGTCGCCGTCGTCGGCGGGATCGAAGTGACCAGGCTCGCCGAGGAGTTCGGGACCCCCGCCTACATTCTCGACGAGGAGGACTTCCGCGCGCGCTGCCGCGCCTGGGCCCTCGCGTTCGGCAAGGACGCCGACGTCTTCTACGCGGGGAAGGCGTTCCTTTCCAAGGCCGTCGTGAAGTGGCTCGACGAGGAGGGGCTCAACCTCGACGTCTGCTCGGGCGGGGAACTGGCCACCGCGCTCGCCGCCGGAATGCCCGCCGCGCGCATCGCGCTCCACGGCAACAACAAGTCCGCCGCCGAGATCACCCGGGCCATCGAGGCCGGCGTGGGCCGCATCGTCCTCGACTCCTTCCAGGAGATCGCCCGCGTCGCGCACATCGCCCGTGAGCTGGGCGTGCGGCAGCCGGTGCAGATCCGCGTCACGGTCGGCGTCGAGGCGCACACCCACGAGTTCATCGCGACCGCGCACGAGGACCAGAAGTTCGGCATCGCCGTGGGCGACGGGTCCGCCGCCGAGGCCGTACGGCGCACCCTGGGCCACGACAGCCTGGAGCTGCTCGGCCTGCACTCCCACATCGGCTCGCAGATCTTCGACATGGCCGGCTTCGAGGTCTCCGCCAAGCGCGTCGTGCGTCTGCTGGCCGCCGTGCGCGACGAGCACGGCGTCGAGCTCCCCGAGATCGACCTCGGCGGCGGGCTCGGCATCGCGTACACCTCCGCGGACGACCCCGCCGAGCCGCACGACATCGCCAAGTCCCTCCACGAGATCGTGGCGCGCGAGTGCGAGAGCGCCGGCCTGCGCGCCCCGCGGATCTCCGTCGAGCCCGGCCGGGCCATCGTCGGGCCGACCGCCTTCACCCTCTACGAGGTCGGCACGATCAAGCCGCTGGAGGGCCTGCGGACGTACGTCTCCGTCGACGGCGGCATGTCCGACAACATCCGGACGGCCCTGTACGACGCCGAATACTCCATCGCGCTCGTCTCCCGCACCTCCGACGCCGAGCCCATGCTCGTCCGCGTCGTCGGCAAGCACTGCGAGAGCGGCGACATCGTCGTCAAGGACGCGTTCCTGCCGGCCGACCTGGCCCCCGGTGACCTGCTCGCGGTCCCCGCGACCGGCGCGTACTGCCGCTCGATGGCCAGCAACTACAACCACGCGCTGCGTCCGCCGGTGGTCGCCGTGCGTGACGGAGCGGCCCGGGTCATCGTCCGACGGGAGACGGAGGAAGATCTCCTGCGACTCGACCTCGGATGATGAAATCGGTGTCTCACTCAATGGACCGAGGATGGAAAGTGCTGTCCATTGAGTGAGACTGGTTCACGACCGCCGTGCAAACCGCGCGCGGTTTCATGCTGGAAGATCGAAAGGCGTAGGTCGAATGATGCGTACGCGTCCGCTGAAGGTGGCGCTGCTGGGCTGTGGAGTGGTCGGCTCAGAGGTGGCGCGCATCATGACGACGCACGCCGACGACCTCACGCAGAGGATCGGCGCGCCCGTCGAGCTCGTCGGCGTTGCCGTACGCCGTCCCTCGAAGGTGCGCGAGGGCATCGATCCCGCGCTCATCACCACGGACGCGACCGCCCTGCTCAAACGCGGTGACATCGACGTGGTCATCGAGGTCATCGGCGGGATCGAGCCGGCCCGCACCCTCATCACCACCGCCTTGGAGAACGGCGCGTCCGTCGTCTCCGCGAACAAGGCGCTGCTGGCCCAGGACGGCGCCGCGCTGCACGCCGCCGCCGAGCAGCACGGCCGGGACCTCTACTACGAGGCCGCCGTCGCCGGAGCCATCCCGCTGGTCCGCCCGATGCGCGAGTCCCTCGCCGGCGACAAGATCAACCGCGTGATGGGCATCGTCAACGGCACGACCAACTTCATCCTCGACAAGATGGACTCCACCGGCGCCGGCTACCAGGAGGCCCTCGACGAGGCCACCGCCCTCGGGTACGCGGAGGCCGACCCGACCGCCGACGTGGAGGGCTACGACGCCGCCGCCAAGGCCGCGATCCTCGCCGGCATCGCCTTCCACACCCGGGTCCGCCTCGACGACGTCTACCGCGAGGGCATGACCGAGGTCAGCGCCTCCGACTTCGCCTCCGCCAAGCGGATGGGCTGCACCATCAAGCTCCTGGCGATCCTGGAGCGGGCCGCCGACGGCGCGTCCGTCACCGCGCGCGTCCACCCCGCGATGATCCCCCTGACGCACCCGCTGGCCTCCGTCCGCGAGGCGTACAACGCGGTGTTCGTCGAGGCCGAGGCCGCCGGGCGGCTCATGTTCTACGGGCCCGGCGCGGGCGGCTCGCCGACCGCGTCCGCGGTCCTGGGCGACCTCGTGGCCGTCTGCCGCAACAAGCTCGCCGAGGCAACGGGGCCGGGCGAGTCGGCGTACACCCAGCTGCCGGTCAGTGCCATGGGCGAGGTCGTCACCCGCTACCACATCAGCCTCGACGTGGCGGACAAGCCGGGCGTCCTCGCCCAGGTGGCGACCACCTTCGCCGAGCACGGCGTGTCGATCGACACGGTACGACAGCAAGGACGTCCGGACGGGGTCGGCAATGAGGCCTCCCTCGTGGTCGTCACCCACCGTGCGCCCGACGCCGCCCTCTCCGGGACCGTCGAGGCGCTGCGGAAGCTGGACACCGTCCGCGGTGTCGCCAGCATCATGCGCGTTGAAGGGGAGTAAGGACCCATGAGCAGCAATCCCACCCACCAGTGGCGCGGCATCATCGAGGAGTACCGGGACCGCCTGCCGGTGACGGACAAGACTCCCGTGGTCACCCTCCGCGAAGGCGGCACGCCGCTGGTCCCCGCGCAGGTTCTTTCCGAGCGCACCGGCTGCGAGGTGCACCTCAAGGTCGAGGGGGCGAACCCCACCGGGTCCTTCAAGGACCGCGGCATGACCATGGCGATCACCCGGGCCAAGGAGGAGGGCGCCAAGGCGGTCATCTGCGCCTCCACTGGCAACACCTCGGCCTCCGCCGCCGCCTACGCGGTGCGCGCCGGGATGGTCTGCGCGGTGCTCGTGCCCCGCGGCAAGATCGCGCTGGGCAAGATGGGCCAGGCCCTGGTCCACGGCGCCAAGATCCTCCAGGTGGACGGCAACTTCGACGACTGTCTCGACCTGGCCCGCGCGCTGTCGGACAACTACCCGGTGGCGCTGGTCAATTCGGTGAACCCGGTCCGCATCGAGGGCCAGAAGACGGCCGCGTTCGAGATCGTGGACGCGCTCGGCGACGCCCCCGACATCCACGTGCTGCCCGTCGGCAACGCCGGCAACATCACGGCGTACTGGAAGGGCTTCAAGGAGTACAACGCCGACGGCCTCGCCTCCCGCACCCCCCGGGTGTGGGGTTTCCAGGCCTCCGGCTCCGCGCCCATCGTGCGCGGCGAGGTCGTCAAGGAGCCGCACACCATCGCCACCGCGATCCGCATCGGCAACCCGGCCTCCTGGGACTACGCGCTCGCCGCGCGCGACGAGTCGGGCGGCTTCATCGACGAGGTCACGGACCGTCAGATCCTGGCCGCCTACCGGCTGTTGGCCTCCCAGGAGGGCGTCTTCGTCGAGCCGGCCTCGGCCGCTTCCGTGGCCGGCCTGATCAAGGCCGCCGAGCTGGGCCTGGTCGACCCCGGCCAGAAGATCGTGTGCACCGTCACCGGCAACGGCCTGAAGGACCCCGACTGGGCCGTGGCCGGCGCCCCGCAGCCCGTCACCATTCCGGTGGACGCCGAGGCCGCGGCCGTCCGCCTCGGTCTCGTCTGAGGCTCGGCCCGAGCGCCGGGTTCCGGGGGTCCCCGCGACCCCCGGAACCCGGCAACTCGCCCCGTACGACGACATAACCGCCGCCGCGGTCCGCGACACGCGTCGTGCGCCTCCTGTGCGCCCTATGTCGCGGGGGAACCTTCCTTCGATACGCTGTCCCCACATCCGCCACCGCGCACATGACGTGCGGTGCTGCCCCGGGGGCCTTCGGGTGTCGTACGTTCTGCAGTACATTCGCAGCGAGCCAGCGTAGATCTCGCACAGTCACAAGGAGTGTCATCGGACGATGGCCGGTCCAGCGTTCCGCGCCGCCGCCGTACGGGTGCGCGTTCCCGCCAGCAGTGCCAACCTCGGCCCGGGCTTCGACGCCCTGGGCCTGGCCCTGGGGCTCTACGACGACGTCGTCGTCCGGGTGGCCGATTCCGGCCTGAACATCGACATCGCGGGCGAGGGGGCCGACACCCTCTCGCGGGACGAGCGCCACCTGCTCGTACGCTCCATGCGCACCGCCTTCGACCTGCTGGGCGGCCAGCCGCGCGGCCTCGAGGTCGTCTGCGCCAACCGCATCCCGCACGGGCGCGGCCTCGGGTCCTCCTCCGCCGCGATCTGCGCCGGCATCGTCGCCGCCCGCGCGGTGACCATAGGCGGCGAGGCCAAGCTCGACGACGCGGCCCTGCTGGAGCTCGCGACCGAGATCGAGGGCCACCCCGACAACGTCGCCGCCTGCCTGCTCGGCGGCTTCACCCTGGCGTGGATGGACGGGGGCAGTGCCAAGGCGATCCGTATGGAGCCCGCCGATTCGATCGTTCCGGTGGTCTTCGTCCCCTCCAAGCCAGTTCTGACCGAGACCGCGCGCAGCCTGCTGCCGCGCACCGTCCCGCACGTGGACGCGGCCGCCAACGCGGGCCGCGCGGCGCTGCTCGTGGAGGCCCTGACCAGGCGTCCCGAGTTCCTGCTGCCGGCCACCGAGGACCGTCTCCACCAGGACTACCGGTCCCCGGCGATGCCCGAGAGCGTGGCGCTCGTCGCCCGGCTGCGGGCGGACGGCATTCCCGCGGTGATCTCCGGCGCGGGGCCCACGGTCCTCGCGCTGGTCGACAACGGTGCGGCCGACAAGGTCGCGCAGCTCGCGGGCGAGGGGTGGGCCGCGAACCGGCTCGCCCTCGACGCCGCGGGCGCCAGCGTGCTGCCCCTGGGCACCCAGGGCTAGGCCGCGTCCGCGGAGACGCGGCCGGTCAGGGGCGGGCGGCCGGGGCAGGCCGCCCGCGCCGAAGGCCGCTGTTGCCGGTGATTGAGAGGGGGAATGTCTGTTGGATCCGGTAGTGTTAGTCTCAGGTGAGCATCCGAAGCCGCCATGGCTCGGTGCTCAGTGTCCCCATTCGGGACCACCTTTTCTCCGGGAGCCTCCCCGACTGCTTTGATCACTTCCAGCAGTTTCGAGCACGCTCCGGAATCGGCGTGACATTCCCACGCTTCCAGCTCGGGGGCTTCTCGCCGGAACACCCACGCACTTGCACGTTTCTCTCCGCCGTATCTCTCTCGGCGGACCACCGCCCCGGCACGGTCCACACCTAGGACTGCTGTCGGACAGCACAACCGGTCGCCGAGCCAGACAGGCCGACGTCCGCTCCAGGGAAGGACCCTTCGTGAGCGACACCACCGATCTGATGGGCGCTGCCGACACCTCTGTCGACGCCAGTGCCCCCGCCGCGGGCGCCGCTACCAAGCGCCGCCGCACCGGCACCGGCCTGGACGGCATGGTTCTGGCCGAGCTGCAGCAGGTCGCGTCGGGCCTCGGTATCAGGGGCACCGCGCGGATGCGCAAGAGCCAGCTGATCGAGGTCATCAAGGAGGCGCAGGCGGGAGGCAGTGCCCCCAAGGCCGCGTCCCCCGCGGCGGCCGGCGCCGCCGACACCGCCGAGGCCAAGCCGAAGCGCCGTGCCACCAGCAAGGCCCGTACGGGTGAGGCCGCCGCCGAGGCGCCCGCCGAGAAGCCCGCCGCGGCGCAGGCCCAGATCGAGATCCCGGGCCAGCCCGCCAGTGACGACGCCCCGGCCGGCGAGCGCCGCCGTCGCCGGGCCACCGCCCCCTCCGGCAGCCCGGAGTCCGCGGCTTCCTCCGCCGTGCAGGTCGAGCAGAAGACCGAGGCCCCCGCGGCCGAGGCCGCCCCCGCGGCCGCCCCGCAGGCCGAGGCCAAGGCGGAGGCGGCCACCGCCGTCTCCGCGCAGGGCCAGGACGGCGAGGGCCGCGGCCGGCGCGAGCGCCGTGACCGCGGCAACGACCGCGGTGACCGTGCCGAGCGCCAGCGCGACCGCCGCGACCGCGGTGCCAAGGCCGATGACCAGGGCCAGGGCGGCCAGAGCCAGGGCGGCCAGGGTCAGGGTGCCCAGGGCCAGGGCGGCCGTCAGGACCGTGCCGAGCGCGCCGACCGCCAGCAGCAGGGCGGGCGCGGCCAGGGACAGGGTCAGAACCAGGGCCAGGGCCAGCAGGGTCGTCAGGACCGTCAGGACAACGGACCGCAGGACGACTTCGACGGCGAGGACGGCCGTCGCGGCCGTCGCGGCCGCTACCGCGACCGCCGTGGCCGTCGCGGACGCGACGAGTTCGCCCCGAGCGAGCCGCAGGTCGCCGACGACGACGTCCTGATCCCCGTCGCGGGCATCCTCGACATCCTCGACAACTACGCGTTCATCCGGACCTCGGGCTACCTGCCCGGCCCCAACGACGTGTACGTCTCCCTCGCGCAGGTCCGCAAGGCCGGGCTCCGCAAGGGCGACCACACCACCGGTGCCGTGCGCCAGCCCAAGGACGGCGAGCGCCGCGAGAAGTTCAACGCCCTCGTGCGTCTGGACTCGGTGAACGGCATGGCGCCCGAATCCGGCCGCGGACGCCCGGAGTTCCAGAAGCTGACCCCGCTGTACCCCCAGGACCGGCTCCGTCTGGAGACCGACCCGGGCGTGCTGACGACCCGCATCATCGACCTCGTGTCGCCGATCGGCAAGGGTCAGCGAGGCCTGATCGTGGCCCCGCCGAAGACCGGCAAGACCATGATCATGCAGGCGATCGCCAACGCGATCACCGTCAACAACCCCGAGTGCCACCTGATGGTCGTCCTGGTCGACGAGCGTCCGGAAGAGGTCACCGACATGCAGCGGTCGGTCAAGGGCGAGGTCATCTCCTCGACCTTCGACCGCCCGGCCGAGGACCACACCACCGTCGCCGAGCTGGCCATCGAGCGCGCCAAGCGCCTCGTCGAGCTGGGTCACGACGTGGTCGTCCTGCTGGACTCCATCACCCGTCTGGGCCGCGCGTACAACCTCGCGGCGCCCGCCTCCGGCCGCATCCTGTCCGGTGGTGTCGACTCGACCGCGCTGTACCCGCCGAAGCGCTTCTTCGGTGCCGCGCGCAACATCGAGGACGGCGGCTCGCTGACCATCCTGGCCACCGCGCTGGTCGACACCGGCTCGCGCATGGACGAGGTGATCTTCGAGGAGTTCAAGGGCACCGGCAACATGGAGCTCAAGCTCGACCGGAAGCTCGCCGACAAGCGCATCTTCCCGGCGGTCGACGTCGACCCGTCGGGCACCCGCAAGGAGGAGATCCTCCTCAACGCGGAGGAGCTCGCCATCGTGTGGAAGCTGCGCCGGGTGCTGCACGCGCTCGACTCGCAGCAGGCGATCGAGCTGCTGCTCGACAAGATGAAGCAGACGAAGTCGAACGCCGAGTTCCTGATGCAGATCGCGAAGACGACCCCGTCGGGCAAGAACGACGACTGATTCCTCCCGGCCACGGCCGGAGGAGTCCGTCCCGCGTCTCCACAGCCGCCCCCGCCGCACCCGCGGCGGGGGCGGCTGTGCGTCGTCCTGTCCGCATTGCGACCTTCGCCACATCGTGCTTCCGCTCGACCCCGACGCTTCCGGGCCGCGTTCCCGGGTAAAAGCCCAGGTAGGTGCCGTAGGGCGCCGCGCGGGCCCCGCGGCGCCCGGTACGGCGCGGACCGGGAGGGCCCCTCGGCCGTGGAACCCTGGGCGGCGTTCGCCCGTCTGTGTCAGCAGACCGCAGGCCGGAGAAGGACCACAGGGGACCGGTGACCGGGCTCAGGACCGAGGAGAGCATGAGCGAGGACAGCACGGGACGCGGACGGCGTGCCGCAGGCCGGCGCCGACGCACACCGCCGAAGCGCCGCAGGGCCCTGGCCGTCGCCGCGTGGAGCGCCGCGGTCGTGCTGCTGCTGGGCGGGGCGGGACTCGGCTACTTCTACTTCAAGTTCAACGGCAATCTGAAGACCGTCGACATCGACGCGGCCCTGGGCAAGGACCGCCCCGAGGACGTCGACAACGGCTCGATGGACATCCTCGTACTCGGCTCGGACTCCCGCGGCGGCGCCAACGGCGAGTACGGCAAGGACGACGGCGGCTCCGCCCGCTCCGACACCGCGATGATCGTCCACCTGTACGAGGGTCACCACAAGGCCAGCGTCATATCGATACCCCGCGACACCATGGCCCCCCGCCCGCCCTGCGCCACCGCGAACGGCAAGACCGACCCGGGCGGCCAGCGCCGGCAGTTCAACGAGGCGTACACCACCGGCGGGGCCGCCTGCGCGGTCAAGACCGTCGAGAAGATGTCCGGCATCCGCATGGACCACTACCTCGAAGTCGACTTCACCGGCTTCAAGAAGATCATCGACGACCTCGGCGGCGTCGAGGTGACCACGACCAAGCCCATCAAGGACGGCGCCAGCCACCTCGACCTCGCGGCCGGTACGAACAAGCTCAACGGCGAGCAGGCCCTCGGCCTCGTCCGGACCCGCAAGAGCGTCGGCGACGGCAGCGACCTGGGCCGGATACAGCTCCAGCAGGCCTTCATCAAGGCCCTGATCAAGCAGGTCAAGGGCATCGGCCTGTTCGACAACCCCAAGAAACTGCTCGGCCTCGCCGACTCCGGGACCAAGGCGATCACCACGGACAAGGCGCTCGGCGACGTGAAGTCCCTCATGGGCTTCGCCCAGGGCCTGCAGGGCATCGACGCCCAGGACATGCAGATGATCACTCTGCCGGTCACCCCGGACCCGCGCGACGTCGACCGCGTCGTCCCGCTCGCCAACGAGTCCAAGCTGGTCTGGGACGCCCTGCTGGCCGACCGGCCGATTCCCGCGGAGGCCACCGAGAACTCGATGGGCGACAAGGGATCCGCCGGCAAGATCGTGCAGTAGAGCCCCCGACCACACGGGTTCCGCAGGGTCACGCCCGGCGGAAGCAGCGGCTCCGCACGGCGCCGACGGGGCTTCGCGCAGCGGGCGGAATAGATGCCGGCCCCTCCCCGTTGAAGCAGGCGTCCTCAGAATTTTGACAGGCAGCCCGGTCCTGGCAGACTGGTCTGTCGGCCCCGGTTCACGCAGCGCGCAATTCGGCTCCTGCGACCCGGCGCCCTCCCAATCTAGGAGACACCTTGAAGAGCGAGATCCACCCCCAGTACGTCGAGACCCAGGTCAGCTGCACCTGTGGCGCCGCGTTCACCACCCGTAGCACCCTCACCGAAGGCTCCATCCGAGCCGAGGTCTGCTCCGAGTGCCACCCGTTCTACACGGGCAAGCAGAAGATCCTCGACACCGGTGGCCGCGTGGCCCGCTTCGAGGCCCGCTTCGGCAACAAGGGTGCGGCCAAGAAGTAGCGCGACCCAGGCGCCGGTCTCCGGCCGCCCCCTGTCCACGCGGGGGCGGCCGGACCGGCGCCTTTGTCGTCGTTCCAGGCACGTCACCCCGCAGTCCCTTCGCACTTTCACCCCAGGAGTACCCCGATGTTCGAGGCGGTCGAGGAACTGATCGGCGAGCACGCCGATCTTGAGAAGAAGCTCGCCGACCCTTCGGTCCACTCGGATCAGGCCAACGCGCGCAAGCTGAACAAGCGCTACGCGGAGCTGACCCCGATCGTGGCGACCTTCCGGGCGTGGAAGCAGTCGGCCGAGGACATCGAGACGGCCAAGGAGTTCGCGGCCGTCGACCCCGACTTCGCGGCCGAGGCCAAGGAGCTGGCCGTGCAGCGCGAGGAGCTCACCGAGAAGCTCCGCCTGCTGCTGGTCCCGCGCGACCCCAGCGACGACAAGGACGTGCTCCTCGAGGTCAAGGCGGGCGCGGGCGGCGACGAGTCGGCCCTGTTCGCCGGGGACCTGCTGCGCATGTACCTGCGCTACGCCGAGCGCGTCGGCTGGAAGACCGAGATCATCGACGCCACCGAGTCCGAGCTCGGCGGCTACAAGGACGTCCAGGTCTCCGTCCGCACCAAGGGCGGCAACGGTGCCACCGAGCCCGGCCAGGGCGTGTGGGCCCGTCTGAAGTACGAGGGCGGCGTGCACCGCGTCCAGCGCGTTCCGGCCACCGAGTCGCAGGGCCGCATCCACACCTCCGCCGCCGGCGTGCTCGTCACCCCGGAGGCCGAGGAGGTCGAGGTCGAGGTCAACATGAACGACCTGCGCATCGACGTGTACCGCTCCTCCGGCCCCGGCGGCCAGTCCGTCAACACCACCGACTCGGCCGTGCGCATCACGCACCTGCCCACCGGTGTGGTCGCCTCCTGCCAGAACGAGAAGAGCCAGCTCCAGAACAAGGAGCAGGCCATGCGCATCCTGCGCTCGCGGCTGCTCGCCGCGGCCCAGGAGGCCGCCGAGCAGGAGGCCTCCGACGTGCGCCGCAGCCAGGTGCGCAGCGTCGACCGCTCGGAGAAGATCCGTACGTACAACTACCCGGAAAACCGGATCTCGGACCACCGGACCGGGTTCAAGGCGTACAACTTGGACCAGGTGCTCGACGGCGAGCTCGACGCGGTCATCCAGGCCTGCGTCGACACGGACTCGGCCGCGAAGCTCGCGGCCGCGCACTGAGCCCCACCGAGCCCCACCGAACCCCGCACCACCCCCCCCGTACGACAGCAGCCCGGAGGACCAGCGTGAACTTGCTGCTTGCCGAGGTGGCCCAGGCCACCCAGCGGCTGGCCGGCGCCGGCGTGCCCTCACCGCGCTTCGACGCGGAGGAGCTCGCGGCCTTCGTGCACGGCGTCAAGCGGGGGGAACTGCACCACGTCAAGGACGCGGACTTCGACGCCCGCTACTGGGAGGCCGTCGCCCGCCGCGAGGCGCGCGAGCCGCTCCAGCACATCACCGGCCGCGCCTTCTTCCGGTACCTGGAGCTCCAGGTCGGGCCCGGGGTCTTCGTACCCCGGCCCGAGACCGAGTCCGTCGTCGACTGGGCCATACAGGCCGTCCGGGCGATGGACGTCGTCGAGCCGCTGATCGTCGACCTCTGCACGGGCTCCGGCGCCATCGCACTGGCCATGGCGCAGGAGGTGCCGCGCTCGCGCGTGCACGCCGTGGAGCTGTCCGAGGACGCGCTGCGGTGGACCCGCAAGAACGCCGAGGGCTCCCGGGTCACCGTCCACCAGGGGGACGCGCTGAGCGCCCTGCCCGAGCTGGACGGCCAGGTCGACCTCGTCATCTCCAATCCGCCGTACATCCCGCTGACCGAGTGGGAGTACGTCGCCCCCGAGGCCCGCGACCACGACCCCGAGATGGCGCTGTTCTCCGGCGAGGACGGCCTCGACACCATCCGCGGCATCGAGCGCACCGCGCACCGCCTGCTGCGGCCCGGCGGCATCGTCGTCATCGAGCACGCCGACACCCAGGGCGGCCAGGTGCCGTGGATCTTCGCCGAGGAACGGGGCTGGGCCGACGCGGCCGACCACCCGGACCTCAACAACCGCCCGCGCTTCGCGACCGCCCGCAAGGCCATGCCGTGATCCGGGCCGCCCACCCCAGTGACACCGCCACCACCCCCCTGCTGCACGAGGAGTCCCGCTGATGGCCCGGCGATACGACTGCAACGACGCGACGGACCGCAAGACGGGCCTGCGCGAAGCCGCATCCGCCGTGCGCCGCGGCGAGCTCGTCGTGCTGCCCACCGACACCCTGTACGGGATCGGCGCGGACGCCTTCAGCCCCGAGGCCGTCCACGAGCTGCTCGCCGCCAAGGGCCGCGGCCGCGGCATGCCCACCCCGGTGCTCATCGGCTCCCCGAACACCCTGCACGGCCTCGTCACGGACTTCTCCGAGCAGGCCTGGGAGCTCGTCGACGCCTTCTGGCCGGGCGCGCTGACGCTGGTCGCCAAGCACCAGCCGTCGCTGGCGTGGGACCTGGGGGACACCCAGGGCACCGTGGCCGTACGGATGCCGCTGCACCCCGTCGCGATCGAGCTGCTGACCGAGGTCGGCCCGATGGCCGTCTCCTCGGCGAACCTCACCGGTCACCCGGCGCCCGAGGACTGCGACGCCGCCCGCGAGATGCTCGGGGACTCCGTCTCCGTGTACCTCGACGGCGGTCCGACCCCCGGAATCCAGCCGTCCTCGATCGTCGACGTCACCGGCAAGGTGCCGGTGCTCCTGCGGGAAGGCGCCCTGACCGCCGACCAGCTGCGGGAGGTCGTACCCGACCTCGAGGTCGCCCCGTGAGCCCTGAGGGGCGTGGCATAGCGGGCGAGCGCCTCCAGGCGAGCCCCCACGGATGGAGTCCGGGGGAGGTGACCGGGGGGAACACCTTCCGCATACTCCACGTCAGCACCGGAAACGTCTGCCGTTCGCCCATCACCGAGCGGCTGACGCGGCACGCCCTCTCGCACCGCCTCGGGGGATTCGTCACCGGGGACCTCATCGTGGAGAGCGCCGGCACGTGGGGGCACGAGGGAGCCCCCATGGAGGCGAACGCGGCCGCGGTCCTCGCCGACTTCGGCGCCGACGCCTCCGGTTTCACCGGGCGGGAGCTGCTGGACGAGCACGTCATACGCGCCGATCTGGTGCTGACCGCCACCCGTGACCACCGGGCGCAGGTCGTCTCGATGGGCCACTCCGCGGGGCTGCGGACCTTCACGCTGAAGGAGTTCACCCGGCTGGTGCGGGCCATAGATCCGGCCACCCTGCCGCCGCTGGACGAGGGGATGGTGGAACGGGCCCGCGCGCTCGTCCGCGCGGCCGCGGCGCTGCGCGGCTGGCTGCTGGCGCCGACGCCCGACGCGGACGAGGTGTACGACCCGTACGGGGCGCCGATCACCTTCTTCCGCTCCATCGGCGACGAGATCAACCAGGCGCTGGACCCGGTCGTGACGGCCCTGACGGGCGTCACCGCCTCCCGCTGACGGAGCCGGCCCGCACGGCCCCCACGAGCGGCGGCGCACCCCGCCGACGGGCGTGAGCGCGTACCGCCGAGCGGCTCGGGCGGCGGAAAACGGGTGGCGGGAATATCGTGGCCCTACCCGGTACACCCAGCGCGCGGGAGTCGTGCCATGACCGTCATCACCGAGCAGTCGGCGGAGCTCCTGCGCCGGCAGGACCCGCAGCTGGCCGACATCCTCGACGGGGAGCGGCTGCGGCAGGCCACCACCCTCCAGCTGAGCGCCGCCGAGAACTTCACCTCCGCCGCCGTGCTCGCCGCACTCGGGTCACCGCTCGCCAACAAGTACGCCGAGGGCTATCCCGGCGCCCGCCACCACGGCGGCTGCGAGTACGCCGACCTGGCCGAGCGCGCCGCCGTGGAGCGGGCGACGGCGCTGTTCGGCGCCGAGCACGCCAACGTACAGGCGCACTCCGGTTCCTCCGCGGTACTGGCCGCCTACGCCGCGCTGCTGCGGCCCGGGGACACGGTGCTGGCCATGGGGCTCCCGTACGGGGGGCACCTCACGCACGGGTCGCCCGCCAACTTCTCCGGCCGCTGGTTCGACTTCGTCGGGTACGGGGTCGACGCCGAGACCGGCCTCATCGACTACGGGCAGGTGCAGGAGCTGGCCCGCGCGCACCGGCCGAAGGCCATCGTCTGCGGGTCGATCTGCTACCCCCGCCACCCCGAGTACTCGGCCTTCCGCGAGATCGCCGACGAGGTCGGGGCCTTCCTGATCGCGGACGCCGCCCATCCGATCGGGCTGGTGGCCGGCGGGGCCGCCCCGAGCCCCGTCCCGTACGCGGACGTGGTGTGCGCGACCACGCACAAGGTGCTGCGGGGGCCGCGCGGCGGCATGCTCCTGTGCGGCGCCGAGTTCGCCGAGCGGATCGACCGGGCGGTGTTCCCCTTCACGCAGGGCGGCGCACAGATGCACACCATCGCGGCCAAGGCGGTCGCGTTCGGGGAGGCGGCGAGCCCCGCCTTCACCACGTACGCCCACCGGGTCGTCGCGAACGCCCGGTCGCTGGCCCGGGCGCTCGGCGAGCTGGGGCTGGCGGTCACCACCGGCGGGACCGACACCCACCTGCTGTCGGCCGACCCCGCGCCGCTGGGCCTCGACGGTCCGGCCGCCCGGGCCCGGCTCGCGGCCGCGGGCATCGTGCTCGACACCTGCGCGCTCCCGTACGGGGACCAGCGCGGGGTGCGGCTGGGTACGGCGGCCGTGACCACCCAGGGGATGGGGGAGGCGGAGATGGTCCGGATCGCCGGGCTGTTTGCCACCGCACTGCGCGGGGAAGCCGCGCGAACGCGGACCGAGGTCAACGAGCTGGCATCGGCATTTCCCCCGTACGGGGCGTAATGCGGATATGAGGGGTGTACCGCAACCGGGAGACCGCCCCCTCGCGTCCTCGGCACTGGTGACATCGCAGCTAATGTGTGGGGCTGAGATGGCCGGCGATACATCTGGGGCAGCCCGTGCGTGAATATCTGCTGACGCTATGCGTCACGGTCGCGGTGACCTACCTGCTGACCGGGCCCGTGCGGAAGTTCGCGATCGCGGCCGGGGCCATGCCGGAGATCCGTGCCCGCGACGTGCACCGGGAGCCCACACCGCGGCTCGGCGGCATCGCGATGTTCGGCGGACTGTGCGCGGGACTCCTGGTGGCGGACCACCTGCGGAACCTGAACGGCGTCTTCGAGCTGTCGAACGAGCCGCGGGCCCTGCTCTCCGGGGCGGCCCTGATCTGGCTGGTCGGCGTGCTCGACGACAAGTTCGAGCTCGACGCCCTGATCAAGCTGGGCGCGCAGATGATCTCCGCCGGCGTGATGGTGATGCAGGGTCTGACCATCCTGTGGATTCCGGTCCCGGGCATCGGGACGGTGCCGCTCACGCAGTGGCAGGGCAACCTGCTGACCGTGGCCCTCGTGGTGATCACCATCAACGCGGTGAACTTCGTCGACGGTCTCGACGGCCTGGCCGCCGGCATGGTCTGCATCGCCGCTGCCGCGCTCTTCCTCTACGCGTACCGGATCTGGTTCGGCTACGGCATCGAGGCGGCCGCGCCCGCCACGCTCTTCGCCGCGATTCTGATGGGCATGTGCCTCGGCTTCCTGCCGCACAACATGCACCCGGCCCGCATCTTCATGGGCGACTCCGGCTCGATGCTCATCGGTCTGGTGCTGGCCGCCTCCGCGATCTCGATCACGGGCCAGGTCGACCCCGACGCCATGGCGCTCTTCGCGGGCGGCGAGCGCAACGCCACCCACGCGATGCTGCCGGTCTTCATCCCGCTGCTGCTGCCGCTGACGATCATCGCGATCCCGATGGCGGACCTGATCCTCGCCATCGTGCGGCGTACGTGGAAGGGGCAGTCGCCGTTCGCGGCCGACCGCGGACACCTGCACCACCGGCTGCTGGAACTCGGACACTCGCACAGCCGCGCGGTCCTGATCATGTACTTCTGGTCGGGGCTCATCGCCTTCGGCGCCGTCGCGTACTCGGTGCACTCCGCGTCGATGTGGATCGTGCTGGCCATCGCCGCGCTGAGCGCGCTCGGTCTGCTCCTGCTCCTGCTGCCGCGCTTCACCCCGCGCGCCCCGCTCTGGGCGGAGGGCCTGGTGCCGCCGCGCTACCGGCACGCGGGACGGGCCGCGGAAGCGGCGGCCGAAGCGGCCGCGCGGGACACCTCGGGCCGGGAGCCGGAGCCCGCGAGGCCGATCGCGGCGGGCGTCTCCGGCGTCAACGGAGCGACGGCCGTGGGCCCCCGTTCTCGTTTCCCCGACCGGCGCAAGGCCGAGTCCACCCGGTGAGCCTCAGGGGGCATGTCGGACAAGCGCCCCCTTTATCACGCAAGTCGCCATGCTGTCCTGCACACACGCGCAGGGTCACTCTCATGTGTGACAGTCAGCACACCCTGCGGGTAAAGCTCTCATCAAATACTTTGTGATACCGTTCACTAAACCCGGCGACAGAGCCGAAGGACCGTAGTGCGACGGTCCATTGGCCCGAGGCCTTCTCTCGGACCGGGCTTACGCTCGTCCCGTACGAGTCCCTTGCCCCCCATCATCACGCGGAGCAAACCGCCATGCGGTCAGATGACACCCGACTTCTCCTTCAAGCCGTCGTGCCCACGGCTGTCGCCGGCGCTGTTGCCGCCGGTATCAGTGCGTGGGTCGTGGGCGGCAAGGGCGCTGTCGGAGCCGTCGTCGCGACCCTGATCGTGATCCTGTTCATGGGTATCGGATTCGTCGTTCTCCAGCGCACCGCGAAATCGTTGCCGCACCTGTTCCAGGCCATGGGGCTCATGCTCTACACGGCCCAGATCCTGCTGCTCTTCGTCTTCGTCGCCACGTTCAAGAACACGACGCTGTTCCATCCCAAGGCCTTCGCCCTCACGCTCGTCGTCACCACCCTGGTGTGGATCGCGGCGCAGGCGCGTGCTCATATGAAGGCCAAGATCCTCTACGTCGAACCGGATTCCATGAAGGGCGAAAAGCCCGACAATTCCGGACCGAAGACGTGAGGGGTAGGGGCGGCATAAGCGCGTGGTCGGGATCCTGCTATCGTCCAGTGCCATCTGCGGCACTGCGGGCGCGGGCATCTGAGCTGACGCCTGTTCCATCGCGAGGCTCACTGCCTGAACGTCGCCCCCACATCCGTAACACCAGTCCAGTGCCGAACAGCGGCTGTGCGCCGCGCCGACACAACGAGGTTGCCGTACCTATGCGCCACGCTGAAGGAGCCCGCGGTGAGTGCTGACCCGACGACGGTGCTCGCCTTCGAGACCGACTGCCACATCTTCGACGGTTGTGGATTCCCGGCTCCCGGCCTGCACTCGTTCCTGTTCGAGCCGATCTTCGGCGACGCGGACAGCAACATCTACTTCAACAAGACGATGCTGCTGGCCCTGCTCGGCACGGTCGTCATCGTCGGCTTCTTCTGGCTGGCCTTCCGCAAGCCGAAGGTCGTCCCGGGCAAGCTCCAGATGGTCGCCGAGGCCGGCTACGACTTCGTGCGCCGCGGCATCGTGTACGAGACGCTGGGCAAGAAGGAGGGCGAGAAGTACGTCCCCCTGATGGTCACGCTGTTCTTCTTCGTCTGGATCATGAACCTCTGGTCCATCGTTCCGCTGGCCCAGTTCCCGGTGACTGCGATCATCTCGTACCCCGCCGCCCTCGCGGCGATCGTGTACGTGATCTGGATGAGCGTGACGTTCAAGCGTCACGGCTTCGTCGGCGGCTTCAAGAACCTGACGGGCTACGACAAGTCGCTCGGCCCGGTCCTGCCGATGGTCATGGTCATCGAGTTCTTCTCGAACGTCCTGGTCCGCCCCTTCACCCACGCGGTCCGACTGTTCGCGAACATGTTCGCCGGTCACACCCTGCTGCTGCTCTTCACGATCGCCAGCTGGTACCTGCTGAACGGCATCGGGATCGCCTACGCCGGCGTCTCGTTCGTCATGGTCCTGGTGATGACGGCTTTCGAGCTCTTCATCCAGGCCGTCCAGGCGTACGTCTTCGTACTCCTGGCCTGCAGCTTCATTCAGGGCGCGCTCGCAGAGCACCACTGATCCTCGCTCCCTGAGTCCCTTAGTCGTCCGGTGGCCAACCCCCACCGGTCCGTGAAAGAGAAGGAAGAACTGGCATGTCCCAGACCCTTGCTGCCGTCTCCGGTTCCCTCGGCTCCATCGGTTACGGCCTCGCGGCCATCGGCCCCGGCGTCGGCGTCGGCATCATCTTCGGTAACGGCACCCAGGCTCTCGCCCGTCAGCCCGAGGCTGCCGGCCTGATCCGCGCCAACCAGATCCTCGGCTTCGCCTTCTGTGAGGCGCTCGCGCTGATCGGCCTGGTCATGCCGTTCGTCTACGGCAAGTGATCTTCGGATTCACGACCAGCCACTAGACGAAAGGCACTGAAGTGAACCTCCTGGTTCTCGCGGCTGAGGAAGCGCAAAACCCCCTCATCCCGCCGATCCCCGAGCTCGTCATCGGTCTGATCGCCTTCGTCATCGTCCTCGGTTTCCTCGCGAAGAAGCTCCTCCCGAACATCAACAAGGTTCTGGACGAGCGCCGCGAGGCCATCGAAGGCGGTATCGAGAAGGCGGAAGCCGCTCAGACCGAGGCCCAGAGCGTGCTGGAGCAGTACAAGGCCCAGCTCGCCGAAGCCCGGCACGAAGCCGCGCGCCTGCGCCAGGACGCGCTGGAGCAGGGCACTGCGCTCAAGGAAGAACTGCGCGCAGAGGGCCAGCGGCAGCGTGAGGAGATCATCGCTGCCGGCCACACGCAGATCGAGGCCGACCGCAAGGCCGCCTCTCACGCGCTGCGTCAGGACGTGGGCAAGCTCGCCACCGACCTGGCCGGCAAGCTCGTCGGCGAGTCCCTCGAGGACCACGCCCGGCAGAGCCGCACCATCGACCGCTTCCTGAGCGAGCTCGAGGAGAAGGCAGCGTCGAACGGGGCTGCCCGATGAACGGAGCGAGCCGCGAGGCACTGGCCTCCGCGCGCGAGCGTCTCGACGCGCTGACGGACAACACGTCCGTCGACGCGCCGAAGCTCGCCGGTGAGCTGGCTGCCGTCACCACGCTGCTCGACCGTGAGGTCTCGCTGCGTCGGGTCATCACGGACCCGGCGCAGTCCGGCGAGGCCAAGGCCGAGCTGGCCGGGCGCCTGCTGGGCGGCCAGGTCGGCGGGGAAACCCTCGACCTCGTGTCCGGCATGGTCCGGTCCCGCTGGTCGCAGTCCCGCGACCTGGTGGACGCGCTGGAGGAGCTGGCGGACACCGCCGACCTCACCGCGGCCCAGCAGGGCGGCGCGCTCGACGACGTCGAGGACGAGGTCTTCCGCTTCGGCCGGATCGTCGCCTCGAGCACCGAGCTGCGCGCGGCGCTGACCGACCGTGCGGCCACCGGTTCCGCCAAGAGCCAGCTGCTCCGCAGCCTGCTCGGCGGCAAGGCGAACCCGGTCACCGAGCGCCTGGTGATCCGTCTTGTCACGCAGCCGCGTGGACGTAGCCTGGAAGCGGGACTCGAGTCCCTCTCCACGCTCGCCGCCGAGCGCCGCAACCGCATGGTCGCCACCGTGACCACCGCGGTTCCGCTCAGCGACGTGCAGAAGCAGCGTCTCGGCGCGGTTCTGGCCAAGCTGTACGGCCGCCAGATGCACCTGAACCTCGAAGTGGACCCCGAGGTCCTCGGCGGGATCGTGGTGCGGGTCGGCGACGAGGTCATCGACGGCACCATCGCGGACCGCCTCTCCGAGGCGACCCGCCGCATGGCCGGCTGACCATTCACCAATAGAACAACGCATTCCTAGCGGCCCGGTTGGGCCGTGCAGAACTTGCAGAAGATTCCTGGGGGTCGCCCCCAGACCCCTAAGAAGCTTCAGGCCCAACAAGGAGAGCAGGGAACCCAGATGGCGGAGCTCACGATCCGGCCGGAGGAGATCCGGGACGCACTGGAGAACTTCGTCCAGTCGTACCAGCCGGACGCGGCCTCGCGCGAGGAGGTCGGAACGGTCAGCGTTGCCGGCGACGGCATCGCAAAGGTGGAGGGTCTTCCCTCCGCCATGGCGAACGAGCTGCTGAAGTTCGAGGACGGCACCCTCGGTCTCGCCCTCAACCTCGACGAGCGCGAGATCGGTGCGGTCGTCCTCGGCGAGTTCAGCGGAATCGAGGAGGGCCAGCCGGTGCAGCGCACCGGTGAGGTGCTCTCCGTCGGCGTCGGCGAGGGATACCTCGGCCGCGTCGTCGACCCGCTCGGCAACCCGATCGACGGTCTCGGCGAGATCGCGACCGAAGGCCGTCGCGCCCTCGAACTGCAGGCCCCGGGCGTCATGATCCGCAAGTCGGTTCACGAGCCCATGCAGACCGGCTACAAGGCCATCGACGCCATGGTGCCCGTCGGCCGTGGCCAGCGTCAGCTGATCATCGGTGACCGTCAGACCGGCAAGACCGCTCTTGCCGTCGACACGATCATCAACCAGCGCGACAACTGGCGCTCGGGCGACGTGAACAAGCAGGTTCGCTGCATCTACGTCGCCATCGGCCAGAAGGGCTCGACCATCGCGTCCGTTCGCGGCGCCCTGGAAGACGCCGGCGCGCTCGAGTACACGACGATCGTCGCCGCCCCGGCCTCCGACCCGGCCGGCTTCAAGTACCTGGCGCCGTACACCGGTTCGGCCATCGGCCAGCACTGGATGTACGCCGGCAAGCACGTCCTGATCATCTTCGACGACCTGTCGAAGCAGGCCGACGCCTACCGCGCCGTGTCGCTGCTGCTGCGCCGTCCGCCGGGCCGCGAGGCCTACCCGGGCGACGTCTTCTACCTGCACTCCCGTCTGCTGGAGCGCTGCGCGAAGCTCTCCGACGACATGGGTGCCGGTTCGATGACCGGTCTGCCGATCGTCGAGACCAAGGCGAACGACGTGTCGGCGTTCATCCCGACCAACGTCATCTCCATCACCGACGGCCAGTGCTTCCTGGAGTCCGACCTTTTCAACGCGGGCCAGCGCCCGGCGCTGAACGTCGGCATCTCGGTCTCCCGCGTCGGTGGCTCCGCCCAGCACAAGGCGATGAAGCAGGTTTCCGGCCGTCTGCGCCTGGACCTCGCCCAGTACCGCGAGCTGGAGGCGTTCGCCGCCTTCGGTTCCGACCTGGACGCCGCTTCGAAGGCTTCGCTGGAGCGCGGCAAGCGCCTGGTCGAGCTGCTCAAGCAGGGTCAGTACCAGCCCATGCCCGTCGAGGAGCAGGTCGTCTCCGTCTGGGCCGGCACCACCGGCAAGATGGACGACGTCCCGGTCAACGACATCCGTCGCTTCGAGTCGGAGCTGCTGGAGCACCTGCGCCGCGAGCGCAAGGACCTCCTCACCTCCATCGCCGACGGCGGCAAGATGTCGGACGACACCCTGACGTCGATCGCCGACGCCATCGCCGCCTTCAAGCAGCAGTTCGAAACCTCGGACGGCAAGCTTCTGGGCGAGGACGCGCCGGCCGTCAACGTCTCCAAGTGACGACGGAAGGGACCTGACTCATGGGAGCGCAGCTCCGGGTCTACAAGCGTCGCATCCGTGCCGTCACGGCGACCAAGAAGATCACCAAGGCGATGGAAATGATCGCCGCCTCGCGCATCGTCAAGGCGCAGCGCAAGGTGGCGGCATCGATGCCGTACGCGACCGAGCTCACCCGTGCGGTGACCGCGGTGGCGACCGGCTCGAACACCAAGCACGCCCTGACCACCGAGGTCGAGGCGCCGGCGCGTGCCGCGGTCCTGCTCATCACGAGCGACCGCGGTCTGGCCGGCGGCTACTCCTCGAACGCCATCAAGCAGGCGGAGCGGCTCACCGAGCGGCTGCGCGGCGAGGGCAAGGAGGTCGACACGTACATCGTCGGCCGCAAGGGTCTGGCCTACTTCGGCTTCCGCGAGCGCAAGGTCGCGGAGTCGTGGACCGGCTTCACGGACAGCCCGGCCTACTCCGACGCCAAGCGCGTCGCGGGGCCGCTGATCGAGGCCATCCAGACGGAGACGGCCGAGGGCGGCGTCGACGAGCTGCACATCATCTACACGGAATTCGTGTCGATGATGACGCAGAACGCGGTCGACGGCCGGATGCTGCCGCTCAGCCTCGACGAGGCTCCGGAGACCGAGACAACCGCGGGCGGCGCGAAGGGCGAGATCCTTCCGCTGTTCGACTTCGAGCCGTCGGCGGAGGACGTCCTCGACGCCCTTCTGCCGCGCTACGTCGAGAGCCGCATCTACAACGCACTGCTGCAGTCGGCCGCTTCCGAGCACGCCGCCCGCCGCCGCGCGATGAAGTCGGCGACCGACAACGCCGGAGACCTCATCAAGAGTCTCTCCCGGCTTGCCAACGCGGCCCGCCAGGCCGAAATCACCCAGGAAATCAGCGAGATCGTCGGTGGCGCGAGCGCCATGGCTGACGCGACCGCGGGGAGTGACAAGTAATGACGACCACTGTTGAGACGGCCGCCGCCACGGGCCGCGTCGCCCGGGTCATCGGCCCGGTCGTCGACGTGGAGTTCCCCGTCGACGCCATGCCCGAGATCTACAACGCGCTGAAGGTCCAGGTCGCCGACCCGGCCGAGGACGGCAAGCTGAAGACGCTGACCCTCGAAGTCGCCCAGCACCTGGGTGACGGCGTGGTCCGCACGATCTCCATGCAGCCCACCGACGGTCTGGTCCGCCAGGCCCCGGTGACCGACACGGGCGAGGGCATCACCGTCCCCGTCGGTGACTTCACCAAGGGCAAGGTGTTCAACACCCTCGGTGAGGTGCTGAACTACCCGGAGGAGAACGCCAACGTCACCGAGCGCTGGCCGATCCACCGCAAGGCGCCCCGCTTCGACGAGCTCGAGTCGAAGACCGAGATGTTCGAGACCGGCGTCAAGGTCATCGACCTTCTCACCCCGTACGTCAAGGGTGGAAAGATCGGTCTGTTCGGTGGTGCCGGTGTCGGCAAGACCGTTCTGATCCAGGAAATGATCTACCGCGTCGCCAACAACCACGACGGTGTGTCGGTCTTCGCGGGCGTCGGTGAGCGTACCCGTGAGGGCAACGACCTCATCGAGGAGATGGCCGAGTCCGGCGTCATCGACAAGACGGCCCTCGTCTTCGGCCAGATGGACGAGCCGCCGGGCACGCGTCTGCGCGTCGCCCTGGCCGGTCTGACCATGGCGGAGTACTTCCGCGATGTGCAGAAGCAGGACGTGCTGTTCTTCATCGACAACATCTTCCGGTACACCCAGGCGGGTTCCGAGGTGTCGACGCTGCTCGGCCGCATGCCCTCCGCGGTGGGTTACCAGCCGAACCTGGCCGACGAGATGGGTCTCCTCCAGGAGCGCATCACCTCGACCCGTGGTCACTCGATCACCTCGATGCAGGCGATCTACGTCCCCGCGGACGACCTGACCGACCCGGCGCCGGCGACCACCTTCGCCCACCTCGACGCGACGACGGTTCTTTCCCGTCCGATCTCCGAGAAGGGCATCTACCCGGCCGTGGACCCGCTGGACTCGACGTCCCGCATCCTCGACCCGCGGTACATCGCGGCGGACCACTACGCCACGGCGATGCGCGTCAAGGGGATCCTGCAGAAGTACAAGGACCTCCAGGACATCATCGCGATCCTCGGTATCGACGAGCTGGGCGAGGAGGACAAGCTCGTTGTCCACCGTGCCCGTCGCGTCGAGCGCTTCCTGTCGCAGAACACCCACGTCGCCAAGCAGTTCACCGGTGTCGACGGTTCGGACGTTCCGCTGGAGGAGTCGATCGTGGCGTTCAACGCGATCTGCGACGGCGACTACGACCACTTCCCCGAGCAGGCGTTCTTCCTGTGCGGTGGCATCGAGGACCTGAAGGCGAACGCCAAGGAGCTGGGCGTCTCCTGATCCGGCGCGCTCCGCGAGGAGCGCCCCGGATCCGAAGGATCCACGGAGAGGGGCGGGTGTGTCCCGTCCCTCTCCCCACGCCCATTAGAATTTGACCCAACACCCGGCTTACCCGCCGGGTGGTGACCCGAGGAGCCACCTTGGCTGCTGAGCTGCACGTCGAGCTGGTCGCGGCGGACCGCAATGTCTGGTCCGGCGAGGCCACCCTTGTTGTCGCCCGCACCACGTCCGGCGACATCGGCGTCATGCCCGGTCACCAGCCGCTTCTCGGTGTGCTGGAATCGGGCCCTGTGACCATCCGCACCAGTGACGGCGCCACTGTCGTCGCCGCGGTGCACGGCGGTTTCATCTCGTTCGCGGACAACAAGTTGTCCCTGCTGGCCGAGATCGCCGAGCTCGCTGACGAGATCGACGTCCAGCGTGCGGAGCGGGCACTGGAGCGCGCGAAGTCGGAGGCCGACGCGGCCGCCGAGCGTCGCGCGGATGTCCGACTGCGCGCCGTAACGGGCTGAACGTCCGTCGGAGTTTGAAAGGCTGAGCCCCGGAGGGCGACTTCCGGGGCTCGGCAGACCTCAGCCGCGGTCCGTTCTGGAGCTTTCCAGACCGGGTCGCGGCTGAGGCGATGCAGGTCGTTTTTTCGCACGCGGTATTTCGATGAGCGAGGAGGTCGGTGAAGATGCTCCTCGCTCTGCTTGTGAGCGGCCTGGTCGTAGCCCTGGTGGTGATCGGGCTGTTTGTCTTCGGCCTGCGCCGCAGACTCATCCAGCGGTCCGGCGGCACCTTCGACTGCAGCATGCGCTGGGGCGTGTCCGAGGAACCGGACGTTTCGGGCAAGGGCTGGGTGTACGGGGTCGCCCGCTACAGCGGCGACCGGATCGAGTGGTTCCGCGTCTTCAGCTACTCGCCGAGGCCGCGCCGCGTGCTGGAGCGCTCGTCCATCGAGGTGCTCGCCCGGCGCGCGCCCGCGGGCGAGGAGGAGCTGGCCCTGCTCTCCGACGCCGTCGTGCTCGGCGCCCTCCACCGGGGGACGCGCCTGGAGCTGGCGATGAGCGACGACGCGCTGACCGGGTTCCTCGCCTGGCTGGAGGCGGCGCCGCCCGGGCAGCGCGTGAACGTGGCCTGAGCGGGATCTGCGGACGACGCGAAGAAGCCGGGGAGACGGGGGCGGACCCGTCTCCCCGGCTTCGTCTGTCACCGGATGCGCTCAGTGGCGGTTACTGGAGCCCGGTGTGGATCGCGTGGGCGAGCTCACCGTTGGTGGTGTCGCCGCTGAACTCCCAGAAGAAGGCTCCCCTGAGGCCCTGCTGCTTGGTCCAGCCCATCTTCGAGGCGACCGTGGCGGGGGTGTCGTAGCTCCACCAGTTGCTGCCGCACTTGGCGTAGGCCGTGCCGGCGATGGTGCCGGTGGAGGGGCAGGTGGCCTTGAGGACCTTGTAGTCCTCGATGCCCGGCTCGTAGGTGCCCTGGGCCGGGCCGGTGGCGGTGCCGCCGGGGGCGGCCTGGGTGACGCCGGTCCAGCCGCGGCCGTAGAAGCCGATGCCGAGGTTGAGCTTGGAGCCGGGGACGCCCTTGCCCTTGAGCTTGGTGATCGCGGCCTCGGAGTTGAAGCCGTCCTGCGGGATGCCCGGGTAGGCGGTGAGCGGGGAGTGCGGGGCCGTGGGGCCCTTCGCCGCCCAGGCGCCGAAGAAGTCGTACGTCATCACGTTGTAGAAGTCGACGTACTGGGCCGCGCCGCCGTAGTCGGCCGCGTCCAGCTTGCCGCCGTTGGAGCCGTCGGCGGAGATCGCGGCGGTGACCAGGTTGTTCGCGCCGAACTTGGTGCGCATGGCCTGCATCATGGTCTTCAGGGAGGCGGGGCCGCTGGTGTCGCAGGTCAGGCCGCAGGCGTTCGGGTACTCCCAGTCGAGGTCGATGCCGTCGAAGACGTCGGCCCAGCGCGGGTCCTCCACCAGGTCGTGGCAGGACTGGGCGAAGGCGGCCGGGTTGGCGACGGCCTGGCCGAAGCCGCCGGACCAGGTCCAGCCGCCGAAGGACCACAGGATCTTGATGTGCGGGTACTGGGCCTTCAGCTTGCGCAGCTGGTTGAAGTTGCCGCGCAGCGGCTGGTCCCAGGTGTCGGCCTTCCCGTCGACGCTCTGGTCGGCGGTGTAGGCCTTGTCGTAGTCGGCGTAGGCGTCACCGATGGTGCACTTGCCGCCCTGGACGTTGCCGAAGGCGTAGTTGATGTGGGTGATCTTCGCGGCGGAGCCGGAGGTGACCAGGTTCTTCACGTGGTAGTTGCGCCCGTAGACGCCCCAGTTGGTGAAGTAGCCCAGCTTGACCTTGGTGCCGGCGCCGGGGTCGGTGCCGCCGCCGCCGGGCGTGGTGACGGACAGCGCGCCGGAGGAGGGACCGGTCTGGTCGGCGGTGTCGCGGGCGATCACCGTGTAGGCGTACGCCGTGCCCTTGGTCAGGCCGGTGTCCGCGTAGCTGGTGCCGGTCACCGTGGCGGCCTTGGTGCCGCCGCGGTAGACGTCGTAGTTCTTGACGCCCTTGTCGTCGGTGGCGGCCGTCCAGCTCAGGGTCAGCGAGGTCTCGGTGACGTTCGCGGCGGTGGGGGTGCCGGGAGCGGAGGGAGGGTTGTCGCCGGGCTGGGTGGCGCCGTCACAGGAACCGCCGTTGATCTTGCAGCCGCTGGGGGCGCCGGGGCCGGCGCCGTTGAAGCCGAAGCTGATGCTGGCGCCGGGGGAGAGGGTGCCGTTCCAGCCGAGGTTCTTGCCCGTCCAGTGGGTGCCCGAGCTGGTGACGGTCGCGTCCCAGGCCGAGGTGACCGAGGTGCCGGCCGGGTAGTCCCACTCCACGGTCCAGCTGGTGAGGGTGGTGGTGCCGGTGTTCTTCACCGTCCACTTGCCCTCGAAGCCGGAGCCCCAGTCGGAGACCTTGGTGTACGTCGCAGTCGCGGCGGCGGCGGCCTGCGCCGGTCCGGCCAGCGCGACGAGCCCGCTGATCGGTACGGCGAGCGCGGCCACGACCGCCGCGATCCGCGTGAAGAACCGGGTGCGCCGGCTGCGGGGTGGGGATGCTGTGCTCAAGGGTGTTCCTCCGAAGGTCCGTCGGAGCCGTGGGGCCGGCTCCGACATGGGGGTGGGACCTGCGCCGCCCGTGAGCACGCTTTGTCATGCACGCTCACCACAGTGTTCCGGCGAGCGTAGAAAGGTCTGGACCAACCGTCAAGAGGTCCAGACCGGTGCTCCTAAATGCCCAACTCCCCGGCGAGTACGGCCGCTTGGACCCTGCTGCGCAGGTCCAGCTTCCCCAGGAGCCTGCTGACGTGCGTCTTCACCGTGGCCTCCGCCATCTCCAGCCGCACCGCGATCTCCGCATTGGACAACCCCTCGCCCAGGCAGCCGAGCACCTCCCGCTCGCGTCGCGTCAGCGAGGCCAGCGCCGCCGCCGTCTCCGGCGGGGCCTGCGGCCGGCGCACCTGCGGGGCCGCGAACTCGGCGATGAGCCGCCTGGTCACCGCCGGGGCGATCAGGCCCTCCCCGCGCGCGACGGTGCGTACCGCCGCGATCAGCTCCGCGGCGTCCGCGTTCTTCAGGAGGAAGCCGGCCGCGCCCGCCCGCAGGGCCCCGAAGACGTACTCGTCCAGGTCGAAGGTGGTCAGGACGAGGACGTCCGCCGAGCCCTCCGCGACCACCTGCCGCGTCGCGGACACCCCGTCCAGGCGGGGCATCTGCACGTCCATGAGGACGAGATCCGGCCGCATTTCCCGGGCGAGCAGCACCGCCTCCTCCCCGTCGGCGGCCTCGCCCACCACCTCGATGTCGCCCGCGCTGCGCAGGATCAGCACCAGCCCGGCCCGTACCGCGCTCTGGTCCTCCGCCACCACCACCCGGATGGTCATGCCTCCACCGCCCTCTCCTCCGCGGGCAGGACCGCCCGCACCCGCCACACCGGGCCCGACCGGCCCGCCGTGAACCGTCCGCCCAGCAGCTCCGTCCGCTCCCGCATGCCGATCAGCCCGGCCCCCGAGCCGGGGGCGCGCGGGCCGGGCCGGTCCCCGTACGGGGAGTCCACCGCCACGCTCAGCTGCCCGCCCTCACGGGCCACGCGCACCGAGACGGTGCCCGGCGCCGCGTGCTTGAGGGCGTTGGTCAGCGACTCCTGGAGGATCCGGTACGCCGCCAGCTCCACGGGGGCCGGTACGTCGCCCCCGGGCGGCCGGTCGTCGTGGAGGACGAATTCCAGCCCGCTTCCCGAACCGTTGGTGCGGGCCTGGCCGAGCAGGGCGTCGAGGGCGTCGAGCGAGGGCGTGGCGATCGGTTCCCGGTCGCCCCCGGCGTCCCGCAGCAGTCCGATCAGACGACGCATTTCGGCCAGTCCCTGGACGCTGTTCTCCCGGATCACGCCCAGTGCCTCGCGGCTGGTGTCGGCCCGGTCGATGGAGAGGGCGGCGGTGGAGTGGATGGCGATGGCGGAGAGGTGGTTGGCGACCATGTCGTGCAGCTCCCGTGCCATCCGGGCGCGTTCGGCGATCACGGCCTGCGTACGGTCCATCTCGGCCAGCAGCGCTGTCTGCTCGGCGCGCAGCCGGGCCGCCACGGCCGCCTCCCGCTGGTTGCGCAGGGTGGCGCCGGTCAGAGCCGGCCCGAAGCTGACGAGGCCGGTGACCACGCCGATCAGCAGCGCCTGCGGGGTCCGCAGCCAGGCCACCGAGACGATCGTGACGGCCACGGTGATCAGACCGGTGGAGACCGGGAGCCGCCGGGCCATGCCGGGCGTGCCGTAGACCACGGCCGCGTACATCAGGTCGGTGAAGATCAGGACGGTGGCGAGGCTGCCCACCGTGAACTGGTCCGCGACGAGGCCGACGGTACCGACGTTCAGCGCCACCCTGGGCGCGGAGCGGCGCAGCAGCTCCATCGAGCCGAGGACCACCAGGGGGATCAGGGCGGCCCAGTCGGGGAGGAAGTCCCGGCCGTCGGCCTGGTGCACGCCGAGCGACCAGAGCACCAGGCCAGTGAACACGCTGACGAGGGCGAGGAGCACGTCGTGGCGGTGGGGGCGGAGGCTGCTCGGGGTCACCCACCCATCCAACACGGTGAGAGGGCCGCCGGCCTCGGCGCCGGGGCGGAGGCCGGCTACATCGAACGGTGCAGTCGTCTTTCGTCACCGCAGACGACGATCCGGGCCCGATCGGGCGGGAGCCTGGGAGGACACGCCGGAGAACCGAGCGGAACGGAGGGCCCCCGTGGTCGTCGCCCTGATCATCGCCTGTGAAGTCGGCTTCTGGGTACTGCTGGCGGCCGGCCTGGCCCTGCGCTACCTCGCGAAGAGGCCGCGGCTCGGGGCGGCCGTCCTGCTGTGCGAACCGGTGCTGGAACTCGTCCTGCTGGTCGTCACCACCGTCGACCTCAAGAACGGGGCCGCACCGGACTGGAAGCACGGTCTCGCCGCGCTCTACATCGGCTACACCGTCGCCTACGGCCACTACACGGTGAAGTGGCTCGACGGCCACGCCGCGCACCGGCTGGCGGGCGGCCCGAAGCCGCCCGGCGCGGGATACGGGACGGCGCGGGCCGTCCACGAGTGGAAGCTGTGGGCCCGCACCGTCGCCGCCGCCGCCGTCGCGCTCGGCCTGCTCCGGGCGGCCGTCTGGTACGTCGGCGACGCGGGGGACGTCAGCTCGCTGGAGGCCACGCAGTACGCCGCCCTGCGCGTGGTCGGCATCCACGCCCTCATCGCCGTCGCGTACACGCTCTGGCCGAAGAAGGCCCCGGCCGGCGCCGCGGAGCGGCCCGCCCCGGTGAAGGCCGACGGGTAGGTCTCCGCCGGCGGCCCGGTCGGGTCAGCGCTCGCCGCCCGGCACCCACAGCACGTCCCCGACCTCCTTGTTGGCCACGCGGGCCAGGATGAACAGGAGGTCGGAGAGGCGGTTGAGGTAGGTGGCGGTCAACGGGTTCATCGTCTCGCCGTGCACCTCCAGCGCCGACCACGTCGAGCGCTCGGCCCGCCGGACGACCGTGCACGCCTGGTGCAGCAGGGCGGCGCCGGGAGCGCCGCCGGGCAGGATGAAGCTGCGCAGCTTCTCCACCTGCTCCAGGAAGAGGTCGCAGTCCGCCTCCAGCTTGTCGATGTAGAACTGCTCCACGCGCAGCGGCGGGTACTGCGGGTTCTCCACCACCGGCGTGCACAGGTCCGCGCCGACGTCGAAGAGGTCGTTCTGCACCCGGACCAGGACCTTCACGACCTCCTCGGGCAGCGCGCCCAGCGCGATCGCCGCCCCCAGGGCCGCGTTGGCCTCGTTGGCGTCGGCGTACGCGGAGATCCGCAGGTCGGTCTTGGCCGTACGGCTCATGTCGCCGAGGGCGGTCGTGCCCTTGTCGCCGGTACGGGTGTAGATGCGCGTGAGGTTCACCATGCCGCCAGCGTAGTGACGCCCCGCCGGGATCCGCACGCGGTGCCCCTCCGGCGGCCGGCCGCCGGCACCCGGAGCAGGGGGCGGAGCGAACTGGGCGGCTGCGCAGGGGCGCTGGGCCGTACCGGTGTGATGTCCGTCAGCTGAGACGTGACGCGTGTTACTTCGCGGCCACACCGCACCGCCCAAACGCTAGTCTCCGCCGGAGAGGCTACGTGACTGGGCCGTTTTGAGAACGAGGGGTGTGCAGTGGCTGGGAAGCTCGCCGTCATCGGTGCCGGACTGATGGGTTCCGGGATCGCTCAGGTCTCCGCTCAGGCGGGTTGGGACGTCGTGCTGCGCGACGTCACCGATGCCGCGCTGACCCGCGGTACGGACGGGATCAAGGCCTCGTACGACAAGTTCGTCTCCAAGGGCAAGCTGTCGGCCGAGGACGCGGAGGCCGCGCTCGCGCGCATCACCACCACCACCGACCTGGACGCGGCCGCCGACGTGGACATCGTCGTCGAGGCCGCCTTCGAGAAGATCGAGATCAAGCACGAGATCTTCCGTGCCCTCGACAAGATCGTGCGCGAGGACGCGATCCTCGCCTCCAACACCTCCGCCATCCCGATCACCAAGATCGCGGCCGTGACGGAGCGTCCGGAGCGCGTCGTCGGCGCCCACTTCTTCTCGCCCGTCCCGATGATGCAGCTGTGCGAGCTCGTGCGCGGCTACAAGACGAGCGACGAAACCCTCGCCACCACCCGGGCGTTCGCCGAGTCCGTCGGCAAGACCTGCATCGTCGTCAACCGCGACGTCGCCGGCTTCGTGACGACCCGTCTGATCTCGGCGCTGGTCGTCGAGGCCGCCAAACTGTACGAATCGGGCGTGGCCTCCGCCGAGGACATCGACATCGCGTGCAAGCTGGGCTTCGGGCACGCGATGGGCCCGCTGGCCACCGCCGACCTCACGGGCGTCGACATCCTGCTCCACGCCACGAGCAACATCTACACCGAGTCGCAGGACGAGAAGTTCGCGCCGCCGGAGCTGATGCGCCGGATGGTGGACGCCGGGGACATCGGCCGCAAGAGCGGTCAGGGCTTCTACAAGCACTGACCCGACCGGACCACTGAGCACCACCGTTCGAATGCCTTCACCCCACGGAGTGAATTAGGTATCGGTTCGCTCACGGTCGGCAACTTACCTGCCCGCGCGGCAGTCAGTTGCAGTGAGAGTTGCCGACCACGGACCAGTCGGACCATACGTACGCAGTACTGCCGGGAGTTCACATGCACATCAGGGGCGACCACGCCGAACTCGCTGTCGGGGGCCGCCTCGACGTGCGGAGCGCGGCGGACGCCCGGACGGTCCTCCACTCCGCCCTCGACGACGGCCACGGCGACCTCGTGCTGGACCTCACCGGGCTCGACTCCTGGGACGCCACCGGCCTCGGTGTGATCATGGGCGCCCACCGGAGGGCCGGCCGGACCGGACGGCGCCTCGTCCTGCGCGGGGTGCCGCCGCAGATGCAGCGGCTCCTCGTCGCCACCCGGCTCCACCGCATCCTCGCCATCGAGGGCGGACTGGAAGCGGAGTCCCTGCCCAGGGTGTGATCCTCCCGGCCGCCGTTTCCTGCGGAAACGTAACGGTCCGGTGGTGATGGCACCCCGGCGGTTCCGGCGCGACCGGCCACGGTCTAGGGTTCGGGCGGAAACCGGACCAGTGGCGACAGCGGAGTGTGCGACGGCCGGGCGGTACGACGGCGAGGCGCGCGGCCCGCGATCGGGGGACTTGGTCATGGACCGTACACAGGGGCAGACGGCCGAGCCGGCGGACCGGTCCGAGGGCGCACCGGCCGTGCCCGCCGCGGCCGGTCCCGCACGCATCGTCACCCTCACCGCCGGGGACTTCTCCCTCACCGTCAACCCCGTCGACGGCAGCGAGATAGAACCCCACCGCCCCGGCGCCGACACCGGCCGCCGCCCCGCCAAGCGCGGCCCGGCCGCCCGCCGCGCCCGCGACGCGGGCGCCCGGCCCCCCGCCCTGCCCGGCCAGTCCGTCCCCGGACGGCTGCTGCCGGCCCGCGAGGAGGAGCGGGAGCGTCTCGTACGGCTGCTGGGCCGGGGACGGTCCGTACGGCTGACCGGCCCCGCCGGATCGGGCCGCACCACCCTGCTCGACGCGGTCGCCGCCGAGTGCGCGGATGTCGCGCCGGACGGCGTCGTACGGCTCAGCGGGTACGGGCACCAGCAGCCCGCCGAACTGCTGTACGCGCTGTACGCGGCCGTGTACGAGGCCCCGGAGGAGCGGCCCGACCGCATCGAGCTCCTCTCCCGGGTGCGGGACATAGGCGCCGTCGTCCTCCTGGACGACCTGGAGATGGGCGGCGTCGCCCTCGACGAACTGCTGCGCGCCACCCCCGAGTGCGCCTACCTGCTCGCCGCGACCCCCGACACCCGGGCCCCCTCCGACGACTCGCACCTGGAGGAGGTCTTCCTCTCCGGCCTCGGCAAGGCGGAGTGCCTGGACCTGCTGGAGGCCCGCGCGGGCCGGCCGCTGACGGACGAGGAGACCGCCTGGGCGGAGGACCTGCGGTTCGCCTCCGAGGGCCTGGCACTGCGCTTCGTCCAGGCCGCCGCCCTGCTGCGGCAGCGCGACGAGCTCAACCGCACCGACGAGGACGACGACGAGGAGGAGCCGGGCGTCTTCGAGGGGCGCCCGCGCGACACCGTCGAGGTGCCCCTGCCCACGCTCGCCGAGGGCGCGGCCCCCGCCGAGCTGCTGGCCTCGCGGGTCAGCGAGTCGGCGCGCGCCGCCCTGCGGATCGCGTGCGCGCTGGGCGGGGAGCTGCCGCACCACGCGCACCTGCCGGCACTGGTGGGGGACACCCACGCGGATACGGCGGTCGCGGAACTGCTGGCCTGCGGGCTGCTGACGCCCGTCGGGGCGCGCTACCGGCTGGCCGCGGGGGTCGCGCGGCAGCTGGAGGAGGTCGGGTACGGCGACACCGCCGCGGAGGAGGCCCGTACGGCCGCCCGGCACTACGCCTGGTGGACCGGGCACGCCTCGGTGACCCCGGACCGCGTCGGCGCCGAAGCGGAGGCGGTGCTCGCCGCGCTGGCCGGTGCGGACGTGGTGGCGGCGGTGCTGCTGGCGCGCACGGCCGCTCCGGCGTTCGCGGCCTCGCTGCACTGGGAGGCCTGGGAGCGGGTGCTGCGCTCGGGCGCCGAGGCCGCGCGGAAGGCGGGGGAGGTCGCCGAGCAGGCGTACTTCCACCACGAACTGGGCGTGCTCGCACTGTGTGAGGGGCGCCTCGACCGGGCGCGGGCCGAGCTGGAGACCTCGATCGGGCTGCGGGGCGCGCTCGCCGACAAGCGGGGCACGGTCGCGGGGCGGCGGGCGCTCGCGCTGGTCGTGGACGGGGAGTCGGCGGCGGTGGCGGCCTCGCCGCCGCTGCGGCTGGAGGCCCCGGCGGCCCTCCCGGCGAGCCCGGGCGGAACGGTCGGCGCGGCCGCCCTCGCGGCGGGCACGGGCGCGGGCTACGGCACCGGCACGAGCACGGGCACCGGCACCGGCACGGATACGGGCAAGGGTGCCGGTCCCTCGGGCGGCATGTCCGGCGCTTCCGCGGCCGCCGCCGCGGTGGCCGCCGCGGCCGCGGGTGCCGGGGGCGCCGCCCGCACGGCCGCGGGTACGGGAGCGGCGGGCGGCGCCGCCCGCACGGCCGTGTCCGGCGGAGCAGCCGCGGGGGCCGCCACGGCCACCGGTGCGGCGGCGGGAGCCGCCGGTACGCCGGCCGCGCCGACGGCCCCGACGGCGGTCGTGTCGGCCGCAGCGCCCGCGCAGGAACCCGGCGCGGCGGCCGCACCGGTCCCCGGCGCTCCCCGCGGCGCGGCGGAGGCGGTGACGCGGCTGACGCCGGTGGTACCGGTCGCCCGCCGCTCGGAGCCGCCCACGACGCTGTCGGAGGTGTTCGAGGAGGCCTTCCCGCTCACGCCGAAGCAGCCCGTCGCCGCGGCGCCGCCGCCCGCACCCGCCCCGCGGGCCGGCCGGCGGCGCGTGCTGCTGCTCGCCGGGTCGGGGGCGCTGGCGGTGGTGGTGCTGGGCACGGTGGTGGCGCTGACCCTGAGTTCGTCGGACGCGCCGTCACCGGGCAATGACGCGCCGGCCGTCTCCACGTCCCCGACGGCGCCCCCGACGGTCCTGCCGGGGACGAGCGGCAACGATCCTGCGCCGACGGAGCCCGCCGAACCGGCCGCGCCCGTGGAGTCCGCCGGACCCGGGGAGACCGTCGTACCCGGGCAGACGCTCGCGCCGGCCCCGGGCCGGACCCCGGTGCGCACCCCGTCCCAGCGGCCGTCCCCGACGCCGACGAAGAGCACCCCGACGACGGCCACGACGCCGCCCACGACCTCGCCGGAACCGTCGGCCACGACCGCGACGCCCACGGACACCGAGCCGCCCACGGCCAGCGTCCCGCCGACCACGGAGGCCCTGACGCCCGGCGGGGTCTGACACCCGGCGGCGTACGACCAGCACCGGCCGGGCCCGGGACGCTGTCCCGGACCCGGCCGGGAGCCGGTCAACCCGTTCAGAACAGGCGGAGCTTGTCGTCCTCGATGCCGCGCATGGCGTTGTAGTCCAGCACCACGCAGTCCATCCCGCGGTCCGTGGCCAGCACCTTGGCCTGCGGCTTGATCTCCTGCGCCGCGAACACGCCGCGGACCGGCGCCAGGTGCGGATCGCGGTTCAGCAGCTCCAGGTAGCGGGTCAGCTGTTCCACACCGTCGATCTCGCCGCGCCGCTTGATCTCCACCGCCACCGTCGCCCCGGAGGAGTCCCGGCACAGGATGTCCACGGGGCCGATGGCCGTCATGTACTCGCGCCGGATGAGGGTGTAGCCCTCGCCCAGCGTTTCGATGCGGTCGGCGAGGAGCTCCTGGAGATGGGCCTCGACGCCGTCCTTGATGAGCCCCGGGTCGATGCCGAGCTCGTGGGAGGAGTCGTGGAGGACTTCTTCCATCGTGATGATGAGCTTCTCGCCCGCCTTGTTGACGACCGTCCACACACCGGCCTCGTCCCCGGTCCCCTCTTTGAGGGTGCAGGGCGGCGACATCCAGTTGAGCGGTTTGTACGCCCGGTCGTCCGCATGGATCGAGACACTGCCGTCGGCCTTCACGAGGATCAGACGGGGTGCCGAGGGCAGATGGGCGGTGAGCCGGCCCGCGTAGTCGACGGAGCAGCGGGCGATGACGAGACGCATGGTCGGCAACGCTACTCGACGGGGCGGCCTCCACGCGATTCGCCCCTGAAAGCCCCGTTCGCCGATGGCGCGTTGTATGCGCATTCTCCTGGTGCGGCACCCATGGGGCGCCTACCGTGGTGAGCAGGAGGTTGCGGAGCGTGCACGCTGCGTCGCGATCTCCTTCCCTGCCCGTAAGGCTCCGGCAACCCAATCGGCCGGGGTCGCGAGAGGAGAACCCATGTCGCTCGACGTCTCACCGGCCCTACTCGAACAGGCCGAGCGAGGCGAGGTCGACGAAGCCGCCTTCGTCGACTGCGTCCGGACCTCCCTGCCCTACGCATGGGAGATGATCAGCTCGCTCGTGGCCCAGCTGAAGGTGGACGGCGGCCAGTTCGCCGACAACCAGACGCCGCCGCCCGACGAGCAGGCGCGCGGGCAGCTGCTCCGCGCCCTCGCGAGTGACGCGATACGCGGTGCCCTGCAGCGGCACTTCGGAGTGCGCCTGGCGTTCCAGAACTGCCACCGGGTAGCGGTCTTCCCGCTGGATTCCTCGGTGGACGACCGGCTGGCCAAGTTCACTTCGATCCGCGGTCAGCTGCTCAACCAGTCCCCGGAAATGCGGGACTGCTAGCACCTGCCGGCGGGCATCTGGTTGATCTCAGCCGAGGCGGGGCAGGACTTCGGTGCCGATGCGCCGTACGTTCTCCTCCGTCGCGGCGAGATCGCCGGAGCCCTCCGTCAGGAGGGCGAACCGCGTGATGCCGGTCCGTTCCGCGGTGGCCGCCAGCCGGTCCGCCGCCAGGGCCGGGGTACCCACCGGGTGCAGGTCGCACAGCAGTTCCGTGTAGGCGACCGGGTCCCGCATCGCGCGCTCGCGGCCGTCCACCGTGACGTGTGCGTCCAGGCCCTGCTTGAACCAGCCGGGCATCGCCTTCAGCAGGGTCTCGCGGGCGTCCGCCGTACGGTCCGCCAGCTGGCACACCCCGGCGGAGACGTGCCCCGCCGCCGCCACGTACTCCGGCGCGTGGCCCGCGGCCCGCGCCGTGCGCCGCCACAGCCCGACCATCGCCGCCTTGTCCTCGTCCCCGCAGTGCATGCCGAGCAGCATCGGCAGCCCGCGCTCCGCGGCCGCCCGCACCGACGACGGCGACGTGCAGGCCACGATCACCTCCGGCCCCGGCCCGTCCCCGTCCAGCGCTTCCGAGGGCCTCGGTACGACGGCCACCTCGCGGAAGCCGTACCGTTCGCCGGCGGCGCCCACCCGCGCCCGGGTCAGCCAGTCCCGCAGCAGGTCCAGGGCCTCCGGGAAGCCGTTCTCGTACGCGTCGAGCCCGCCGCCGAACACCTCCAGGTCGACCCACGGCCCGCCGCGCCCCACCCCCAGGGTGAACCGGCCGCCCGAGGTCAGGTGCAGCAGCGCCGTCTGCTCCCCGAGGGCCACCGGGTGTGTGCTCGGCAACACGCTCACCGCCGTGCCCACCCGCAGCCGCCGGGTCCGCCCCAGCAGCAGGGCCGCCAGGGTCACCGCCGACGGGCAGACCCCGTACGGGACGAAGTGGTGCTCGGCGAGCCAGACCGAGTCGAGCCCGGCCTCCTCGGCCACCTCCGCCGTCCGCACCGCCCGGTGCAGTGCCTCGCCCGCTCCCTGGCCCGGGAACTGGGCCGCCAGTACAAATGCTCCTACGCGCATCGCCTTTAGCCTCCTCGCGGCTGACGCGGCCTCCCCCAGGTGGACCGGTTCTTCCTGTGGCAACAACGTCCGACACGTGCCAAAGGCACGGGCTGACGGGAAAGTTATTGGGATTGTCGGGCCAGCCGCCGCAGCGCGGTCCGCCTCCGGTAGACACCCTGCGGGTACCCGGGCCCACGGCGCGTAGTCTGGGAGAAAGTCACTGCCGCCCGCCCTTCCGTGAGGTATACGTGTCCCCGCGCCACAACCGCCCCAGGGGCGGCGAGACTCCGGACGAACGACCCAGCACCGGCCTCGACCGGTACGGCCTGGAGCGGACGGAGGAGTACCAGGGCGAGGAGTGGAGGATCCGGCACGTCGCCGGCGCGAGCGCGGCGGGCAAGCGCTACCGCTGCCCCGGCTGCGACCAGGAGATCTCCTCCGGAACCCCGCACCTGGTGGCCTGGCCGGAGTACGGCGGCGTGGACGACCGGCGGCACTGGCACAAGGCCTGCTGGAACGCGAAGGACCGCCGCACCTCGCGGGTGCAGCGGTCCCGCAACGCTCCCCGGCACTGAGGGCCCGGTCCGCACGGTCCGGGGCGCGGAGCCCCGGCGCCCGGCGTCACACGTCCCGGCGGCCGACCGTCAGGTACGAGGCGGTCACGGCGGCGCCGGTGACGACCAGGATGACCAGCATGTGCATGGCCGGCCCCGGCATGTTCAGGGAGGTGTCGACCTCCTGCAGACCGAACAGCGTCATCAGGGCCACCGGGGCGTTGTGTTCGAGGATCACCTGCCCGGCGGGCGCCGCACCCTCCCAGATGGTGAGCACGGCCCCTATCACCGGCGGCAGCGTGACGACCCCGAGCATCACGGCGATCGCCCCGGCCGAGTGCCGGATCACCGCCCCGACGGCGAGCGCGAGCACGCCGAGCAGGGTGACGTAGAGGGTGCCCAGCAGCGCGCCGGACCACTCGTTCGCGGGGTGGGCGCCGGCAGCGCTCCCGCCGTGCACGATCTGCCCGGCCAGCCCGACCACGAAGACGGCGCAGGCGATGACGGTGAAGGCCGTGGCGCTGAAGACGAGGTACTTCGCGGTGAGCACGCGGTGGCGCTCCGGGGCGGCGGTGAAGGTGGTGCGGACCAGACCGGTGGCGTGCTCGGAGGTGATCGTCAGGACGCCGAGCACCATGACCGCGATCTGCCCGACCAGCAGCCCGAAGAGGGCGGGGGTGGCGAAGGCGATCTCGGTGTACTCCTGGTCGGTGCTCTGCACCACGAAGACCATCCCGATGCCGACGACCACCAGGACGAGGGAGCCCAGCGTCCACAGGGTGGAGCGGACGGACACCATCTTGGTCCACTCCGAGGCCAGGGCGTGCCCCAGGTGCGGGCGGGGCGTGGGCAGCGAGGAGCTGTAGCCCGCCGTCGGGGCCGCGGTGCGCGTCGCGCCGCCGGCCGTGGGGGCGCCGGGCGCGGAGCCGCTGGGGACGGGGCCGGTCATCGGGATTCCTCGGGGGTGTTCTTCGTCGCCGCGGCGAGCTCGCCGGCGCTGTCGGGCATCAGGAAGGGCTGCCCGCCCGCCGCGGGCGGCGGGGGAGCGTAGAAGGCCGCGGCGGGGGCCTGCGGGGCCTCCTCCTCGTCCTCCCACGCCGGGACGCTCGGGGGGTCGGGCTCCCACAGCTCGGCGCGCGGGTCCTCGGTGGAGGCGTACTCGACGGAGGACTGCGTCATCCGCATGTACGCCTCCTCCAGCGAGGCCCGGTGCGGTGACAGCTCCCACAGCCGTACGCCCGCCTCGTGCGCGAGGTCGGCGATGTGCGGCAGCTCCAGTCCGGTCACGCGGAGTGCTCCGTCGGGCTCCTTGAGCACCCGGGCGCCCGCCCCGGTGAGGGCGGCGGCCATCGTGTCCCGGCCATCCGGGTGGGTGTCGGCCGCGCGGACCCGAGCGAATCCGGCCGAGTTGTGGGTGATGAACTCCTGGGTGCCCATTTCGGCCAGCAGCCGGCCCCGGCCGATCACGATCAGGTGGTCGGCGGTGAGGGCCATCTCGCTCATCAGGTGCGAGGAGACGAAGACGGTGCGGCCCTCGGCGGCGAGCTGCCGCATCAGGTTGCGGACCCACAGGATGCCCTCGGGGTCGAGTCCGTTGACCGGCTCGTCGAAGAGCAGCACCTGCGGGTCGCCGAGCAGGGCGGTGGCGATGCCGAGCCGCTGGCCCATGCCGAGCGAGAAGCCCTTCGTACGCTGCCGGGCCGTGTCCTGGAGTCCGACCACGGCCAGCACCTCGTCCACCCGCTTCTCCGGGATCCCGGACAGCTGGGCGACGGCGAGCAGGTGGGTGCGGGCCCGGCGGCCGCCGTGCACCGCCTTGGCGTCGAGCAGGGCTCCGACGTGCCGCTGGGCGTTGGGCAGGTCCCGGAAGGGGAGGCCGTTGATCGTGACGTGACCGGACGTGGGCCGGTCCAGGCCGACGATCATGCGCATGGTGGTGGACTTCCCCGAGCCGTTGGGCCCGAGGAATCCGGTGACGTGACCCGGCTTGACCTGGAACGACAACTGGTCGACGGCGGTCTTCGCGCCGAAGCGCTTGGTGAGTCCGACTGCCTCGATCATCTTGCTGCCCCTTACCAGGCCGGGACGACTTTCGCCCGCGTAAGGATTAAGAGGATAACGAGTCCCGGGTGGTTCCGTCCCGGCGTGATCCCTGAGCCGCCCCTGAGAGCGGCCCGGGGATCACCCGTAGTACGTCAGGAGGACCCGGGGCTCAGGCGTCCCTCTTCCTGAGGACCACGTAGCCCCCGAGGACGACGGCGGCGGTCCACAGGGCCATGATCCCGAAGCCGCCCCAGGGGCCGTACGGGGTCGTGCCGCTGTCCATGGCGCCCGGCACCACCTGCATGATCTTGGCACCCGCCTGGTCCGGGAAGAACTGGGCCACCTTCCGGGTGGCCTCGACCCCTCCGAGGATGTTGGAGATCAGGAGGAAGAACGGGATCAGGATGCAGATCGCCAGGACCGAGCTGCGCAGCAGCGCGGCCGTGCCCATGGAGAACAGGGCGAGCATCGCCAGGTAGAGGCCGGCGCCGATGACCGCGCGCAGCACGTTGTCCTCGCCGAGGCCGATGGACCGCTCGCCCAGGATGGCCTGCCCGAGGAAGAAGGACAGGAAGCTGGTCGCGAGGCCCACGATCAACGCCAGCGCGGTGGCGACCGTGAGCTTGCCGAAGAAGAAGCTCGCGCGGCGCGGCACGGCGGCCAGCGAGGTGCGGATCATGCCCGAGCTGTACTCGCTGCCGACCACCAGCACGCCGAAGACGATCATCGCCAGCTGGCCGAGGGTCATCCCGGCGAAGCTCGCGACCGTCGGGTCGAAGGTGAGCTGCTGCTCCGGGGGCATGTCCTTGAAGGACGCGTTGATGAACGAGCACAGCGCGGCGCTGAGGCCGACGGTGACCACCAGGGCGGCGACCAGGGTCCAGACCGTCGAGGCGACGGTGCGGATCTTGGTCCACTCGGACTTGAGGACGGCGGGGAAGGAGGACACGGTCACTCGCCGCCCTTGCGCGTCGCGTCGAACCCGGCGCCCCAGGCGGGGACGTCGGCGGGCCGGGCCGGGTTGTCGGCAGCCGCGCCGGGCGCCGCGGGTCCGCCGTGGAGGCCGGCTCCCGGGGCGTGGGCGTGGTACTCGACGGAGTCCGCCGTCATACGCATGAACGCTTCCTCCAGTGAAGCCCGTTGCGGGCTGAGTTCGTGCAGCACGATCTGGTGCTGGGCGGCCAGCTCGCCGAGCCGCTCCGACTCCACGCCGTCGATCTCCAGCGCCCCGGACGCCGGGACGCTGACGGCGCTGATGCCGGCCTCGTGCAGGACGTCCTTGAGCCGCTCCTGCTGCGGCGAGCGCAGCCGGACGTAACTGCGGGAGTTCTGCTGGATGAAATCGGCCATCGACAGGTCCGCCAGCAGCCTGCCCTGCCCGATGACCACCAAATGGTCCGCGGTCAGCGCCATTTCGCTCATCAGGTGGGAGGAGACGAAGATCGTCCTTCCCTCCGAGGCCAGACCCTTCATCAGATTGCGGATCCAGAGAATTCCCTCGGGGTCCAGACCATTGACGGGTTCGTCGAACATCAGGATTTCCGGATCGCCGAGCAGGGCGGAGGCGATTCCCAGCCGCTGCCCCATCCCCAGCGAAAATCCTTTCGACTTCTTCTTGGCCACGGCCGTCAGACCGACCAGGTCCAGGACCTCGGCGACCCGCCGCTCCGGGATCCGGTTCGACTGGGCCAGGCACAGAAGGTTGTTGTACGCGGTGCGGCCGCCGTGCATGGACTTGGCGTCCAGCAGCGCCCCGATGTACTTCAGCGGTTCCGGCAGTTCCCGGTAGTGCTTGCCGTCGATCCGGACCGTTCCGCTGGTCGGGTTGTCGAGATCGAGCATCATGCGCATGGTCGTGGACTTCCCCGCCCCGTTGGGGCCGAGGAAGCCCGTCACCACCCCCGGTCTGACCTGGAAGCTGAGGTGGTCCACGGCGGTTTTCGCGCCGAATCGTTTCGTAAGGCCCTCAAGCTCGATCATGCCGCCACGCTAGAACGCCGAAGGGCCGTACGCCACCTCATACAGGGGACATACGGCCCTCAAGCGTCACGACGCCGCATCGTGCGTGCCATCAGCGCCTGGACGGCTGCGTTCTAGCGGCTCTGCTGCGCCGGAACCCCGCGCGAGACCGGCTCGTCGTCGACGATCGGGGTGGCCGCCGCGACGGCCGCACCGGTCAGCGTCGCCAGCATCTCGCGGACGTTGGTCAGCTGCGCGTTGATGGAGTCGCGGCGGTTGGTGAGAGCCGCCAGCTCGCGCTCGGACTCGCTGCGGATGCGGTCCGCCTTGGCGTTGGCGTCGGCGACGATGTCCTCGGCCTGGCGCTGCGCGGTCTCCACGGTCTGGCGGGCGCGGCGCTCGGCGTCCGTACGGAGCTTCTCGGCCTCCAGGCGCAGCTGCTCCGCGCGGTGCTCGATCTCCGCGAGGCGCTTCTCGGCCTTGGCCTGACGGCCGGCCAGGTCACGCTCCGACTGCTCGCGGCGCTTGGCCAGGTTGGTCTCGAAGTCCGCGGCGGCCTGGGCGGCCTTGGCGCGGGTCTCCTCGAAGAGGGCGTCTGCCTCCTCGCGCTTGGAGGCCGCGTCCTTCTGTGCCTCGGTGCGCAGGGCGGAGGCGTCGCCCTTCGCCTTCTCGACGATCCGGACACCTTCGTCCTCGGCCGTCGACTTCCGGTCGGCGGCGAACGACTCGGCGTCGTTGCGCACCTGCTGAGCGGCCGACTCGGCCAGCTCGCGGTGCTGCTCGGCCGCGCGACGGGCCTCCTCGCGCAGGTCCTTCGCCTCCTCCTCGGCCAGCCGCAGGATCTTCTCGACCCGGGCACCGAGGCCGGCGTACGACGGCTCGGCGTCGTTCACCTGGGCCTGGGCGTTCTGCGTCTCGAGGTGTAGTTCCTCGATCCGCTTTTCCAGAGAGTTGATACGTCCAAGGGCGCTGTCGCGGTCGGAGACCAGCTTGGTAATGCGGTCGTCCACCTGACCACGGTCGTAACCACGCCGCACGAGCTCGAAGCCGAAGGGGGAGGAAGTGTCGCTCATGGGGTTCCTGTCGAATGAGACCGATGAGGTGCTACGTGAGGTGTTAAGGGGAATCCTAGGCGCCCGGACGGCGTGTCATCGAGTCAATCCGCGTTTGATCCGGACAATGACACCCCTTTTGAGTGGCAAGGCGACAGAATGCTTGTCACTCGTTCGCCTGAACCTCCATCAGGAGCACACGTCACAGGGCCTTGGCTAGCTCTCTGACGTCTTGCCACCCGAACGATTCGATCCCGCCGCCGCTCCGGCCTTCACGCCCCCCGCACCCTGGCCGCCGATCACGGGCTTCCCGCCGCCCGAAGGCGCCTCGAATGATTCCAACGCCTCAAGAACGTCCTGGACACGGGAGATCTCCGCCTGAATGTCCTCGCGCCTGCGCACCAGGACCTCCAGCTCGCGGCGGCCCTCGTCGACGAGCCGTTCGGCCTCCGCCTTCGCCTCCGCGAGCGTCTTGTCGGCCTCGCGGGACACCTCGGCCTTCTTCTGCTCGGCCTCCTTCAGGAGCGCCTCGGCCTTGCGCACCGCGGCGATGCGGACCTTGCTCGCCTCGCTGCTCGCGTCCGACACCAGCTCCTTGGCCTTCGCCTCGGCCTCGACGCTCTGCTCGGTCGCCGCCCGCACCAGCTTGTCCACGCGCTCGCCGGCCGACTTCATCTGCTCGGCCGACTCCCGGCGGGCCCGCTCGTGCAGTTCCTCGACCTCCGCCTCGACCCGCCCGCGCAGTTCCTCCGCCCGCTCCCTTATGGCCGACGCGTCCGTACGCGCCCCGACCAGCAGTTCGTTCGCGTCCGTACGGGCCTTCTCCACGAGGGAGTTGCCCTCGACGGTCGCCTCCGAGGTGATGCGCGCCGCCTCCTTGCGGGCGGCGTCGACCATCGCGTCGGCCTGCTCCTCGGCCGCCGTGGTGGCGGCGAGCGCCTGCTTCTGGGCGTCGGTCGTGAGCTTCTCGGCTTCCGCGAGGGCCTCGGTGACGAGCCGGTCGACCTGCTCCGCGGCCTCGCTGCGGCGCTTGTTGCCCTCCTCGCGGGCCTCGTCCAGGACGCGCTCGGACTCCGTACGGGCCTCCGACCGGATGCGCTCGGCCTCGTTCGCCGCCTCCGCCTTGACCCGCTCGGCCTCCGAGCGGGTGCGCGTCGCGTGTTCCTGCGCCGAGGACAGCGCCTGCGCCGCCTCCGTGCGCAGCCGCTCGGCCTCGTTCGCGGCCTCGCCGACCGTGCGTTCGTTCTCCTTGCGGGTCCGCTCGGTGAGCTTCGCCGCCTCCGCCCTCGCCTCCGCGACGAGCCGGTCCGCCTGCTCGGCGGCGTCGCCGCGCAGCCGGTTCGCCTCGGCGCGCGCCTCGTCCCGGGTCTGCTCGGACTCCCGTTCGGCGCTCGCCAGCGTCTCGTTGGCCGCGACCGTGACGCGGTCCGCCTCCGCGGTGGCCTCGCCGATGATCCGGCCGCCGTCCGCCCGGGCCTCGTCCAGGACCCGGGCCGCGTCGGCCCGCAGCCGCTCGGCCTCGGCCGCGGCCTCGCCGACGGTGAGTTCGTTGGCCGCGCGGGTCTCCTCGACGAGCCGGTCGCCCTCGGTACGGGACTCGACCAGGATCCGGGTCGCGTCCCGCTCGGCGCCGGCCAGGGTCTCGGCCGCCTGCGCCGTGAGCTTCTCCGCCTCCGACGCCGCCTCGCCGATGAGCCGGTCCGCCTGCTCGGCCGCCTCGCCGCGCAGCCGGTTCGCCTCGGCGCGCGCCTCGTCCACGGTCGTCGCGGCCTCGGTGCGCAGCGCCTCCGCCGCGGCCTCGGCCTCGGCGACCGTGACGGCGTTCGCCGCGCGGGTCTCCTCGGTGACGAGCTCCGCCGCCGCCGTCGCCTCGGCGGCGATCAACGCGGCCTCGGCGCGGGACGCCTCCAGGGCCTCCGCCGCCTCGCCGCGGATTCGGTTGGCGTCGTCGCGGGCGTCCGCCCGGGTCCGGGCCGCGTCCCGCTCGGAGGCCGCCAGGGCGTCCGTGGCCTCCGTACGCACCCGCTGCGCGTACTCGGCGGTGTCGGTGCGCAGCTGCTCGGCCTCGGCGATGGCGTCGCCGACGGTGCGCTCCGCCAGCGCCTTCGCCGCGTCCGTCTCGGCCCGCGCCTCGGTGCGGATGCGCAGGGCGTCCGCGGTGGCCCGCTCGCGCTCCTCGTGGGCGTCGGCGCGGACGCGCGACGCCTCCTCCTCGGCCTCGGTCCTCGTCCGCTGCGCCGCGTGCTCGGCGGCGCTGCGCAGTCCGGCGACCTCCTCCTCGGCCTGCTCGTGCAGCCCGGCCACCGCGTCCCGTACCTGCTGCGCGGTGGCCTCCGCCGCCGCCACGACCTCCGACGCGCGCCGCTCCGCCTCCTCCGTGAGCCAGACCGCCTCGGCCTGCGCCTCCTCGGAGCGCTTGCGGGCCTGCGCCAGCAGCTCTTCGCTCTCCTCGCGGGCCTGGGCCCGCTCGCTCTCGGCGTCGGTCCGCGCCGACGCCAGGGTCTCCTCGGACTCCCGGCGGCGCCGGGCCGCCTCCTCCTGCGCGGCGGCCAGCGCCTCGGCGGCCTCCGCGGCGACCCGCTCGGCCGCGGCCTTCGCCTCCGCGCGCAGCCGGTCCGCGGTCTCCTGGGCCTCGGAGCGCACGCGCTCCGCCTCGGCCTCGGCCTCGCCGCGCAGCCGCACGGCGATCTGCTCGGCCTCCGCGCGCACCCGCCCGGCGTCCTCCGCCGCCTCGTCACGCAGTTGGTCGGCCTCGGCCTCGGCCTGCGCCTGGAGGGCGCGGACGCGCTCCGCCGCCTCCGCGCGCAGCCGGTCGGCCTCCTCGGCGGTCTCCCGCCGGACGGCCTCCGCCGCCGTGCGGGCGTCGCGCAGCGTCTGCTCGGCCGTGGTCAGCCGGCCCTCGGCGTCCGTGTGCAGCCGTACGAGCTCCTCGTCGGCCTCCGCCCGCTTCGCGGCGAGCGCCTGCTCGGTCTCCTCGCGCCGCGCACGGGCCGCGGCGTCCGCCTCGGCGCGGACGGCCTCCGCCTCCTCCTCGGCCTCCGCGCGCAGCCGCTCGGCCTCGGCGCGGGTCCGGTCCAGCGTCTCCTCGGCCTGCTTGCGCAGCGTGGTGGCGCGTTCCACGGCCTCGCTGCGGACCCGCTCGCTCTCGGCGGTGGCGCTGCCGCGCACCTCGTCCGCGTCGGCCCGGGACTTGCCCAGCAGCTCCTCGGCGGTCCGGGCCGCCTCCTCGATCTGCTGCACGGCCTCGCGGCGGGCCTCGCCGCGGATCCGCTCGCCCTCGGCGACGGCCTCGGCGCGCAGCTGCTCCGCCTCGCCGCGCAGCCGCCGGGCCTCCTCCTGGAGTTCGACGGTGCGGGCCCGGTACTCCTCGGTGTCGTCCTTCGCGGCGCCCTTGAGCTCGTCGGCCGTGGTCGCCGCCTGGAGGCGCAGCCGGTCGGCCTCCGTCTCGGCCTCGCGGCGGATGCGCTCGGCCTCCTCGGACGCGGCCCGGGTGGTGGCGCGGGCGTCCTCCGACGCCTTGGTCAGTACGTCCTCCGCGGTGCGGGCGGCCTTCGCCAGCTGCGCCGCCGTGTCCTCGGCCGCGGCCGTACGAGCCTGCTCGCCGGCCTCGGCGCGCAGCCGCTCGGCCTCGGCGCGGGCGTCGGCGAGCGCCTGCTCGGCCTCCGCCTTGAGGGCCTCGGACTCCTTGGTGGCCTCGCCGACGAGACGGGCGACCTGCTCCTTGGCGGTGCGGGTGCGCTGTTCGTTGACCGACTCCGCCGACGCGAGCTGGCGGGCCGCGCTCTCCTTCGCCTCGGCGAGGACCTTCTCGGCTTCGGCGCGGGCCGCGCGCAGCGCGCTGTCGGCCTCCTGCACGCGGGACTCGGCCACCCGGCCGAGGTCCATGGTCTGCTGCCGGGTCTGCTCGGCCTCGGCGGACGTGCTGGAGCGCAGCCGCTCCGCGTGCTCGGTGGCCTCCTGGGCCTGTGCGGACGCGGCGCCGAGCAGCCGCTCGGCCTCCTTGCGGGCGCGCAGCAGCGTGGCCTCGGCCTCGGCGCGGCCGGCCTCGGAGGCCTCCGCGAGCCGCCGGCGGGTCTCCTCGGTGATGCGCGCGGCCTCGGCGCGGGCCGCGTTCAGGGACTGCTCGGCCTCGGCGCGGGACTCCTCCATGAGCCGGCGCGCCTGGGACTCCGTACGGGCGCGCAGCTGCTCGGCCCAGGCCACGTTCTCGTTGACGTGGGCCTCGACGGTCTGGCGCCGCTCGCCCAGCTCCTGGTCCAGGCGCTGGCGGCGGTTGACGGCCTCGGCGTGCAGTTCGGCCTGCAGGCGCGCCTGGTGCTCGGCGTGCTCCTGGAGGATGCGCTGGGTCTGTGCCCGGGCGTCACGCAGCTCCCGCTCGGCGTCGGAGCGCATCTGGTCGGCCTGGATCTGGGCATTGCGGAGCAGCTGCTCCGCCTGGTAGCCCATGTCCGCGCCGTCGTAGGCGGGGCGGGACGCCAGAGACCGGCGTACCTCGTGGAGCTTGGCGCGCAGCACCTCGACCTGGTATCCCAGGTCCTCGGCGTGCTGGACGGCCTTCCCGCGTTCCTTCTTCAGCCGCTCCATCTCGGCTTCGAAGAGCGAGAGATGGTCGGCCTCCGCCTGATGGCTCTCCTGGCTTTCGTAGCCCCGCACAGCGCGGTCCCATCCGTCCCCTGGTCGCAAGCTCATTCCCAAATGAGCATCGTCCGCCCGCTGAACGACGCCCCCGGGGAATGGTGTCAGATACCGGGGCAGGGGTCACAGGCCCCGACCCCGTCTCCGCACCGAAACCCCGGCCGAGCCATGGCCACTGTACCGGCCGGGGAATCGGGACATCAGTGCTCAGGGTGGGAGGTGACGAGTTCGGTGAGAACGCCCCCGCAGTCCTTGGGGTGCAGGAAGGTGATCCGGGAGCCCATCGAGCCGGTGCGGGGCTGGTCGTAGAGCACGCGGACGCCCTTGCCGCGGATGGCCTCCGAGTCGCCGAGGACGTCCTCGGTGCCGAAGGCGATGTGGTGGACGCCCTCGCCGTTCTTGGCCAGCCACTTGGCGACCGTGGAGTCCTCGCGGGTGGGTTCCAGGAGCTGGAGGTACGAGGCGCCGCCGTCGGACGTCTCGTTGATCTTGAGCATGGCCTCGCGCACGCCCTGTTCTTCGTTGATCTCGGTGTGGAACACCTCGAATCCGTACGTGGCACGGTAGAACTCGACGGTCTTGTCGAGGTCGAAGCAGGCGATCCCGATGTGGTCGATCCTTGTCAGCATGGGACCAGTGCACCGCCCCGAGGGGTGGTCACGCAACGTGCCAGCGATCACACCCACAGCCCGGTGACGGCGCCGGTACCGCTCAGTACATTCAGGTAAACCCTCGTTCACTCCTCATCCTCAAGGGGCTGTGCCTCATGTCCGGATCGAACAACACCACCTCAGTGATCGTCGCCGGGGCCCGCACGCCCATGGGACGGCTGCTCGGCTCGCTCAAGTCCTTCTCGGGCGCCGACCTCGGCGGTTTCGCCATCAAGTCCGCGCTGGACCGGGCCGGGATCTCCGGCGACCAGGTGCAGTACGTGATCATGGGCCAGGTGCTCCAGGCCGGCGCGGGCCAGATCCCCGCCCGCCAGGCCGCCGTCAAGGCCGGCATCCCCATGAACGTGCCCGCGCTCACCATCAACAAGGTGTGCCTCTCGGGCCTGGACGCGATCGCTCTGGCGGACCAGCTCATCCGCGCCGGGGAGTTCGACATCGTGGTCGCGGGCGGCCAGGAGTCCATGACCAACGCACCGCACCTGCTGCCCAAGTCGCGCGAGGGCTACAAGTACGGCGCGATCGAGATGCTCGACGCGATGGCCTACGACGGCCTCACCGACGCCTTCGAGAACATCGCGATGGGCGAGTCCACGGAGAAGCACAACACCCGCCTCGGCATCGAGCGCGCCCCGCAGGACGCGTTCGCGGCCACCTCCCACCAGCGGGCCGCCGCGGCGCAGAAGAACGGCGTCTTCGAGGCCGAGATCGCCCCGGTGGAGATCCCGCAGCGCAAGGGCGACCCGGTGGTGTTCTCGCAGGACGAGGGCATCCGCCCGGAGACCACGGCGGAGTCCCTCGGGAGGCTGCGCCCGGCCTTCGCGAAGGACGGCACCATCACCGCCGGTACGTCCTCGCAGATCAGCGACGGCGCGGCCGCCGTGGTCGTGATGAGCAAGGCCAAGGCCGAGGAGCTGGGCCTGGAGTGGCTCGCGGAGATCGGCGCCCACGGCAACGTGGCCGGCCCCGACAACTCCCTCCAGTCGCAGCCGTCCAACGCGATCCGGCACGCCCTGGGCAAGGAGGGCCTGGACGTCTCCGACCTGGACCTCATCGAGATCAACGAGGCCTTCGCCGCGGTCGCCGTGCAGTCAATGAAGGACCTCGGCGTGACCCCGGAAAAGGTGAACGTGAACGGCGGCGCCATCGCCCTCGGCCACCCGATCGGCATGTCCGGCGCCCGTGTGGTCCTGCACCTGGCGCTGGAGCTCAAGCGCCGCGGCGGCGGGGTCGGCGCGGCCGCGCTGTGCGGCGGCGGCGGGCAGGGCGACGCGCTGATCGTGCGCGTTCCCCGGTAGGAGCGGCTCGGGCGCGGGGCCGGGTCCCCGGCCTCCGCGCCCCCGCCCGACCGCGTTCGTACCCGTACCCGTACCCGTACCCGTAGCGAGATCCGAGGAGTGCAGCACGTATGACGGCGGTGGACGTCCCCCAGCTGGTGGCCCAGGCGCGTGAGGGCCGGCCGAGAGCGGTGGCCCGGCTGATCTCGCTGGTCGAGGGGGCGTCCCCGCAGCTGCGCGAGGTGATGGCGGCGCTGGCACCGCTGACGGGCGGGGCGTACGTGGTGGGGCTGACGGGCTCGCCCGGCGTCGGCAAGTCGACCACGACCTCGGCGCTCGTGACCGCGTACCGCAAGGCGGGCAGGCGCGTCGGGGTCCTCGCCGTCGACCCGTCCTCGCCGTTCTCGGGCGGCGCGCTGCTCGGCGACCGGGTGCGGATGTCGGACCACGCCGGCGACCCGGGCGTGTACATCCGGTCCATGGCCACCCGGGGCCACCTGGGCGGGCTGGCGTGGGCGGCGCCGCAGGCGATCCGGGTGCTGGACGCGGCCGGCTGCGAGGTGGTCCTGGTCGAGACGGTCGGCGTCGGGCAGTCGGAGGTGGAGATCGCCTCCCAGGCGGACACCTCGGTGGTGCTGCTGGCCCCGGGCATGGGCGACGGCATCCAGGCCGCCAAGGCGGGGATCCTGGAGATCGGCGACGTGTACGTGGTCAACAAGGCCGACCGGGACGGTGCCGACGCGACCGCCCGTGAGCTGAACCACATGCTCGGCCTGGGCGAGGCGCGGGGCCGGGACGACTGGCGGCCGCCGATCGTCAAGACGGTCGCGGCCCGCGGCCAGGGCATCGACGAGCTGGTCGAGGCGCTGGAGAAGCACCGGGCGTGGATGGACGGGCGGGGCGTGCTGGCGGAGCGGCGCGCGGCCCGGGCCGCGCGCGAGGTGGAGACCATCGCGATCACGGCCCTGCGGGCGAGGCTCGCGGACCTGCACGGGGACGCCCGGCTCGACGCGCTGGCGGTACGGGTGGCCGCCGGAGAGCTGGACCCGTACGCCGCGGCCGACGCGCTGCTGGAGAGCCTGACGGAGGGCTGAGGGCCTGCTCCCGGCCCGGAACCCGTCCTCCGGAGCCGTCCGGGGCGGGTCCAGGGGTGCGTGCGGCCCCCCGGACCCGCCCCGGACGGGTGTCCGCGGGGTCCCGTGTCAGGCCTTGCCGCGGTTCTCCCGCAGGTGCTCGGCGACCGGGCGCAGGGACGCGCGCAGCGCCGCCAGGGCCTCCGGCGGCAGCAGGTCGATGAAGTGCCGGCGGACGGACGCCACGTGGTGCGGGGCGACCTTGCGCATCGTCTCCATGCCCTCGTCCGTGAGCACCGCGTACAGGCCGCGGCGGTCGGACTCGCAGTTCACCCGGGTGACCAGGCCGGCCGCCTCCATGCGCGTGATCTGGTGGGAGAGGCGGCTTTTGGACTGCAGGGTCGCGGTCGCGAGGTCGCTCATCCGCATCCGGTGCTCGTCCGACTCCGAGAGGTTCACGAGGATCTCGTAGTCGTTGTTGGTGAGTCCGAAGGGCTGGAGGTCCTTTTCCAGCTGGTGCATCAGCAGTCGGCTGACGTCCAGGTGGGTGCGCCAGGCGCACTGCTCGGATTCGGTCAGCCAGGGGGTCTCCTCGGACGGGGTCCGGGGGATCGCGGCCGTCTGGGTCTCCATGGTCTCCATGAATGAACTCTACCTAAAAAGTTGAATTGCGTACAAAGATCGGGCGTACGGGACGGGTCCCGCGGGTCACAGTCCGAAGCGGCGCTGGAGATCACCCAGCTGCCCCGGCATCCGTGGCACGCCCACCTGTCCCGGCGGGCCCTGGCCGGCCCCGGGGACGCCCTGGGCGTTGCCCGTGGCCGCGCCGGCGCCGACCGCGCCGACCGCCTTCTCCGCCATCAGCATCTCGGACGACTGGAGCAGCACCGTGCCGGCCCCGACGAACTCGAACTGGTGCTCCTCGCCCGAGGTGCCCCCGATGCCGGTCAGCGAGCGCAGCCCGCCCATCACGCCCGACATGTAGGCGTGGTCGTAGTGGTGGCACGGCGACGGGCAGTCCGCCCAGCCGACCAGCGCCTGCGGGTCCACGCGCAGCGGCGGCTCCATGAACACCACCGGGCCGTTGGACGCCGCCACGAACTTGCCCGTCCCGATCAGCGTCAGGAACCCCGGGACGATCGACTGCTTCAGCGCCAGGGTGGGCTGGTACGCGAGCAGGTTGCCCGACCGGATCGTCAGGTTCCCCTTGTCCAGGTCGAACGAGTTCACGTCGAAGGCCCGGTCGGCCAGCAGCATCTTGCCCTGGCCCTCGGCCACGACCCAGTCGGCGGCGTGCAGCGGCGAATGGAAGCTGGTGCGCAGCAGCCGGTCGAAGCGGCCGTTGCCGACGCCGTTGAACTCGATGCTCCCGTAGTAGGAGATCATCTTGCCCTTCTGCAGGAACCACTGGCTCCCCTTGAGCTCCACGCAGAAGGTGTACGGGTTCACGTTGTCGTCGGAGGGCAGGGTGTACGGGTCGAAGACCGTCGGCCCGCCGGGTCCGCCCGTCACGGGGCCAAAGTTCACAGCTTCTCCTCCGAGGCCTGTACGTACACCGCGCCCTGGCCGGACAGCTCCAGCTGGAACGCCTCGCCCGAGCCGCGCCCCACCATGTCCCGCCAGCCGAGCGCGGCGGAGAGCTTGTTGCGCACGTCGCCGTAGTGGGCGACGTACGCCTGCGGGTCCACGTGGATCGGGCGCTGGGGGGTGATGGGGAGCTCGATGACCCCGCCGTGGGCCATCACGGCGACCGAACCGTGCCCCTTGAGGGTCGTGGTGAACAGGCCCTGGCCCGACACCTGGCCGCGCACCATGCCCATGACCCCGCCCTGCGAGCCCATGAACATCGTGCCCTGCTGCAGGGTGCCGTCGAAGGCGAGCAGCCGGTCGGCCTCCACATAGAGGGTCTCGCCGGTCAGGTTGACGACCTGGATGTGGTGGCCGCCGTGGCCGAACATCACGGTGCCGCTGCCCTCGACCGACATCAGCGGGGTCTGCTCGTTCGCGACCCGGCGCCCGATCATGCCCATGACCCCGCCCTGACCGCCGGTCAGGCTGGGGGTGAAGGAGACCTCGCCGCGGTAGGCGAGCATCGCGCCGCGCTGGCTGTACATCTTCTGCCCGGGGAGGATCTGGGCCTCCACCATCTTGGAGTTAATCTCGCGGAACGGCATCAGACGTCGCCCCCGACGGTGTTGCGCTCGCTGGGCTGCACGTACACCAGGCCCTCGCCCTCGAAGCGGATCTGGAACGCCTCCCCGGAGCCCTCGCCGATCAGCGTGCGGAAGTTCACACCCGACTGGAAGGACTGCTGCAGGTTCCCGGTGTGCGCGATGTACGCCCCCGGGTCGACGGAGAGCGGGTACTGGGCGCTGACGCGCAGCACCACGGCCGGACCGTCGGACGTGATCGCCGCCTGGCCCGAGCCCTCGACGGTCGTGGTGAACAGGCCGTTGCCCGACGTGGCGCCGCGCAGGCCGGTGAAGGTCGTGCCGGTGCGCAGACCCGCGTCGGTGCACAGCAGGTTGCTGGACTCGACGTAGAGCTTCTCGCCGCGCAGACCGACCAGATTGATCTCGCTCGCGCGGTCGGCGAAGAAGCAGGTGCCGTGCCCCTGCACTTCCATCACGGTCATCTGCTCGCCGGTCAGCCGCCGGGTCACCATTCCGCGGAGGCCTTCGCCGCCGCCTGTCATCTTCTTGAAGGCCACTTGGCCGTCGTACGCGACCATGGAGCCGTTCTTCGCTTTGACGGCGTCCCCGGTCAGGTCGACGGCGAGCACCTTGCTGCCTTGGAGTCGGAACTGAGCCACGGGATGACGTTATCCGCAGCGGCCGTGCCCGAGAAGGGCCTGGTGGCCGATATACGCCACACTGCGGTCTTGGTGACGTCATGGCGCCGCTCCCGTGACGTGCCGGTGGCGGGCACCCGGGTCAAGATCCCGCAATGCGGCTGAGACACTGGGACCGACCCTGGCCTCCACCCCGAAGGTTCCACGTGGACATCAAGACCGCCTCCGCCCTGCACCGGCTGCGCCTCATCTCCGTACCCGAGGCACTGTCGTTCCCGGCCCTGCTGATCTTCGGCTCGCTCCTGAAGCGGACGACGGACATCGACTACCTGATGCCGCCGCTCGGCGCCCTCCACGGGATCCTGTTCGTCATCTACGTCGTCTTCCTGCTGGACGTGTGGCACAAGGCGAAGTGGCCGCTGAAGAAGGTCGCCCTGTTCTTCGTGCTCTCGCTGATCCCCTTCGGCGGGCTCTACGGCGACAAGCTGCTCAAGCGCGACGAGGCGGACAGCGTGCTGGCGGCGCGTGCGCGCCAGGCGGCCCAGGCGTGATCGTCGCGTTCTCGGTGACGCCGCTGGGAGTCGGCGAGGAGGTCGGCGCGTACGTGGCGGACGCGGTCCGCGTGGTGCGCGAGTCGGGCCTGCCCCATCGCACCGACGCCATGTTCACCACCGTGGAAGGCGAGTGGGACGAGGTGATGGACGTGGTCCGGCGCGCGGTGGCCGCCGTGGAGGCACGGGCGCCCCGGGTCTCCTTCATCCTCAAGGCCGACATCCGCCCCGGGGTCACCGACGGCATCACGTCGAAGGTCGAGACGGTCGAACGCCACCTCGCCGAGGGCTGAGCCGGGCGGTCGGCCGGGCCGGCGGGCGTGCTGCGGGCCCGGGCGGGCTGCGGGCCCGGGTGTTCGGCGGGCCCGGCCCGACGGGGGCCGGGCCCATCGTGAGCCCGGCCCGCTCATCGGGTGGCGGGCTCGCCCGTGGTGAGGGCGAGGGCCAGCGGGGTCCGCTCGTACAGGACCTGGCGGCCGTGCCGGGCGGAGACCAGCAGGCCCGCCGCGTGCAGCACCCCCAGGTGCGCCGAGACCGTGGACGGGGCCAGGCCCAGGCGGTGGGCCAGCGCCGTGGTGGAGGCCGGCTCGTCCAGGGCGCACAGCACCTCGGCCCGGGCCGCGCCCAGCAGCCGCGCCAGGGCCTGCGGAGCGGGTCCCGCCGAGGCGGTCCACAGCCCGCCGACGCCGCGCGCCGGGTACACGAGCGTCGGCTGCCAGGGCGGGTCGTAGCCGCCGACCACCTGCGGCCAGACGAACGCGCTCGGCATCAGCAGCAGCCCCTGCCCGTCCAGCGAGCGGTGGTGGTGCGCGGACCGCTCGATGGTCAGGGTGTCGCTCTCCCCGTACCAGCGCAGCTCCGGGTGCAGCCCGTCGAACAGCGCCTCCAGCCCGCCCGCCGCGAGCCGCCGGGAGTGGAACAGGATGTCCGCCTCCAGCAGGGCGCGCAGCCGAGGCCAGTGCGGTTCGACCAGCGCATGCCAGGCCCGCTCCGTGAGGTCGGCCAACTCCCGTACGGCGCGCGCCGGATCGGCCATCATCCGCTGCCCCGCGTCGCTCTCCAGGGCGCCCGGGGTGCAGACCAGCGAGAGCCGCAGGTCCTCGCGGGCCGCGTCGGGGTCGGCGGCCCGGACCCGCGCCATCTCCTCCTCGAAGGTGACGGAGGGGCCGAGGGGCGGCGGGCTGAGGAAGTCCGGATGGTGCCCGGCGCGGGGCATCAGCAGCCACAGCGGACGCAGGTCCAGCCCCTCGGCGGCGGCCCTCGCCTGCCGGAGCCACGGGAGGTGGTAGGCCTGCCGGTGCGGTGACAGCAGGACCCGTACCGCTTCCTGGGTCTCCCAGCGGGGGGAGAGCGAGAACCGGCACCGCAGCAGGTCGCCCGGCCCGAAGCGGAAGTGAAACCCCACGCCGCCCACCCCTTCCCGTGCCGTGCCGTGCCCGTGCCGTGCCCTTGCGGTGCCCGTGCCCGTGCCGTGCCCATTTCCGGGCTCGTTTCCGTGCCTGTTTTCGTGCTCGGCCATCGGCTGCCCTTGCGCTGGCGGCGTCTCCCGGCGCCCGTCCGCCCGTATCCGTCCGCCGTCCGCCGTCCGCCGTCCCCGGTCCGCCGTCCGCCGTCCGCCGGTGTGGCGTGGTGGCGCTCGGCGGTGCGGTATCCGGGCGGCCGGCCGCCGGTCCGCCCGGTGCTGCGGTACGACCCGGCTCCCGGCCCACCGGTCTGCCCTGATGGTGCCGCCGGGCGTTCCCGGCTGCCGTCCGGGCGTCCGCCGGCCGCGCCCGCGGTCGCGCCGGCGTCCGACGCTACGTCATCCGGGGCGGCAGCCGCTCGGGCGGTGGCCGGGCGGAGCCGGGGGAGGCGTATGCGGCTCCGCCGCCCCGGCCGGGGCGGGCGCGGTGGATTCGGGTCACGGCGAATCGTTACAGCCGCCGCGCCGGGCGGGACAGGCTGCCGTCATGTCCACCCTCACCCCGGCCGCCGGCCCCGCCCCGGATCCCTCCGGCCCGGCGTCCGCCGGATACCGCTCCGTCTTCCGGGTCCGGGAGTTCCGGCCCGTCTTCGCCGCCCACCTGCTGTCCGTGCTCGGCGTCGTCGTCGCCGAGATCTCCCTCACCGTCCTCGTCTACCGGGCCACCGGCTCCCCGCTGATGAGCGCGCTCACCTTCGCTCTCGGCTTCCTCCCGTACGCCCTCGGCGGCACCCTCCTCGCCGGGATCGCCGACCGGCACCCCGCCCGGCGGGTGCTCGTCGGGTGCGACCTGGTCTGCGCGGCCTGCGCCGCCGCCATGGCCCTGCCCGCCAGCCCCGTCGCCGTGCTCCTCGTGCTCCGCTGCGCCATGGCCTTCGTCGCGCCGCTGTTCCAGGGCGCGCGCAGCGCCTCCCTCGCCGACATCCTCGGCTCCGGCGACCGCTTCGTCCTGGGGCGCTCGCTCCTGCGCATGGTGGCCCAGAGCGCCCAGCTCATCGGCTTCGGCCTCGGCGGCCTGCTCCTCACCGTGCTGGCGCCGCGCGGAGCCATCGCCCTCACGGCCGCCGGATTCCTCGGCTCCGCGCTCCTGCTGCGACTCGGCACCCGCGCCCGCCCCGCCCGCGCCCCCGCCGCCCGCACCTCCCCGCTCGCCGGTATCCGCGCGGTCCTCGGGAACCGCCGGCTGCGCGCGCTGACCCTTCTGTTCTGGCTGCCGCCCGCCTTCGTCGTGGTCCCGGAGGCGCTCCTCGCCCCGTACGCCGACCGCATCGGCGCCGGCACCGTCGCGCTCGGGCTGCTGATGTGCGCGCTGCCCGTCGGCACCATCGCCGGGGAGATCTGGGCCGGTTCCGCGCTCACCGCCCGAACGCGTTCGCGGATCGTGGCCCCGCTCGCCGCCGTCGCACCGCTGCCGCTCCTCGTGTACGCCGTGCGCCCCGGCCCGTACGCCGTGTTCGCCGCCCTGCTGCTCGCCGGGCTGGCCCAGGCACACACCCTCGGCCTCGACCAGTGGTACGTGGACGCCGTCCCCGACGAGCTGCGCGGCCGCGCGATGACCCTGCTCGGCACCGGCCTGATGACGCTCCAGGGCGTCGGCATGGCGCTCGCCGGTCTCGCCGCCGAGTTCCTTCCGGTCCACGCCGTCGTCGCCGGCGCCGGGACCCTCGGTACGGCGGTCGTCCTGCTGCTGCTCGCCGCACTGCGGTCGGCCGCCCCGGGGGAGGAGGGGCCGAAGTATGAGACGGGGCCCGCCGCCAAATGACCGCCCGGTAGGGTCGGACGCGTGCCCAAGCCGCTCAGCCTTCCCTTCGATCCCATCGCCCGTGCCGACGAGCTCTGGCAGCAGCGCTGGGGTCCGGTGCCCTCAATGGCCGCGATCACCTCGATCATGCGGGCGCACCAGATCCTGCTCGGCGAGGTCGACGCGGTGGTCAGGCCGTACGGACTGACCTTCGCACGGTACGAGGCGCTGGTGCTGCTCACCTTCTCCAAGGCCGGCGAGCTGCCGATGTCGAAGATCGGCGAGCGTTTGATGGTCCACCCGACGTCGGTGACGAACACCGTCGACCGGCTGGTCCGGTCCGGGCTCGTGGACAAGCGCCCCAACCCGAACGACGGCCGCGGCACGCTCGCCTCCATCACGGACAAGGGCCGGGAGGTCGTGGAGGCCGCGACCCGGGACCTGATGGAGGTCGACTTCGGTCTCGGCGCGTACGACGCCGAGGAGTGCGGGGAGATCTTCGCCCTGCTCCGTCCCCTGCGGGTGGCGGCCGCGGACTTCGACGAGCGCTAGGCCGCCTCTTTCGGATCGTGCCGGGTCCGCCCCCGGTCCGGGCCCCGGTCAAGATCGCGCAAAGCGGACGGTTAGGCTCGACGCCATGAAACGCAGTGTGCTGACCCGCTACCGGGTGATGGCTTTCGCGACCGCCGTGATGCTGCTGGTGCTCTGCACCTGCATGGTCTTCAAGTACGGCTTCGACAAGGGCGCCGATCTGACCTTCGTGGTGTCCCAGGCCCACGGCGTGCTCTTCATGATCTACCTGGCCTTCGCCTTCGACCTGAGCTCCAAGGCCAAGTGGTCCTTCGGCAAGATGCTCTGGATCATGATCAGCGGCACCATCCCGCTGGCCGCGTTCTTCGTCGAGCGCACGGTCCGTGCCGAGGTCGAGCCGCTGATCGCCGACGACCGGATGGCGACCGCCAAGGCGTAGGCGGCACCACCCCCGCGGCGCAACCGCGACCACCCCCGGGCGACTCCCCGGGGTTTGCCATCGACATTTACTAGGACGTCCTAGTAAATTGGAGTCATGGACGCTGACGCCATCGAGGAGGGCCGCCGCCGCTGGCAGGCCCGTTATGACAAGGCCCGCAAGCGCGACGCCGATTTCACCACGCTCTCCGGCGATGAGGTCGATCCGGTCTACGGGCCGCGGCCCGGCGACGCGTACGAGGGATTCGAGCGCATCGGGTGGCCGGGTGAGTACCCGTACACCCGCGGTCTGCACGCCACCGGCTACCGGGGGCGGACCTGGACCATCCGGCAGTTCGCCGGGTTCGGGAACGCCGAGCAGACCAACGAGCGCTACAAGATGATCCTGGCCGCGGGCGGCGGCGGGCTCTCCGTCGCCTTCGACATGCCCACCCTCATGGGACGGGACTCCGACGACCCCCGCGCACTCGGCGAGGTCGGGCACTGCGGGGTCGCCATCGACTCCGCCTCCGACATGGAGGTCCTGTTCAAGGACATCCCGCTCGGCGACGTCACGACCTCCATGACGATCTCCGGCCCCGCCGTCCCCGCCTTCTGCATGTACCTGGTCGCCGCCGAACGGCAGGGCGTGGACCCCGCCCTCCTCAACGGCACGCTGCAGACCGACATCTTCAAGGAGTACATCGCCCAGAAGGAGTGGCTCTTCGAACCCGAGCCGCACCTGCGCCTCATCGGCGACCTGATGGAGTACTGCACCAAGGGCATCCCCGCCTACAAGCCGCTGTCCGTCTCCGGCTACCACATCCGCGAGGCCGGGGCCACGGCCGCGCAGGAGCTGGCGTACACCCTCGCCGACGGCTTCGGATACGTGGAGCTGGGTCTCTCCCGCGGCATGGACGTGGACCACTTCGCGCCCGGCCTGTCCTTCTTCTTCGACGCGCACCTCGACTTCTTCGAGGAGATCGCCAAGTTCCGCGCCGCCCGCCGCATCTGGGCCCGCTGGATGAAGGAGGTCTACGGCGCCAAGAGCGACAAGTCGATGTGGCTGCGCTTCCACACGCAGACCGCCGGCGTCTCGCTCACCGCGCAGCAGCCCTACAACAACGTCGTGCGCACCGCCGTGGAGGCCCTCTCGGCCATCCTCGGCGGCACCAACTCCCTGCACACCAACGCCCTCGACGAGACCCTCGCGCTGCCCAGCGAGCAGGCCGCCGAGATCGCCCTGCGCACGCAGCAGGTGCTGATGGAGGAGACCGGCGTCGCCAACGTGGCGGACCCGCTGGGCGGTTCCTGGTACGTCGAACAGCTCACCGACCGCATCGAGGCCGACGCCGAGAAGATCTTCGACCAGATCAAGGAGCGGGGGCTGCGCGCCCACCCGGACGGGCAGCACCCGATCGGACCGATCACCTCGGGCATCCTGCGCGGCATCGAGGACGGCTGGTTCACCGGCGAGATCGCCGAGTCGGCCTTCCAGTTCCAGCGGTCGCTGGAGAAGGGCGACAAGCGGGTCGTCGGCGTCAACGTCCACCACGGCTCGGTCACCGGCGACCTGGAGATCCTCCGGGTCAGCCACGAGGTGGAGACCGTCCAGGTGCGCGAGCTGGCCGCGCGCAAGGCGCGGCGCGACGACGCGAAGGTGACGTCGGCGCTGGACGCCATGCTGGCGGCGGCCCGTGACGGGTCGAACATGATCCCGGCCATGCTGGACGCCGTGCGGGCCGAGGCCACCCTCGGCGAGATCTGCAACGTGCTGCGCGAGGAGTGGGGCACCTACACCGAGCCGCCCGGCTTCTGACGGGGCCGGCCCCCTCCGGGCCGCGCACCACGGCCGGTCGCGGTCCCCGCCGGGGGCGCCGCGACCGGCCGTTCGCGTTTCCGTGCGGGGGCCGGCGTGCGCGGTGGCGTGCGCGGCGGAACCAGGTCAGGCCTAGGCCGTGTCTTTCGGATCATGGCGGGCCCGGGGTGTCCGGCACCGCGCCTCGCGGCGTTCTCGTCGGTCGCCGACACACCACGTCGGCTCCCTCCTCGGCCTTGCGATGCACGGCACCGGACACCCCGGGCCGATCCACCCTGATCCGAAAGACACGGTCTAGGAGGGGCCGAGGAGGCCGTGCATCAGCAGGGCGGTGAAGGTGGCCACCCAGCACTCGTCCACCGGCTCGGAGCTCACCAGCGCCCGGTGCACCACCGTGCCGGCGATCACGTCGAAGATCAGGTCCGTGGTGCGGCCGGTGAGGGCCTCGTCCTCCTCGTAGGGGAGTTCGCCGCGGGCCTGGGCCCGCTCGCGTCCCAGCACGACGAGACGTTTCTGCCGGTCCACGATCGCCGACCGGATCCGGTCGCGCAGGGCCTCGTCGCGGGTGGACTCGGCGACCACCGCCATCAGCGCCGTACGGGCCTCCGGGCGCCGCAGCAGCTCCGCGAACTGCAGGACCACGTACTCGATGTCGGCTTCCAGCGATCCCCGGTCGGGCAGTTCGAGCGCGTCGAAGAGCTCCGCGACCGCGTCCACGACCAGTTCGTTCTTGCCCGCCCAGCGCCGGTACAGGGTGGTCTTGGCGACTTTGGCCCGGACCGAGACGTCGCTCATGGTCAGCTTCGACCAGCCGAGTTCGACCAGCGCGTCCCGGGTCGCCGCGAGGATCGCGGTGTCGGCGGCGGCGCTGCGGGGGCGGCCCGTGCGGCCGTGCGTCGCGCCGGTGGTGGTGTCGGGGCCGGGGCCGGGGTTGCGCATGGCCGAGACCATACCCGTCAGTAGCCAGGACGCCCGGTGCCCTCGCGGTGTGGTTCAGATCACGCGGACCGGGGGGCCGGGAGGAGTTACGCTACGGGTCGTAGCGTAAGAGCGGCAACCACGCGAAGAGCTACCGGCGCCAGGTGGGGACCCGGCGCCACCCGCACGGTATCGCGAGGATCGGCGAATTCACGCGATCCTTTTCGTCGGCGCGCGCACTCGGGGGAGGATGTACGCATGCAGCCCAGAAACATGTCCATGAGCGGCGTCGTCGACCTCGCCGCGGTGAAGGCGGCCGGCGAGGCCAAGGCCAAGGCCGAGCAGGCCCGCGCCGAAGCGGCCCGGCAGAGCGCCCAGGGCGGTGGCGCCGGTCCGTCCGCCGGCGCCCTGCCGCCGTCCGCGCTCGTCATCGACGTAGACGAGGCCGGTTTCGAACGCGATGTCATCCAGCTCTCCGCCGAGGTCCCGGTCGTCCTGGACTTCTGGGCCGAGTGGTGCGAGCCGTGCAAGCAGCTCAGCCCGCTCCTGGAGCGGCTGACCGTCGAGGCCAACGGCCGCCTCGTGCTCGCCAAGGTCGACGTCGACGCCAACCAGACGCTGATGCAGCAGTTCGGCATCCAGGGCATTCCGGCCGTCTTCGCCGTCGTCGCCGGCCAGGCACTGCCGCTGTTCCAGGGCGCGGCCCCCGAGCAGCAGATCCGCGAGACCCTCGCCCAGCTGGTCCAGGTCGCCGAGGAGCGCTTCGGGATCATCGGCGTCGAGGTCGATCCCGCCGCCGAGGGCGCCGCCCCGGAGCCCGCCGAGGCGGGGATCCCGGCCGGCCCGTACGACGCCCTGCTGGAGGCGGCCGTCGTCGCGCTCGACGCGGGCGACCTGGGCGGCGCGGTGCAGGCGTACAAGAACGTGCTCTCCGACGACCCCGGCAACAGCGAGGCCAAGCTGGGCCTGGCCCAGGCCGAACTGCTCGTGCGCGTCCAGGACATGAACCCGCAGGCGGTGCGCGCCGCGGCCGCCGCGAACCCGCGCGACCCGGCGGCGCAGATCGCCGCGGCCGACCTCGACCTGGTCGGCGGGCACGTCGAGGACGCCTTCGGGCGGCTGGTGGACACCGTGCGCGTGACGTTCGGTGAGGACCGGGACGCCGTACGGGTGCGGCTGCTGGAGCTGTTCGAGGTCATCGGCGCCGACGACCCCCGGGTCTCCGCGGCCCGTACGGCGCTGGCGCGGGTGCTCTTCTAACCGGGCTCCGCGGCCTGCCCCGGTGCCTGCTCCGGGGCGGGGCGCGAAGGGCCTCCGGATGCCTGAGGTCCACCGGCGATTTGTTGTCATGGAGATAAACAGCGGCCGCGCTTTGCCAAAACTTGGTAATCACGGCCGCTGTTACTCGTAGTAAGTCGAACACCGTGAACTGTCCGGTGTATTCACATTTCCCCCGTTCTGTCGTGGCCCTTGGTGACACCCTGTGTTGCCGCCCGGCGGCGCCGGGTGGACCCCCGGTTATCTGGCCGTTACCCGCCAGTAACGAACCCCCTTGTGCCCCGGCCGGGAATGGACCACGATCGGCGACGCTCGGTCCTTCCCGCAGAGCCGCTCATCCGGAGCCGCGGTGGAGGGTCCCCACCGAGCCGGTCGGTGGCAGTGGCACCGTCCGTGGGACAGGGGGGTCCCTGCCGTACGGCAGGGCCTGTCCTCCAGGTTGCGCGAACGCGTGGCCCAGTGGTTGTCGCTCGGGGGTGATCGCCGGTGTTCCGGACACGGCTCTGCCGCAGCCCGGCCGCCTGCGCTCCTTCCCGAGGACGTAGCACTTCTCCCATCCCAGGACGGGCACGGCCCGGACCGGAGATGTACGTCCGAGAAGGAGGAACGACATGAGTTCTCAGGTTCGTACCAGATGGAAGCGTTTCGCGCTCGTCATGGTGCCGAGCATCGCGGCCACGGCCGCGGTCGGTGTGGGTCTGGCGCAGGGTGCCCTCGCGGCGTCCTTCAGCGTCTCGGGCCAGGACTTCAAGGTTTCGGCCGACTCACTCGTCGGCGAGGACCTGATCCAGTACGGCAGCATCTCGAAGGGTGCCGTGCTGGGCCAGCCCGGCAAGGAGACCGGTCACCCGGTCACCATCTCCGGCTTCAGCCAGGCCAAGATCACCAACATGTGCCAGTCCCTGGTGACGCCCACCCCGCTCGGCAACATCACGTTGCAGCTGCGGACGGGCAACAAGGGCGAGCCGGCCGTCGCCAAGAACATCTACCTCGACGTCGCCGAGCTGGACGCGGACGCCGAGTTCACGGACCTCGACATCGGTGTCGCGGTCGGTGACGGCAGCCACACCACCAAGCCGAAGCCCGGCACGGTGGCGGACGGTGCGCTGTTCTCGCAGCGTGCCAAGACCGCGAAGCTGACCAAAGTGAAGCAGAAGGCCTGGGCAACGACGGCGGGCACCTTCACGCTGCCGGACCTCAAGCTGCGCCTGCTCAGCGGCGACAAGCCGTGCTACGAGGACTCCGAGGTCAAGTAGTCGGGCCCCGGTGCGTGACCGGGCGGGCGGGCAGCTGCCGTCGCCGGCCCTCCCGGTCACCACACAGTTTTCCGTACCACCGTTTCCAGGGAGCTGTTGTCCATGAACGCCGAGGCCCCGGTTCGCTCCTCAGACGAGCACTGGCTCACCGTGGTGCGCCACCGCTTCCGTGACTGGAGGGGTAACCGTCCCTTCTGGGCCGGACTCCTCATCGTCTTCGGGGGCTTCCCGATCGCGTACTTCCCTTACGCGGACCTCCGGTTGGGCAATGTCACGCTCGCCATGGCGACCACCGCCGGCGCGGGCTCGCTGATCATCGGCGTCCTGCTGATGACGCTCGGCATCACCCTCTGGTTCCAGCAGAACATGCGGGTCTTCGCCGGGATCGCCTCGATCCTGCTGGCCCTGGTGTCGCTGCCGGTCTCCAACCTCGGCGGCTTCTTCATCGGCTTCCTCTTCTCCCTGCTCGGCGGTGCCCTCGCGCTCTCCTGGGCGCCAGGCAAGCCGGCCGAGGCGGACGAGCCTGCCGAGGTAGCGCCGGTCACGGACAAGGGCGACGCACTCGCGGACGGTCCGTACCTGGCCGTTCCCGGCCCCCGGGGCACCGAAACGACGTACGCGACAGAGACGACTGCCCACGCCGATGGCGGGAGGAACAGTGCGGGGTGACGAGACGCGCCGGGGTGTGGCCCCGAACGCGGAGTCCCGTGAAGTAAAGGGCCCGCGGCACGCGGCGCCCAGGAAGTCGCTGCTGACCAAGTTCCAGATACCCGTCGGCAAGACGATGGCCCTGGCGGCCATGCCGACCGCCGTCTTCGTCGGGATGGGCATGGCGCCGAAGCTGGCCCTGGCCGACGAGAAGGACATCCCCTTCGCGCCCGGACCGTGCGTGACACAGTCCGACGAACCCGCGGAGTCGGCTTCCCCGAGCCCGTCGAAGTCGCCTTCACCGAGCGCGAGCACTTCGCCCACCGCGACCCCGTCGCCCGGTGCGAGCGTGGCGCCCAAGCCCGGTACCACGCCCTCGGCACCGAAGCCGGAGTCCAAGCCGGCCGAGGAGTCGAAGGCCGCAAGGCAGAGCTCCCCGGCGGCCACCCCGTCCACGGGCGCGAGTGCCTCGCCGTCCGCCTCCAAGACCCCGAACCCGCTCGACCCGCTGGGCGTCGGCGACAAGGTCAAGGAGTTCTTCGACGAGCTCGGCAGGCCCCTCAAGGACGCGCAGAAGCCGGACACCCCGGCGCCCTCCACGTCCACGGCGCCCACCCCCGACCCGTCGGCCGACGCGATCCGCGAGGCGGCGAAGACGGCCGGCGCGAAGGTCGAGGAGCTGCCCCAGGACGTCAAGGACACCACGGCGAAGCCGAAGGACGAGACGGGCAGGGCGACCGACAAGGCGACCGACAAGGACAAGGCCGCCAAGGACGAGGCGGAGAAGGAGAAGAAGGACGAGGACGAGGACGAGGACAAGACCTCGCCGTCCCCTTCTCCCTCGGCCTCGGCGAGCAAGGACGCGAACGGGAAGAAACCCTTCCCCTGTCCGACCCTCGACGCCAAGGCCCTGGCCGACGCCAAGCTGGAGCCGGGCATCCCGCTCCTGCCCGACCAGCCCTGGTACCTCGACAGTTCCCTGCTGACCCTCTACGGCCTGGACTACCACGGCATCGTCGAGGTGAAGACGGGGAGCGGCAAGATCAAGAAGGTCCTGAAGTTCACCGCGGACTCGCTGGACATCAAGGACCTGTATCAGACGGTGGGCAAGGAGGGGAACGTCGCGCACCTGAAGTCCCGTCCCGGCTCCACGTCCAAGATCCGCGGCGGCACGGTGACGATGTACACCGAGAGCCTCAAGGGGAACCTGTTCGGGCTGATCCCGATCGAGTTCACCCCGAACAGTCCGCCGCCCCTGAACGTCCCGTTCGCGTTCTTCACGGACGTCAAGGTCGTCCAGGCCGGCCAGTTCGGCGGCACCCTCACCGTCCCGGGCCTCAAGAACTACATCGGCCCGCCGGAGTAGTCTGCACGCACGACGAAGCTCCCGGCAGCATCCGCTGCCGGGAGCTTCGTCGTTCACCGCGGGTTACGCGGTCCAGACGTACTCGCGGACCGGTCCCGCGGACTCGGGGCGCTCTCGCACCTCGCGGAGCCAGCGCTCGTAGGCACCCGCGCCTTGGAGCCGGACGCCCCAGGGATAACTGGGGTCAATGAAGAGCCGCTCCTTGTTGTGGAACTCGAACTCGGCGCACCGCACGGTGGCCAGCGCCGGGTCGGACTCGCTGTTGAGGGCGTAACGGATCGTGACGATCCGCTGGGGAACCGCGTCGTCACCGAGGAAGTGCCCGCGGCAGGAGGACAGGGAGAACTCGTCGGCGTCCTCGTCCCGCAGCTCGTCCGGGAACTCGACCTCGCCGACCAGCCGCAGGGACAAATGTCCCAGGTCCCCGGAGGGCCCCATCCGCAGGTAGCCTCCGCTGTCCAACGCCAGGTAAACGGTGCGCCCCAGCGGCTCGAACCGTGGAACCCTGCCTTCCCGGTCGAGGTACCCCGGGATCTGTACGTCCCAGACGCTGTCCCCTCGCAGGGGGGCGAAGAGGTTCTCGTAGACCCGTGCCGCGTCGGTCCCCATGTCGTCGTTCACATCCCTCCCGACAGCCACTGGAAGTCATTCGGGTTCATACCGCCGCCGTCCTGCAGGAAGGTCCAGAAGGTGCCGTCCATCTGGAGGACCAGGGTATGGCCGTTGTAACGGAAGATCAGGCCGGGGTCGTGGTCCTTCTTGATCGTCGCGATGCCCTTGAACTCGAACCGGCCGTCACGGATCATCTCGAACCAGTCGTTGAGCAGCTCGGCGCCCTCGTCGTCCTTCCACTTCGGGTACTTCTTGCCGAGGAGCTTTTCCATCATCGGCTTCTTGGATGTCCAGTGCGCTTTCCAGGTCTTCGGGTTGAACCCGACCTTGGTGAGGCAGGGGGGCTTCACCGGGTCGGCCGCAGCCGAGAGGGCACGGGAGGAGCCGGTCCCCGGGGTCGCGGAGAACGCGGCGAAGGAGGCTGCGGACTTGGACTTGCCGGGAATCGGGCAGAAGGACGGCAGCTTGCCGCCGTTCTTGCGCGCCTTCTCGACGATGCCGTTGAGCCGCTTGAGGGCGCGTGCCCCCGCCTCCGCCGCGTCGAAGAACTTCGCGACGCGGCTGACCACCTTGTAGATGGCCTCGATGACATCGACGATCTTCTTGGCCGGAATCAGCGCGCTCGCGACGTCGAACAAGGCCCACAGGCAGCTCTCGATGTCACGGGTGGCGAAGCAGGCCTTGATGTTGTCCAGGCCGAGCATGGCGATGAGGATGTCGGCACCGTTGGCCTTGATCCAGTCGATGATGCTCGCCCCGACGGCGGCCTGGGCGGCGCGGTACTCGTCGACGCAGGTCTGGCCGCACTCGGCCATCAGGATGGCTTCGGTTCCGCCTTCTGCACCTCCTCCCAGGCCGTCGCCACGGACCCCCCTGTGCGGCGGTACGCGCGTGCCCTGCCGTCTCCCGCTCGTTCGCCGCGCGTTGCTCGGCCGCCTGGGCCTTGACGCGTTCGGCAGCGGCCTTCTGGCGCTCCGACGCCGCGGTGGCCTTCTCCTTCTCGGCCTTCGCGCGCTCGGCCTTGGCCGTTCCCGCGGCCTGACGCGCGATCTCCTGCGCGGTCTCGGCCTTGGTCTGCGCGGCCTTGGCCTTGGTGGCGTTGTCCGCGGCCTCCTTCGCCTGGACGGCGGCCGAAGCCGCGGCCGCCTTGGCCTGTGCGGCGGCCTCCTGGGCGGCCACCCGGCGGAACCCGGTGTTCAGGGCGTGCGACTGGGTCTGCGCCAGCGCGTAGAGGGTCTTGCTGTCGGCGACGGTGGCCTTGGCGGCGTTCGACGCGGTCAGCGCCGCCTTCGCGGCGGCCTCGGTCGCGGCGGCGGAGGCCTTGGCGACCTGGACGGACTGCTGTGCGAACAGCAGACCGCGGCCCCGGGGGTCTTCGCGCCGTCCGCGATGGTCCACGCACTGGTCTGCGCGGCCCCGGCCTTGTCCGAGGCGGACTTGGCCGCGATCGAGGCGGTGGAGGAGATCTTCGCCTGGTCGGCCGCCTGATGCGCGCGGACGCGAGGTCGGTGTTGGCCTTGGGGACACGGCGGCCGCGGGACGACCCGAGGCGTTGGCGGGCTTGGCGGCCCAGTACTTCTGCCAGGTCAGGATCTGATCGGCGAGCCAGGCCTGCCCCAGCGATTCGATCATCGCCTCGGTGGCCTTGCGGGCCTCGGCGGCCGCGGCGACCTCGGCGTTGACGATGTCGGTGCGCGGCTTGGCCTGGGCGGCGTACTCCTGCTCCCACTCCATGTGCGCCGTGACGACGATCGGAGTCATGACCCGGTAGAAGTCGTCGGGGTTGCGGCTGTCGCACGCGCCCCAGGCGACCTTCATCACCTCGACCTCAAGGCGGAACTCGACCGAGTCCTCGGCGGGCGCCGCCTTCATGTAGCCGCCGAGCCGCCGAGCCGCCGAGCCGCAGGAAGCGGGCGATGTCGCTCGCCGTCGGGGAGCGGTAGTTGCTGCTCTCCGCATACCGCAGTGTCGAGTTGGTGACGAAGTCGTTGTTGGCGTCCTGGCCGTTGAGCTCGGCGGCGAGAGCCTTCGCCTTGTCCAGGGCAACCTTGGAGGGAACGGCGTGGCCGTCCGAGCCGAGCTGGTTGTAGAGGTCCCGCTGGGGGCCCAGGGTGAAGGCGATGACGTCCTTGTCGAACTGCGGGGCGTACTGGGAGAGGCCCGCTCCGGTTCCCGAGATCCAGTACGGGTGGTTGCTCGCCTCCCACCGCTAACGCCGGTCCGCGGATGCGACGGGCGAGCCCTCGTAGGAGTCGCGGTCCTTGACCCGTGCCTGGTGGAGCGGGTCCATGCCGGTCGTGATGTCGGTCGCCGAGGCGAGGTCGGCGGGCGGGCCCGTCAGGGCCTTCGCCGCCGTCTTCTTCATCTCCGGCCCGCCGATGTGCAGGGCGAAACCACCCGAGCACCGGTCGAGACGGGCCTGCTCGCCCAGGCTGATGGGCCGGTACGGCGGATCGGTGTCCGGCGGGACGTCGACCGCGCCGGCCGGGGCGGCCTGGATCAGACCCACGAGGACCGCGGACGCGGTGAGCAGGGCGGTGCCTGCCAGACCGCGGCGCAGGGCGTCGCGTCTGGCGCGCCGGCCCCCTCGCAAAAGGTTGGTTCGTTGCACGTACTTGCCTGTCTTCGGAGCGTGGTGGTCAGCCCGAAGGAAGGCGTGCGGAACTCACCGCGCGTACGGCGCGACGGTGCAGGTGTGGTGTTCCCCCATGTGCGTGCGCGGTCAGGCGCACACCCCCGTTCGCCCTCCCCCAGGGCACTCCGAGAGTTACATGATCGCGTTACCGTCGGTAGTGCCGATCGAGCCAGAAGCGATCGTTTTGAGCCGAACTACTCGCCGGTAGGTAGAACACGCCGAGGGCGGCACCCCAGTCGGAACGGGGTGCCGCCCTCGGCCTCTGTGCGGCAGAGTCAGGCAGGTGCGGGCCGGGTCAGGCGCTCGCGGCGCCGCCCAGGTGGTGGACCCGGACCATGTTGGTGGTGCCCGGGACGCCGGGGGGCGAGCCAGCCGTGATGATCATGGTGTCGCCCTGGTTGTGGCGGTTGAGCTTCAGCAGCTCCGCGTCGACGAGGTCGACCATCGCGTCGGTGTTGTCCACGTGCGGGACGACGTACGACTCGACGCCCCAGCTCAGCGTGAGCTGGTTGCGGGTGCCCTGGTCGGTGGTGAAGGCCAGGATCGGCTGGGACGCGCGGTAGCGCGAGAGCCGGCGGGCGGTGTCACCGGACTGCGTGAAGGCGACCAGCGACTTCGCGTCGAGGAAGTCCGCGATCTCGCACGCGGCACGGGCGACGGCGCCGCCCTGCGTACGGGGCTTCTTGCCCGGGACCAGCGGCTGCAGGCCCTTGGAGAGGAGCTCCTCCTCGGCCGCCGTGACGATCTTCGACATCGTCTTGACGGTCTCGATCGGGTACGCGCCCACGGAGGACTCGGCGGACAGCATGACCGCGTCCGCGCCGTCGAGGATCGCGTTGGCGACGTCGGACGCCTCCGCGCGCGTCGGGCGGGAGTTGGTGATCATCGACTCCATCATCTGGGTCGCGACGATCACCGGCTTGGCGTTGCGGCGGCACATCTCGATGAGCCGCTTCTGGACCATCGGGACCTTTTCGAGCGGGTACTCGACGGCCAGGTCGCCACGGGCCACCATCACCGCGTCGAAGGCGTCGACGACGGCCTCCATGTTCGCGACGGCCTGCGGCTTCTCGACCTTGGCGATGACGGGGACCCGGCGGCCGACCTCGTCCATCACCTTGTGGACGTCCTTGACGTCGTCGGCGTCGCGGACGAAGGACAGGGCGACCATGTCGCAGCCCATCCGCAGGGCGAAGCGGAGGTCGTCGACGTCCTTCTCCGACAGTGCGGGGACGTTGACGGCGGCACCCGGCAGGTTGATGCCCTTGTGGTCCGAGATGACACCGCCCTCGATGACGATGGTCTTGACGCGCGAGCCGTCGACCTCGGTCACCCGGAGCTCGACGTTGCCGTCGTTGATCAGGATCTGGTCGCCCTTGGAGACGTCGCCCGGCAGGCCCTTGTAGGTCGTGCCGCAGATGGACTTGTCGCCCGGGACGTCCTCGGTGGTGATGGTGAACTCGTCACCGCGCACCAGCTCGACGGGCCCCTCGGCGAAGGTCTCCAGGCGGATCTTCGGGCCCTGGAGGTCGGCGAGGACGCCCACGGCGCGGCCGGTGTCCTCGGACACCTTCCGGACGCGGTCGTACCGCTCCTGGTGCTCTGCCTGGGAACCGTGGCTGAAGTTGAATCGGGCCACGTTCATACCTGCCTCGATGAGCAGCTTCAGCTGGTCATACGAGTCGACGGCGGGGCCCAGCGTGCAGACGATTTTGGAACGGCGCATGAAGCGGATCCTATCGGTTTGTTTCGCAGCGGAATATTCCGTCTGGCGGAAAGTCCAAAGTGACTACTGAGTAACCAGCGCGTACGCCTGGGTGGCGATCTCCAGTTCCTCATCCGTCGGAACCACGGCCACGGCCACCCGGGCGTACTCCGCCGAGACCAGCCGCGGCTCCGGGGAGCGCGCGGCATTGGCCCCCAGGTCCAGCGCGAGGCCCAGCTCCGCCAGGCCGTCCACCGCAGCTTCGCGGACCTGGTGGGCGTTCTCGCCGACCCCGGCCGTGAAGGCCACCGCGTCCACCCGGCCGAGCACCGCCGCATAGGCCCCGATGTACTTCTTCAGCCGGTGCACGTACGCGGCGAAGGCCAGGGCCGCGGCCTCGTCGCCCTCGCCCGCCCGCCGCAGCACCTCGCGCATGTCGTTGTCGCCGCACATGCCCAGCAGACCGCTCTTCTTGTTCAGGAGCGAATCGATCTCATCCACCGAGAGGCCGCCCACCCGCGCCAGGTGGAAGACGACCGCCGGATCCAGGTCGCCGGAGCGCGTTCCCATGACCAGGCCCTCCAGCGGGGTCAGGCCCATCGAGGTCTCCACGCAGACCCCGCCGCGCACCGCCGACGCGGACGCGCCGTTGCCCAGGTGCAGCACGATCACGTTGACCTCCTCCGGCGCCTTGCCGAGCAGCCCGGCCGTCGCCCGCGAGACGTACGCGTGCGACGTGCCGTGGAAGCCGTACCGCCGGATGGCGTACTTGTCGGCGGTCGCGGCGTCGATCGCGTACCGGGCCGCGTACTCCGGGATCGTCGCGTGGAAGGCCGTGTCGAACACGGCCACCTGCGGGAGGTCCGCGCGCAGCTCCCGCGCCACCTCGATGCCCGTCACGTTCGCCGGGTTGTGCAGCGGGGCCAGCGGGATCAGGCTGCGGATCTCCGCCAGCACCGCGTCGTCGATCACGGTCGGCCGGGTGAACTTCGTACCGCCGTGCACCACCCGGTGGCCCACGGCGGCCAGTTCCGGAGAGTCCAGCCCCAGCCCGTCGGCCGCCAGCTCCGCCGCCACGGCCCGCAGCGCCGCCCCGTGGTCGGCGATCGGTCCGAGCTGCTCGCGCTTGCCGCCGGCGGCGCCCGGACCGGTCAGCGGTTCGTGGACGAGGCGCGAGGTCTCCTCCCCGATCCGCTCCACCAGGCCGACGGCGAGGCGGGACCGGTCCGCCATGTCGAGGAGCTGGTACTTGACCGACGAGGAGCCGGAGTTGAGGACGAGTACGCGCGATGCGGTCACGGTGGGGTCTTTCCTTGTCGCGGACGGGGGGGGAGGTCAGACGACGGGCGCCGGTGCGCCCTGCGCCTGGATGGCGGTGATGGCCACGGTGGTGACGATGTCCTGTACGAGGGCGCCGCGCGAGAGGTCGTTGACCGGCTTGCGCAGACCCTGGAGCACCGGGCCGACCGCGACGGCGCCCGCCGAGCGCTGCACGGCCTTGTACGTGTTGTTGCCCGTGTTGAGGTCGGGGAAGATCAGCACGGTCGCGCGCCCGGCCACCTCCGACCCGGGCAGCTTGGTCGCGGCGACCGAGGGCTCCACGGCCGCGTCGTACTGGATCGGACCCTCGATCAACAGGTCCGGGCGCTGCGCCCGGACGAGCTCGGTGGCCTTGCGGACCTTGTCGACGTCCGCGCCCGAGCCCGAGGTGCCGGTCGAGTACGAGAGCATCGCGATCCGCGGCTCGACGCCGAAGGCCGCGGCGGTGGCCGCCGACTGGACGGCGATGTCGGCGAGCTGCTCGGCGTCGGGGTCCGGGTTGACCGCGCAGTCCCCGTAGACGAGGACGCGGTCGGCCAGGCACATGAAGAACACCGAGGAGACGATGGACGCCTCCGGCTTGGTCTTGATGATCTCGAAGGCCGGGCGGATGGTCGCGGCGGTGGAGTGCACCGACCCGGACACCATGCCGTCGGCCAGGCCCTCCTGCACCATCAGGGTGCCGAAGTAGTTCACGTCGGTGACCACGTCGTGGGCGAGCTCGACGGTCATGCCCTTGTGGGCGCGAGCCCGGGCGTAGTACGCGGCGAACCGTTCCCGCAGAGGGGACTTCGCCGGGTCGATGAGCTGCGCGGCCGAGATGTCGATGCCGAGGTCGGCGGCCTTCTTCAGGATCGCCGGCTCCTCGCCCAGCAGGGTCAGGTCGCACACCCCCCGGCGCAGCACCACGTCCGCGGCGCGCAGGACGCGCTCCTCGGCCCCCTCGGGGAGGACCACGCGGCGACGCTCGGAGCGGGCCCGCTCCAGCAGCTCGTGCTCGAACATCATCGGTGTGACGCGCTCCGAGCGGGCCACCGAGAGCAGGTCGCGCAGCTCGGAGGTGTCCACGTGCCGCTCGAAGAGGCCGAGCGCCGTCTCCAGCTTGCGCGGGGTCGCCGAGTTCAGCCGGCTCTGCAGCGAGAACAGCTCGGCCGCGGTCGGGAAGCTGTTCCCGGCGACCGAGACGACCGGGGTGCCCGGGGCCAGCTTGGAGGCCAGGGTCAGGATGTCCTTGCCCGGACGCTCGTTCAGGGTCAGCAGGACGCCGGCGATCGGCGGGGTGCCCGAGGTGTGGGCGGCCAGGGCGCCGATGACCAGGTCGGAGCGGTCTCCGGGGGTGACGACCAGGCAGCCGGGCGTCAGGGCGTTCAGGAAGTTCGGCAGCATGGCGCCGCCGAACACGAAGTCCAGCGCGTCGCGGGCCAGCCCCGCCTCGTCGCCGAGGAGCACCTCGCCGCCGAGCGCCCGGGTGATCTGGGCGACGGTCGGCGCCGACAGCGACTTGTCGTCCGGCAGCACGTAGCAGGGGACCGGGAGGCGGGCGGCCAGCCGCTCGGCGATCGGCTCGCGGTCCGCGGCGGCCACCCGGTTGACGATCATCGCGACGACGTGGCAGCCCAGCGACTCGTACGCGCGGTAGGCGTTGCGCGCCTCGGCGCGGACGGCCTCGGCGGCGTGCTTGGTCCCGCCCACGACGGGGACGACGACCGCGCCCAGCTCGTTGGCGAGGCGGGCGTTCAGGGCGAGCTCGTCGGGCAGGTTCGTGTCGGCGTAGTCGGTGCCGAGGACCAGCATGACCTCGTAGTCCCGGGCCACCCGGTGGTAGCGGTCCACCAGCTGCGAGACCAGCTCGTCGGTGCCCTTCTCGGCCAGGATGGCCGAGGCCTGCTGGTACTCCATGCCGTAGGCCGTCGAGGCGTCCTGCTCGATCCGGTACCGGGCCTTGAGCAGGTCGAAGAGCCGGTCGGGGCTGTCGTGGAGCAGGGGGCGGTAGACGCCCACCCGGCCCGTCTGCCGGGTCAGCAGCTCCATGATCCCCAGCTCGACGACCTGACGGCCGTCCCCCCGCTCGATACCGGTCACGTACACGCTGCGCGTCACGCGTGCTCTCCGTCCATGTCTGTGGCTGGTCCGTCCGGAAGCGGATGCGGACGCTGGTGCGGGCGCCGCCCGACCGCGGCGGCCGGGCGGCGGGTCGAGCGGGTCCAGGGCGTGATTGACCCGGTTGACAACGGCTTGCCCCCTTGACAATACCTCTGCGGATGGATAGGGCGCCCGCCGGGAAAAAGGCCTGCCCAGAGGGGTCGAAAGGCCCCCGGACCGGAGTGGCACACAGCGCGTCACACCCCCCGCACGTGGAACAATCGGACAGGCTTCACCCATACGCCCTTCAGATGTACGGCCGTCCGCCCGCACGCGGAAGGCCACGTACGACCAGGAGCAGGAGACACAGCACGATGCGTATCGGAGTTCTCACCGCAGGCGGCGACTGTCCGGGCCTCAACGCTGTCATCCGGTCGGTCGTACACCGCGCCGCCGTCGGGCACGGAGACGAGGTCATCGGCTTCGAGGACGGCTTCAAGGGCCTCCTCGACGGCAACTTCCGCCCCCTCGACATCAACGCCGTCAGTGGCATCCTCGCCCGCGGCGGCACCATCCTCGGCTCGGCCCGGATGGAGCGCGCCCGCCTCCACGAAGCCGCCGAGAACGCCCGGGAACTGGCGACGCGGTACGGCATCGACGCCCTCATCCCGATCGGCGGCGAGGGCACCCTGACCGCCGCCCGGATGCTGTCGGACGCCGGGATGCCGGTCGTCGGCGTACCCAAGACCATCGACAACGACATCTCCTCCACCGACCGCACCTTCGGCTTCGACACCGCCGTCATGGTCGCCACGGAGGCCATCGACCGCCTCAAGACCACCGCCGAATCGCACCAGCGCGTGATGGTCGTCGAGGTCATGGGCCGCCACGCCGGCTGGATCGCGCTGGAGTCCGGCATGGCCGGCGGCGCCCACGGGATCTGCCTGCCCGAGCGCCACTTCGAGGTGGACGCCCTGGTGAAGATGGTGGAGGAGCGCTTCGCCCGCGGCAAGAAGTTCGCCGTGATCTGCGTCGCCGAGGGCGCGCACCCGGCCGAGGGCTCCATGCCGTACGAGAAGGGCGCGATCGACCAGTACGGCCACGAGCGCTTCGCCGGCATCGGCAACCGCCTCGCCGTCGAGCTGGAGCGGCGCCTGGGCAAGGAGGCCCGCCCCGTCATCCTCGGCCACGTCCAGCGCGGCGGCACGCCGACCGCCTACGACCGCGTCCTCGCGACCCGCTTCGGCTGGCACGCCGTGGAGGCCGTCCACCGCGGCGAGTTCGGCAACATGACCGCCCTGCGCGGCACCGACATCGTGATGGCCCCGCTGGCCCACGCGGTCACCGAGCTGAAGACCGTGCCCGAGAACCGCATGTACGAGGCCGAGTCGGTCTTCTAGGCCGCCCGGTCCCGCCCCGCGGCCCCCGGTCCCGTCGCCCCGCGGCGCGGGACCACCCGGGACCTCCGGCCCCACGTGCGCGGCCGAACGGCCCCGGTCCCTCCCTCCCGGAACGGACCGGGGCCGTTCGCCGCAGGCCCGGGGCCGTCCCGATGTGTCCTACGCCGCACGCCCCGCGAGGTCCCAGAACCGCCCCACGATCTCGGCGAGGAACTCCCGGCCCGCGTCGCCCGCCCCGGCCGAGCCCTCGGCGCCGCCCCAGCTCAGGGTCGCCACCATCCGGGACTGGTAGTCCCCGTGCAGCCGCTCCAGTACCCGCTCCAGGTGGGGCCGGGGGATCGGCAGCAGTTTCGACAGCGGTTTCACGTACGCCTGCCAGCGCGTGGTGACCGCGCTGCGCAGCACCTCGGCGAGCTCCTCGTCCTTGCCCGTGGCCGTCACGAACTGCGCCAGCGTCAGCCCCAGCACCAGGGCGAGGGCCGCGGACTGGCGCTCGTTGCCCTTCCAGCGTCCGGCGTCCTCCATCTTCTGGTACGCGTTCGCCTCCAGGCCGACCCGCCGGGCCAGCTCCTCGGCGGCCAGCCCCCTGGATATCCGGTGCTCGCGAAGGCTGACCGGCTCTGCGATCAGCTCGCCCGGGGAGCACCACAGGACACCGGCGAGAGCCGTCAGCTCGGCGGAGGTGGGCGAAATCTCGCCACGTTCCCAGGCCATCACGGTCTCGGGCGCGACAAGCAGTCCGTACTGGGCGCGCAGGCCGTAGGCGACGTGGCCGGGCGCCATGCCCAGGGCCGCGCGGAGACGACGCGCGGCGGGGGCATTGAAAGGGGGGCTGGAGTGCACACGGCACACCGTAGAAGTGGCCAGGCCGCTGCGCCTACAGACCAAACAAACAAGCCCATAACTCGTAGGAAAGTCCTAGGAAGTTAAGGGCATTCGTCGGGTTTCGCGGCGACTGTCCGGTAATCGGTGCAGCGTAAGATCCACTGTCACCACAAGGTTTCAGCCAGCGCCCGCCGAAGCAAGCCCGCGACTCCCCCCGCCCCGGCCCTTGCCCTGACGTCGGCGTCAAGGAATACGGTCGCCCCATGCGCATCGGCGAACTGGCGGAGCGGGCCGGGACCAGCACCCGGACCCTGCGGTACTACGAATCCCGGGGGCTGCTGACCGCCCGGCGGGCCGACAACGGCTACCGCACCTACGACGAGGACGACCTGCGGCTGCTGCGCGAGATCCGCACCCTCCAGGACTTCGGGTTCGAGCTGGAGGAGACGCGGCCCTTCGTGGACTGCCTGCGCGCCGGGCACCCCGCGGGGGACGCCTGCCCCGCCTCGCTCGTCGTCTACCGGCGCAAGCTCGCCGAGCTGGACGCCCTGATCGGCCGGCTGACCGGCGTACGGGACCAGGTGGCCCGCCAGCTGGCGACGGCCGAACGGGCCACCGACGGGCCCGGGGCGGGCGGGCCGGGGACGGCCGGGCCGACGGCCCCGCGCTGCGAGATGACCGGATGACGACGACGGACAGGAACGGGGGACCCGGCATGAGGGCTCACGGCGTGGACCAGGTGACCGACGCGGACTTCGACGCCCAGGTGCTCGGAGAGCGGGGCAGGACCGTCCTGGTGGAGTTCACGGCGGACTGGTGCGGCCCCTGCCGCCAGCTCGCCCCCGTGCTCTCCGCGATCGCCGCCGAGGAGGCGGACCGGCTCAAGGTGGTGCAGGTCGACGCGGACACCAACCCCGCGACCGTCACGCGGTACGGAGTGCTGTCCATGCCGACCCTGATCGTCTTCCGGGACGGCGAGCCCGTACGGCAGATGGTCGGGGCCCGGGCCAAGCGCAAGCTGCTCCTGGAGCTGGAGGAGCACCTGGCCGGGGCCCCCGCGGCTACGGCCTGAACCAGACCGTCGCCAGCGGCGGGAGGGTCAGCCGCAGGCTGGCCGCCCGCCCCTGGGCCGGCACCGGCTCCGGGCGCAGCGGCGCCGTGTGGTGGATGCCGCTGCCCCCGTAGCGCTCCATGTCGGTGTTGAGGACCTCCCGCCACTGCGGGACCTCCTCCGGCACCCCGAGCCGGTACCCGTGGCGGACCACCGGCGAGAAGTTCGACACCGCCAGCAGCTGCGAGCCGTCCTGCGCGTACCGCAGGAAGGCGAAGACGTTGTCCTCGGCGGCGTCGGAATCCACCCAGGCGAAGCCCTCCGGGACGCTGTCCCGCTCCCACAGCGCGGGCGCCGCCGCGTACGTGCGGTTCAGGTCGCCCACGAGCCGGCGCACCCCCTGGTGGTCCTCGGCCGCAGGATAGGAGCTGTCCAGCAGCCACCAGTCCGGCCCGTACGCCTCCGACCACTCCGACCCCTGGGCGAACTCCTGTCCCATGAAGAGCAGTTGCTTGCCGGGGTGGGCCCACATGAAGCCCAGGTACGCCCGGTGCGCGGCCCGCTTCTGCCACCAGTCCTCACCCGGCATCTTCGACACCAGCGACGCCTTGCCGTGCACCACCTCGTCGTGCGAGATCGGCAGCACGTAGTTCTCGCTGAACGCGTAGACCATCCCGAAGGTCATGTCGTTGTGGTGGTACTTGCGGTGCACCGGCTCCTTCGACATGTACCGCAGGGTGTCGTTCATCCACCCCATGTTCCACTTCAGCCCGAAGCCGAGCCCGCCCGCGTCGGTCGGCCGGGTCACCCCCTCCCAGGCCGTGGACTCCTCCGCGATCGTCACCACGCCCGGGCAGCGCCGGTACACGGTGGCGTTCATCTCCTGGAGCAGCGCCACCGCGTCCAGGTTCTCCCGCCCGCCGTGCTCGTTGGGCGCCCACTCGCCCTCGGTGCGCGAGTAGTCGAGGTACAGCATCGAGGCGACCGCGTCCACGCGCAGCCCGTCGACGTGGAACTCCTCGCACCAGTACACGGCGTTCGCGACGAGGAAGTTGCGGACCTCCTTGCGGCCGTAGTCGAACTCCAGCGTCCCCCAGTCCGGGTGCGCGGCCCGCCGCGGGTCGTGGTGCTCGTACAGCGGGCGGCCGTCGAACTCGGCGAGCGCCCAGTCGTCGCGCGGGAAGTGCGCGGGCACCCAGTCGACGATCACGCCGATCCCGGCCTGGTGCAGCGAGTCCACCAGGAAGCGGAAGTCGTCCGGCGAGCCCATCCGGGAGGTGGGCGCGTAGAAGCCGGTGACCTGGTAGCCCCACGAACCGCCGAAGGGGTGCTCGGCGACCGGCATCAGCTCCACGTGGGTGAAGCCGAGATCCTTCACGTACGCCGGGAGCTGCTCCGCGAGCTGCCGGTAGGAGAGCCCCGGCCGCCAGGACGCCAGGTGCACCTCGTACACCGAGAACGGCGCCTGGTGCGGCGGCCGCGCACCGCGCCCGGCCATCCACCCCGCGTCGTTCCACTCGTACGCCGAGACCGTGACGACGGAGGCGTTCGCCGGCGGGACCTCGGCGGCCCGGGCCATCGGGTCGGCGCGCAGGGTGTGGCTGCCGTCGGGCCGCGTGATGTCGTACTTGTACAGCGTCCCGGCGCCGACGCCCGGCAGGAACAGCTCCCACACACCGGTCGAGCCGAGCGAGCGCATCGGGTAGGCGACGGAGTCCCAGTACGCGAAGTCCCCGGCGACGCGGACGCCCTGGGCGTTCGGCGCCCACACCGTGAAGCGGGTGCCGGCCACCCCCTGGTGCTCCATCGGCCGGGAGCCCAGCGCCGTCCAGAGCTCCTCGTGCCGCCCCTCGCCGATCAGGTGCAGGTCCAGCTCGCCCAGCGCCGGCAGGAACCGGTAGGGGTCGTGCACCTCGATCTCGTCGCCGTCGTACGCCACCAGCAGCCGGTAGTCCGGCACCTCGGCGAGCGGCAGCAGCCCCGAGAACAGCCCGTCCCCGTCGTCGAGGAGCTCGGCCCGCAGCCCCTTGGCGACGATCGTGACGGCCTTGGCGTACGGGCGCAGCACCCGGAAGGAGACGCCGCCCCGCTGCGCGCGGGCGCCCAGCACCCCGTGCGGGTCGTGGTGGCGGCCCTCCAGCAGCCGGGCCCGGTCCCCGGCGTCCAGCGGGGGCGCCGGCCGGACCCCGTGCGCGGGGGCGGCCCGGCGGGCGCGGGGGGTGCGGGGCTTTCTCGCGGCCGGGGCGGGGGCCCCGGACTCGTCGCGGACGGTCGGTGACGGCTGTCGTGCGGCGCTCACGCGAGCGGCCTCCTCGGGGGCTTCTGATGGGGGTGCGGGGAGAGGGAGCCCGGAGCGGCCGGGGTGGGCGGCACGCGGTGGGCGGGACGGGCGGGTTCCGAGAGCCGCCGGATCGCGGCCATCGGGACGTGCAGCCAGTCGGGGCGGTGCCGGAACTCGTAGCGGGCCTCGTACACGGCCTTGTCGGTCTCGTACGCCCGCAGCAGCACCGGGTCCTCGCGGGGGTCGCGGCCCGTGGTGCGGGCGTACCCCTCGCAGAAGGCCGCCCGGCAGTCGTCCGCCCACGCGGGGGCGAACGGCCGGTGCGAGCGGGCGGCGTAGTCGAAGGAGCGCAGTATCCCGGCGATGTCGCGCACCGCCGGTTCGGGACGGCGCCGGTCGGCCAGCGGCCGGGCCGGTTCGCCCTCGAAGTCGATCAACGACCACGAACCGTCGAGGGTGCGCAGCGTCTGCCCCAGATGAAGGTCCCCGTGGATCCGCTGGGCGGACACCCCGGCCCCCCGGGAGGCGGCCAGCGCGTCGAAGGCGCCGCGCAGCCCCGCCTCGAAGGTCCGCAGCGCGGGCACCTCCCGGGCGGTGGCGGCCAGCCGCGCCGTCATCCCGGCGGCCAGCCGGGCGGTCTGCTCCGGGCCGAGCGCCACGGTCGGCAGGGCGGAGGCGAGCGCGCTGTGCACCTCCGCGGTGGCCCGGCCGAGCGCGTGCGCCTCGGCGGTGAAGTCGGCGCCCGCGCCGAGCCGGCGCAGCGCGAGCTGCCAGCCGTCGTCGGAGCCGCGCAGGTACGGCTGGAGGACGCCCAGGGTCAGCGGCTCGCTGCCGGCCAGGTCGGCCTCGTACCAGGCGACGGGCGCCGGGACGCGGGCGCAGCCGGCGGCGGCCAGCGCTCTGGGCAGCTCCAGGTCCGGGTTGACTCCGGGCCCGACCCGCCGGAACACCTTCAGGATGTACGCATCCCCGTAGATCAGGGAGGAGTTGGTCTGCTCGCCGGACAGCGGCCGGGGCGTCAGCCCGGCCGGGATCGGCGCGTCCGGGTCCCGGTCGAAGCGCAGCGGGCCGAGCGCGCCGGGGGCGCGCAATCGTTCCAGCAGCATGCTCGCGAGGCGGGGGTCGCCCAGTGCCTCGTAGACCGCCCTGCCCGCGTACGGGCCCTCCTCGGCGTGGCCGATCAGCGCGGGCGCGAGCGCGGGCGGCAGGGACGGGCGTACGCCCAGCAGCAGTTGGTAGCAGTCCCCGTCCACGTCGAGGAGCAGGTGCAGCAACCCGGGGGCGGACCCCGGGGGGAGCAGCTCGGCGGCCGATACGGCCCTGAGCCTGGTGATGGACCGGCCCTTGCCCGCGAACCAGCGCTGCGCGGGCAGCCAGGCCCTGAGCATCGGTTCCAGCGGGCCGATCCCGTCGGCCCGGTCGGCCGTCAGCCGACTCCGGGCGGATGCTGCCTCCGACATGGCGTCGCGTCCTTTCCCCGGGCCGTCACAGAATGCGCAGTGTCCCGGATGTGCGGCAGTTGCTTCTCCGGTATGTGCGAGTGTCGGGTCAGGATGATCCGTACAGGGGCGGGCGATTGACCCATTCGCGTGCGCCCGCCCCGTTCCCGGGCTCGGTTCGCCCGTGTCCGGCTACTGCTCGGCGCGCAGTTCGGTGCGCGTTTCGTTCCGGAGGCGGAACCAGTAGAAGCCGTGTCCCGCCATGGTCAGCAGGTACGGCCATTCGCCGATCGCCGGGAAGCGCACGTCTCCCGTGAGTTCCACCGGGATCCGTCCGTTGAACGACCGCAGATCCAGTTCGGTGGGCTGCGCGAAGCGCGAGAAGTTGTGCACGCACAGCACCAGGTCGTCCCCGTGTTCACGGAGGAATGCCAGGACCGCCGGGTTCGACGACGGCAGTTCCGTGTACGAGCCCAGTCCGAAGGCGGGGTTCGCCTTGCGGACTTCGATCATCCGGCGGGTCCAGTGCAACAGCGACGAGGGCGATGCCATGGCCGCCTCGACGTTGGTGACCTGGTACCCGTGGACCGGGTCCATGATGACCGGCAGGTTCAGCCTGCCCGGATCGCAGGAGGAGAAACCGGCGTTGCGGTCCGGGGTCCACTGCATGGGCGTGCGCACGCCGTCGCGGTCGCCGAGCCAGATGTTGTCGCCCATGCCGATCTCGTCGCCGTAGTACAGCACCGGAGAGCCCGGCAGCGACAGGAGCAGGGCGGTGAACAGCTCCATCTGGTTGCGGTCGTTGTCCAGGAGCGGGGCGAGCCGGCGCCGGATGCCGATGTTGGCCCGCATCCGCGGGTCCTTGGCGTACTCGGCGTACATGTAGTCGCGCTCTTCGTCCGTGACCATCTCGAGGGTGAGCTCGTCGTGGTTGCGCAGGAAGATGCCCCACTGGCAGCGCTCCGGGATCGCCGGGGTCTTGGCCAGGATTTCGGAGACCGGGTAGCGGGACTCCCGCCTTACGGCCATGAAGATGCGCGGCATGACGGGGAAGTGGAACGCCATGTGGCACTCGTCCCCGCCCTTGGAGAAGTCGCCGAAGTAGTCGACGACGTCCTCGGGCCACTGGTTGGCCTCGGCGAGCAGCACGGTGTCCGGGTAGTGCGCGTCGATCTCGGTGCGGACCCGCTTGAGGAGGGTGTGGGTGCGCGGCAGGTTCTCGCAGTTGGTGCCCTCCTCGGCGTACAGGTAGGGCACGGCGTCGAGGCGGAAGCCGTCGATGCCGAGGTCGAGCCAGAACCGGAGCGCCGAGACGATCTCCTCGACCACGGCCGGGTTCTCGTAGTTGAGGTCCGGCTGGTGCGAGAAGAAGCGGTGCCAGTAGTACTGCTTGCGTACGGGGTCGTACGTCCAGTTCGAGGTCTCGGTGTCGACGAAGATGATGCGGGCGTCCTGGTACTGCTTGTCGTTGTCGGCCCACATGTAGTAGTCGCCGTACGGGCCCTCCGGGTCCTTGCGGGACTGCTGGAACCACTCGTGCTGGTCGCTCGTGTGGTTCATGACGAAGTCGATGATCACCCGCATGCCGCGCTGGTGCGCGGCGTCCACGAACTCCACGAAGTCGGCGAGGTCGCCGAATTCGGGGAGCACGGAGGTGTAGTCGGAGACGTCGTAGCCCCCGTCGCGGAGGGGTGAGGCGAAGAACGGGGGGAGCCAGAGGCAGTCGACGCCGAGCCACTGGAGGTAGTCCAGCTTGGCGGTGAGCCCCTTGAGGTCTCCCACGCCGTCGCCGTTGCTGTCGTGGAAGGAGCGGACGAGGACCTCGTAGAAGACCGCCCGTTTGAACCAGTCGGGATCGCGGTCCTTGGCGGGGGTGTCCTCGAAGGTGTCGTGGACGGGATCGTTGATCATCATGTGGTGGGTGACCCTCCGGTGGGCGGGGACGGTCGCAGAGCGGCCAGCACGTGCGCGGGCGTGCGGCCCGGCTCTAGCCGCACGTAGTTCGCCCTGCCCCAGTGATAGGTCTCGCCGGTGAGCTCGTCGCGCACCGCGAGGGACCCGTGCCAGTCGAGGCCGAGTACCGGCATGTCCAACGACACCGTCGCCTCCTGGGTGTGGTGCGGATCGAGGTTGACGACCACCAGTACGGAATTGGCTCCCGCGTGCTTCGAATAGGCGATCACCTGTTCGTTGTCGGTCGAATGGAAGTGGATGTCGCGCAGCTGCTGGAGAGCGGGGTTGCGCCGGCGGAGCCGGTTGAGCGCGGTGATCAGCGGGGCGATCGTGGTGCCGTCGCGGTCCGCGGCCGCCCAGTCGCGTGGCCGGAACTCGTACTTCTCGGAGTTCAGGTACTCCTCGCTGCCCGCCCGCACCGGGGTGCCCTCGCAGAGCTCGTACCCGGCGTAGACGCCCCAGGCGGGGGAGAGGGTGGCGGCGAGGACCGCTCGCACCTCGAAGGCCGGGCGGCCGCCGTGCTGAAGGTACTCGTGGAGGATGTCGGGGGTGTTGACGAAGAAATTCGGCCGCATGACGGAGGCCGACCGGGTGCCCGACAGCTCGGTCAGGTACTCGGTGAGCTCGGCCTTGGTGTTGCGCCAGGTGAAGTACGTGTACGACTGCTGGAAGCCGACCGCCGCGAGGGCGCGCATCATCGCGGGGCGGGTGAAGGCCTCGGCGAGGAAGATCACGTCCGGGTCCGACCTGTTGATGTCCGCGATCACCTTCTGCCAGAAGACGACAGGCTTGGTGTGCGGATTGTCGACGCGGAAGATCCGGACACCGTGCTCCATCCAGTGCCGGAGGATCCGCACCGTCTCCTGCACGAGGCCGGCCATGTCGGTGTCGAAGTGGATCGGGTAGATGTCCTGATACTTCTTCGGCGGGTTCTCCGCGTACGCGATCGTCCCGTCGGCGCGGTGGCGGAACCACTCCGGGTGCTTCTCCACCCACGGGTGGTCGGGGGAGCACTGGAGGGCGAAGTCCAGCGCGATCTCCAGGTCCAGCTCTCGGGCGCGCGCCACGAAGGCGTCGAAGTCCTCGATCGTGCCGAGGTCGGGGTGGACGGCGTCGTGCCCGCCCTCGGTGGAGCCGATCGCCCACGGCACGCCCGGATCCCAACTACCGGCCGACAGCGTGTTGTTGGGCCCCTTGCGGTAGGTCGAGCCGATCGGGTGGATCGGTGGCAGGTACACCACGTCGAAACCCATCCCGGCGATCGCCGGCAGCCGCTCGGCGGCCGTGCGGAACGTTCCGCTGACCGGAGCCGTGTCCGGCTCGACCACGGCTCCCTCCGAGCGGGGGAACATCTCGTACCAGGAGCCGAAGAGGGCCCGCTTGCGTTCGACCAGCAGGGGGAGCGGCTTCGCGGCGCTCACCAGCTCGCGGTACGGGCGCTTCGCGAGCGCGGCGTCCACGGCGGGGTCGAGGGCGGCCGCGTACCGCTCGGCGACGGGCCGGTCCTCGTCCCGCAGGACGTGGGCGGCGCCCAGTACGGCCAGTCGGCCGTCCCGCTTGGGGATCTTGGCGCCGGCCCGCGCGAGGAGCTCGGCGCCCTCCAGCAGCACCAGCCCGGTGTCGATCCCGGCGGGGATCTTGATCGCCGCGTGGGCCCGCCAGGTGGCCACCGGGTCGCTCCACGCCTCGACGGTGTACGTCCACCTCCCCTCTACCTCGGCGGACACCCGGGCCCCCCACCGGTCGGTGCCGGGGGCGAGCTCGCGCAGGGGCACGGGGGGCCGGAGCCGCCCGCTCGGATCTCTCAGGACGACGTGGGCTGCCACGGCGTCGTGTCCCTCGCGGAACACGGTGGCCGAGATCTCGAAGACCTCGTCCACCACCGCCTTGGCGGGTCTGGCGCCGCAGTCGACGGCGGGGCGGACGTCCAGCACGGGAATGCGACCGATCATGATGGGATCACCTGGGGGCAGTTCGCAGGGCTCGGTGACAACAGGCCAGCCGGTATCACGGCTGGTAGTGCACGCTCTGTTCGCTCTGTTTCTAGCCGCTCGGAAGACGGCTGGGCTGCGGGCATGGCCGCTCCTGTCCGCGTTCACTCGGGTGGCGGGAGAGGTTGGGGGCGGGTGCGCCGTGCGGGTACCACACGTACCCGGGGAGCCCTTCCCACTCTGACCCCGCCCAACCCGGGTCGCTGGTTAACTACTCGTTCGTAGTGGCACGGGGGTGCGCGGGCGCCGGACCGGTATCCGCCGATGCCCCGTCAGGCCGCGGGAGGACCTGCGGTGCACGGTGCGGAACCATCCGTCAGACCCGTCTCACACGTCGCGTACGCCTCTGGTGCGGGCGGGGTGACGGTACGGTGATCGCCGATCTCGTGGGCGGCATCGTGGGTGCCCTCCTCCCCGACCCGATTGCCTGGAGCCGCGAGCGGCACGTGCGGCGGGCGTGGGCGTCGGGCGCGGAGGTGGCCTTCGAGGCCTGCGTGCCGGGTGACCGGTCCTGCTGCCGCGACGACGCCCCGGTCCTCCTTTCGGTTTCCCCGCCGGGGACCGTGCATTCGTCCCCGACGCAATTCACCTCCGCGTACGGGCGCCCGCTGCCCGCGGGAGCGGCCGGGCGGGCAGGGGGCGGCGGCGGGCCGGGGGAGGGGCGGCCGAGGCGGCATGGCCGGGAGGCGTCCGGCTCGCTAGCCTTCCCGGGGTGATGCGCGGGTGCACAGCGTGGTGCGGCCGCTCCGATCCGCAATCCCCTGCGAAGGTGGAACGTGTGAAGGCTATCCGTCGGTTCACCGTGCGCCCCGTCCTCCCGGAGACCCTGCTGCCGCTCACCGACCTCGCGCGCAATCTGCGCTGGTCGTGGCATGCCGAGACCCGCGAACTCTTTCAATCCGTCGACCCCGAGGGCTGGCAGGCCGCCGGCGGCGACCCCGTCCGGCTGCTCGGCGCCGTCTCCGCGGCCCGGCTCGCGGAACTGGCGGCCGACCGCCGGTTCCTGCGGCGCCTCGCCGTCGCCGCCGCCGACCTCGACGACTACGTCAACGGCGGGAGGTGGTACCAGGGGCAGGAGTCCGCGGGCGGACTGCCCGCCGGGATCGCCTACTTCTCCCCCGAGTTCGGAATCACCGCCGCCCTGCCCCAGTACTCCGGCGGCCTCGGCATCCTCGCCGGGGACCACCTCAAGTCCGCCAGCGACCTCGGCGTCCCGCTCATCGGCGTGGGACTGCTCTACCGTCACGGCTACTTCCGCCAGTCGCTCTCCCGCGACGGCTGGCAGCAGGAGCACTACCCCGTACTCGACCCCAACGAGCTCCCCCTCGACCTGCTGCGCCAGGACGACGGCACCCCGGCCCGGGTCTCGCTGACCCTCCCCGGGGGCCGGGCCCTGCACGCGCACGTCTGGCAGGCCCGCGTCGGCCGCGTACCGCTGCTGCTCCTCGACTCCGACGTCGAGGACAACGACGTGGCGGCCCGCGAGGTGACCGACCGGCTCTACGGCGGCGGCAGCGACCACCGCCTGCTCCAGGAGATGCTCCTCGGCATCGGCGGCGTGCGCGCGGTGCGCGCGTACTGCGCGATCACCGGACACCCCGACCCCGAGGTCTTCCACACCAACGAGGGCCACGCCGGCTTCCTCGGGCTCGAACGCATAAGGGAACTGGAGCGCGAGCAGGGCCTCGGCTTCGACGCCGCCGTCGAGGCGGTGCGCGCGGGGACCGTGTTCACCACGCACACCCCCGTCCCCGCCGGCATCGACCGCTTCGAGCGGGGCCTGGTCGCCCGGCACTTCGGGGACGGCGGGGAACTGGCCGGCGTACCCGTCGACCGGATCCTGGAACTGGGCGCCGAGTCGTACCCCGGTGGCGACCCCGGGGTGTTCAACATGGCCGTCATGGGGCTGCGCCTGGCCCAGCGGGCCAACGGGGTGTCCACCCTGCACGGCGCGGTCAGCCGGGAGATGTTCGCCGGCCTGTGGCCCGGCTTCGACCCGGCCGACGTGCCCATCACCTCGGTCACGAACGGGGTGCACGCCCCGACCTGGGTGGCCCCCGAGGTGGTCCGGCTCGGCGCCCGCCAGATCGGCGCCGGCCGCACCGAGGACGCCCTGTCCGTCGGCGGCTCCACCCGCTGGGACGCCGTCGCCGAGATCCCCGACCAGGACGTGTGGGACCTGCGCCGGGTGCTCCGCGAGCAGCTGGTCCAGGAGGTGCGGGACCGGCTGCGGGCGTCCTGGCGCCAGCGCGGCGCGGCCGAGGCCGAGCTGGGCTGGGTGGACTCCGTGCTCGACCCGGACGTGCTCACCATCGGCTTCGCCCGGCGCGTGCCCTCGTACAAGCGCCTGACGCTGATGCTGCGCGACCCGGACCGGCTGCGCAGGCTGCTGCTGGACCCGGACCGGCCGGTGCAGATCGTGGTCGCGGGCAAGGCGCACCCCGCCGACGACGGCGGGAAGCGGCTGGTCCAGGAGCTGGTGCGGTTCTCCGACGACCCGCGGGTGCGCCACCGGATCGTGTTCCTGCCCGACTACGGCATGGCCATGGCGCAGAAGCTCTACCCGGGCTGCGACGTCTGGCTGAACAACCCGCTCCGCCCGCTGGAGGCCTGCGGCACGAGCGGGATGAAGGCCGCCCTGAACGGCTGCCTCAACCTGTCCGTGCTGGACGGCTGGTGGGACGAGTGGTTCGAGCCCGACTTCGGCTGGGCCATCCCGACCGCCGACGGCCTGGGCGCGGACGAGGACCGGCGCGACCAGCTGGAGGCCGGCGCCCTCTACGAGTTGATCGAGAGCCGGGTCGCGCCCCGGTTCTACGACCGGGTCGGACGCGGCGGCCTTCCGGTGCGGTGGATCGAGATGGTCCGGCGCACGCTGGTCTCGCTCGGCCCGAAGGTGCTGGCCGGCCGGATGGTCCGGGAGTACGTGGAGCGGCTGTACGCCCCAGCCGCGCTTGCCCACCGGGCCCTGAACCCGGAGGCGGCGCGGGACCTCGCCTGGTGGAAGGGGCGGGCCCGCGCGGCCTGGCCGGGGGTGGCCGTCGAGCACGTGGAGGCCGTCGCTGAGGCCCCCGTGAACGGCACCGCCGAACTCGGGGCCACCCTCACCCTGCGCGTGCGGGTGGCGCTGGACGCGCTCACGCCCGAGGACGTGGAGGTGCAGGCGGTGGCCGGGCGGGTCGACCCGCAGGACGTGATCCGCGACGGGCGGGCCTTCCCGCTCAAGCCGGCCGCGGGACCGGACCTGGAGGGCCGCTGGGTGTACGAGGGCCCGCTCGCCCTCGACCGTACGGGGCCCTTCGGCTATACGGTGCGCATCCTGCCGTCGCACCCGCTGCTGGCGGTCCCGGCCGAACTCGGCCTGGTCGCCGGACCCGTGGACACGGACGCGGGGGGCGGCGTACTGCTGCGCTGACCCCGCTCCCACCGGGAACGCACGGCGGGCTCGGGGGCGGCCGCCGGGGCGGACCGGCTGACCGCGGAGGCTCCCGCCCGGAGCCGGCCCGGGCCCGTCCCGGGGGTCAGCCCGTCCGGTCCGGCCGCGCGGCGCCGCCACCGGCGCCCGCCGCCAGCCGGCGCACCACGTCCGCCGCCGTGTACGGACCGGCGTCGGGGGAGAGGCGCGGCAGGAACGACAGGTCCTTGCCGATGGTCACGATCGGCGGCTCCACCCGGCCGCCGGGCCGCCGCTGGGCCAGCCCGATCGTGGCCAGCAGGCCGTTGCACAGGCACTGCCTGCCCCTGGTGTCGGCGGCGTCCCCGCCCTTGCGCACGTACGCCGCCACCGGCTCGGCCGCACACCGGTAGGCCGTCCCGCGCGGGCCGCGCACCGGCGTACGCAGGAAGCCCAGGTCGCACACCCGGCGCCGGGCCGCGGCCACCCCGGGGTCGGAGACCGTACCGGCGAGCTCCGCCACCTTGAAGGGGAACGAGGTGGGCGAGGCCTCGGGGTCGTTGCGGACCACGAGGGTGCCCGCGCGGGCCCGCTCCAGCAGGTCCTCGCGCAGGTGGCGGGCCATCCCCGACTCCTCGCACAGGGCGAAGGCGCTGCCGACCTGGACCCCGGCCGCCCCCCGGGCCCGGGCGGCGGCCACCGCCTCGGGGCTCGCCTGGCCGCCGGCGAGCCAGAACGGCAGCCCGAGCGCCGCCATCCTGGCGAGGTCCGGGTCGTCGCGCGGCCCGTAGACCGGCTCGCCGCGCTCGTCGAGCCGCATCGGCCCGCGCGGCGGGGCACTGTGGCCGCCGGCCCCGCTGGTCTCGATCACGAAGCCGTCGGGGCGGGTCGCCCCGTCGCGGGCCAGGTAGGCGGCGAGCACCGGCAGCGAGACGATGGCCAGTACCTCCGGACGGCGCAGCGGGCCCGGCAGGTGACCGGCCAGCAGCGCCCCCGGGTCGAAGAGGTGGTCGAGCGGCTCCTCCGATCCCTCTACGGAGACCCGGGTGACGCAGCGTTCGTAGCGCGCCAGCCGCGTGGCGAAGGCAGGGATCTGACCGGGGACTCCCGCGCCCACGAGCACGTGGCCGACGCCTGCCAGGATCGCGCCGAACATGGCGGGGGCGGTGGCCAGCTGGATCTTCTCCAGGTAGTTGACGCCGACGAGGCCATCGTGTCCCTCCTTCGCGAGCCACACCTCGGCGAAGTTGCCGAGGACGGTGAGGATCTCCGCCTGCGCCCCGCCCGCCGCCCGCAGTCGCGGAGCGGTCCGCATCGCGGCGCCCGCGTCGAGCCCGCCCTCGCGGAAGTAGCAGTCGAGGGCGGTCTGCGCGAGTTCGGGGAGCGGGAAGGCGGCCAGGGCGCGGCGGGCGTGCCCGCCGGGGTCGCCTGTCTGCAGGACGCGGGCCAGGACGACGTCCAGCGCCGTTCCGGAGACCACGCCCAACTGGCCCTCCAGCGACACCGCCCTGGCCAGCCGCCACCCGGAGACCCCGACGCCCATGCCGCCCTGGATCAGCCAGGGCCGCCGCACGGCGGGGAGGGGCGCGGGGGCCGGCGGAGCGGGTACCGACGGGGCGGGCGTCAGCGGCACGGGCGTCAGCGGCACGGGGGTCAGCGGCATGGGGCACGTCCTCGGAATCACCCGAACCTACGCTTCCGTAGGTTCGCTGGACTCCACTATCCCCCCGCCGCGGCGGCGCGCTCGGCGCCGAAGGTCCCGGCCGCCAGGGGCGCAGGTCCCGCGGCGACGGGCCGACGGGACGGGGCCCATGGGACAGGGCCGCCCGGGGAGGTTTCCTCCCGGGCGGCCCCGTGTCTAACGGTGCGGCTCGCGCCGCTCAGCTCGTACTGTCCGGCCCCGGAGGGGTCAGAAGGTGAGCTTCCAGCTGTCGATCTTGCCGACGTCCGCGCTGGCCAGGTCCGCGACCCGCAGCTTCCAGACACCGCTGGCGACCTCGGAGGAGGCGTTCACGGTGAAGGACTGGACGATGTTGTCCGCGCTGCCGCCGGTGCGGTTGCGCAGGTTGTAGAGGGTGCCGTCCGGGGCGACGAGGTCGACCTTCAGGTCACCGACGTAGGTGTGCAGGATGTTCACGTCCACCTTGAGGGTGCTCGGGGCGTTGCCCGTGCGGTTCACGGTGATCGGGGACTCGACCGTCGCGTTGTCGGCGATGGCGTAGTCGGTCGTGTTCTCGAAGACGCTCGGCTGGCTGGTGCCGACGGTCCAGGTGAAGGACGCCGTACCCGTCTTGCTCGCCGAGTCGGTCACCGTGACGGTCACGTTGGACGTGCCCGCGGTGGTGGCCGTGCCCGAGATCAGGCCGGTGGAGGAGTTGATCGACAGACCGGCCGGCAGGCCGCTCGCCGCGTAGCTCAGCGCGCCCGGGTTGGTGCTGGTGGCCTGGACCTGCAGGCTCACCGCGCCGCCCACCTGGGTGTTCTGGTTGGCGATCGGGTTGACGGTGACGCCGGAGACGATCCGGGGACCGACGTTGACGCCGGCCCAGGCGTTGGCCACGTTGTTGTAGATGGTGGAGCCCTGGCCGTACAGGTCGGCCGCGGCCTTCAGCGTCTGGACACGGGCGTCCGCGTAGTTGGTGTTCGACTTGAAGTAGCCGACCGTCAGTGCGCGGAACCAGATCTTCGAGGCGGCGTCGCGGCCGATCGCGGTCACCGGCAGACCGTCGGAGGTCGGCGAGTCGTAGCTCACGCCGTTGACGACCTTGGCGCCCGAGCCCTCGGAGGCCAGGTAGTACCAGTGGTTGGCCGGACCCGAGGAGTAGTGGACGTCGATCGAGCCGATGCCCGAGTACCACGCGTCCTTGGACGAGCCGTCCTTGCTCGGCTTGTCCATGTAGCGCAGCGGGGTGCCGTTGCCGCGGATGTCGATCTTCTCGCCGACGTTGTAGTCGCCGACGTCCTGCGGGTTGTTGGCGTGGAACTCGACGGCCGCCGCCATGATGTCGGAGGTCGCCTCGTTGAGGCCGCCGGGCTCGCCGCTGTAGGTCATGTTGCCGGTGACCGAGGTCAGGCCGTGCGTCATCTCGTGCGCGGCCACGTCGGTGGAGGTGAGGGGCTTGGCGTTGCCGTCACCGTCGCCGTACGTCATGCAGAAGCAGGAGTCCTGCCAGAAGGCGTTCACGTAGTTGTTGCCGTAGTGGACCCGGGTGTACGGGGCCACGCCGTCGTTGCGCAGGCCGTTGCGGCCGTGCACGTTCTTGAAGTAGTCCCACGTGGCCGCCGCGCCGTAGTGGGCGTCGGCGCCGGCCGTCTCCAGGTTGGCCGGCAGCCCGTTGCCCCAGACGTCGTCCGGGCCGGAGAAGAGCGTGCCGGTGCCCGAGGAGCCCCGGTTGAGGTTGTACGTCTTGTGGTTGCCGCGCGCCGCGTCGGTCAGGGTGTACGTGCTGCCCGACTGCGTGGTCCCGAGCGTCACCTGGCCGCTGTACATGGTGTTGCCGGTGCCGGTCTCGACGGCCTGCCACTCGGTGATCTTGGCGCCCGTCTTGGCGTTGGTCACCACGTGCAGCTCGTTCGGCGTCCCGTCGTGCTGGAGGCCGCCGACGACCGTCTCGAACGCGAGGACCGGAGCGCCCTCGGCCGCCCAGATCACCTTGCGGGCGCCCTTGGAGGCCTTGGCCTCCTTGGAGCCCTCGGCGTTGGCGGCGGCGACCGCCTGGCCCTCGGCGGCGGCCGGGGTGACCGTGGCGGTGGTGTCCGCGACCTTGATCTCGTGGTGGGTCGCCTTGGTCACGCTCTGGGTGACGCCGCCCTTGGCGTGGACGGTGAGGTCACCGCCGAGCACCGGAAGGCCGTCGTAGGTGCGCTCGTACGAGGTGTGCGTGGTTCCGTCCGCGTCCTTGACGACGTCGCGGACGATCAGCTTCTCGCCGCTTCCGAGGCCGAGGGCCTTGGCGGCCTGCGCGGTGGTGGAGTTGGCCTCGGCGAGGAGCGTCGCACGCTCCGAAGCGCTGAGTTCGACGTTCGCCGCGCCCGGGTTGGGCTGGGCGGCCGTACGTGCCTGCGACGCGGTGGCGTCGGCGGTTGCGGTGCCGGTCTGTATACCGACGGCGAGCAGGGCTGCCGCGGCCACGAGCGCGCCGGCCGCGGTGGCACGCCTCTGGGGGGTGGACCTCAACGCAGACTCCTTCTGCAAGGGGGGTTCCGGACGGCTGGGTGGGCCTCCGGGCAGATCAGGGCTGGTGCGATGAACGGTCGAAGAGTGACACCTACGGCGCGCGATGTCAGGGCCGCGTCAAAAGGTTGGCTGGAAACGGTTCGTTGTCCGAAGTGACGTATCCGGTATCCGAACCATTCACCTTCGTGTGCCGAGGAAAGCGTCCGGCATTCGGAACGGTTGGTACCGGTTGCTAACGCTTGGGCAACAAGAGGTCTCGTTGAGGCAAACGGCATTTACCGTACGGGCGTTTGTCGTACTGTTTCCCGGTGCGGCAGATGTCCGTTGCCAGGGGAAGCCATGGACAGCCGTCACTGTCATAGACCACGTGCCAGGGGGGCCCATGAGGCATGTCCATTTTCCTGCGCAAAGAGTGGCCAGGACGGCCCAGGAGTCCGCGGTGCCCGTCAGGCGGCTCGGTGACAAGGCCCGCTGGTACCTGCCGGCGGCCGTCTCGGCCGACGTACTGGGTGCGGCCGTTCCCGTAGGGCTCGTCTTCGCGGCCGCCGAGCAGGTCCGGCCGCTCTACTGCGCCCTCGGCGCGGCGCTCGCCTGGACCGGGGTACAGGCGTTGCGCCGCCGCTACACCGCCCGCTCGCTCGGAGAATCGCGCGGAGTCCTGCCGGTCGTACACGACTGGCTGATTCTCATCGGAGTCCTGGCCGTGGCACGCGTGGTGACCGAGGAGGACACCCCCCGGCTGTCCGCGCTCGGGGCCCTGCTGCCCGCGCTGCTCGTCACCGTCGCCTGCCACAAGCTGACCTACCGCCACCTCTCCGCGGCCCGGCGCGAGGCCCAGGCCGTCAGCCGGGTCCTCGTGGTGGGCGAGCCCGACGCGGCCGAGGACGTCATCGCCCACCTCGCCGCGCGCACCGACCACCCGTACGTCGTCGTCGGCATGGTCCCGGTCGGCGCCGGCGACCTGGCCAGCGGAGTCCCGGTCGCCGCCCGCCTCGGCGAGACGATGCCCGAGGCCTCGCGCGGGGACTCCTCCGCCGTCCTCGGCGCCGTCCGCAGCCACCACGCCGACCTGGTGCTCGTCGCCCCCGGAGCGCGCTTCGCGGGGGAGCGGCTGCGCCGCGTGGCCTGGGCCCTGCACGACGCGGGCCTGGAACTCGCGGTCTTCCCGGGCCTGGTGGAGGTCTCCGTCAAGCGCCTGGAGACCCTGTCCGCCGGCGGGCTGGCCATGCTGCGGGTGGTCCCGCCGGTCAGCCGCGGCGTCCAGACCGTCCTCAAGTCCGCCCTGGACCGGGCGGGCGCCGCGATCGGGCTGCTGCTGCTCTCCCCGTTCTTCCTGGGGATCGTCGTGTCGATACGGGTCGGCTCGCGCGGCCCGGCCTTCTACCGCCAGCGGCGCATCGGCCGCGACGGCGTCCCCTTCGTCATGTGGAAGTTCCGCACGATGGTCGTGGACGCCGACGCGCGGAAGGCCGAACTGGCCGGGGCGAACGAGAACGACGGCCTGATGTTCAAGATGCGCCGCGACCCCCGGGTCACCCGCGTCGGCCGGCTGCTGCGCCGCACCTCCTTGGACGAACTGCCCCAGCTGTTCAACGTGCTCACCGGCCACATGTCCCTGGTCGGCCCGCGCCCGCCCCTGCCCGAGGAGGTGGCGGAGTACGACGACGTCGAACTGCGCCGGCTCAGCGTGCGGCCCGGGATGACCGGGTTGTGGCAGATCAGCGGGAGGTCCGATCTGTCCTGGGACGAGACGATCCAGCTCGACCTGCAGTACGTCGACAACTGGTCCTTCACCAGTGACGTCGACGTCATGGGCCGCACGCTCCGCGCCGTCGTCGACGGTCGCGGGGCGTACTGAGGGGCCGACGCCTTGAGATCAGCCCTGCTCGCGCCACCACCGGTAGGTGGAGGCGATGCCGTCCCGCAGCGGGATGCCGGGCTTCCAGCCGAGCGAGGTCAGACGGGACACGTCCAGCAGCTTGCGGGGCGTCCCGTCCGGCTTGGAGGTGTCCCAGGCGAGCCTGCCCCGGAAGCCGGTCACCTCGGCGACCGTCTCGGCGAGCTCCTTGATGGTGAGGTCCTCGCCGCAGCCGATGTTGACCGGCTCGTCCCCGTCGTAGGTGTTCAGCAGCACCACGCAGGCGGCCGCCAGGTCGTCGACGTGCAGGAACTCCCGGCGCGGGGTACCGGAGCCCCACAGGGTGACCTCGTCCCGCCCCTCGGCCGCGGCCTCGTGGAAGCGGCGGACGAGGGCCGGCAGGACGTGCGAGGACTCCAGGTCGAAGTTGTCGCCCGGACCGTAGAGGTTCGTCGGCATGGCCGAGATGAACGAGGCCCCGTACTGCCTGCGGTACGACTGCACCTGGACGATGCCGGCGATCTTCGCGAGGGCGTACGCCTCGTTGGTCGGCTCCAGCGGGCCGGTCAGCAGGGCGTCCTCGCTGATCGGCTGCGGGGCCAGCTTCGGATAGATGCAGGAGGACCCCAGGAACAGCAGGCGGTCCACGCCGGCGGCGTGCGCCCCGGCGATGACGCTCAGCTGGATCTTGAGGTTGTCCTCCAGGAACTGCACCGGGTACGTGCTGTTGGCCATGATGCCGCCCACCTTGGCGGCGGCCAGTACGACGGCGTCCGGGCGGACGTCCTCCAGGTACGCCCCGGTCGCCTCCGCGTCGCGCAGGTCGAGGTCGGCGCGGCCCCGGGTCAGCACCTCGTGGCCGTCGGCGGTCAGGCGGCGGGCGACCGCGGAGCCCACGAGGCCGCGGTGGCCGGCGACGAAGACGCGGGCGTTCGGGGGCAGGAGCGGCATCGAAGGTGTCATACCGCCGATGATGCCAGTCCGCTGCCGCGCGGGTCCGCCCGGTCCACCTCCCGGCGCCCGGCCGCCGCGGGCTCCAATCCACTGCAAAGCCAGCCGGAACGGGCGTGTACGGTACCCATCCGGCCCCCGGGCGGCGGCCCGCACGCGCGGTGCGCCCCCTGCCGGGGCGGTCCGCCGCACACGCCCCGAGGCGCAGCCTCACCACGACGAACAGCACCGACCACCACCAAGGGGAACCCATGGGCAAGACCGCGCTGATCACCGGCGTCACCGGGCAGGACGGCTCGTACCTCGCAGAGCTGCTCCTCTCCAAGGGCTACACGGTGCACGGGCTCGTGCGGCGCTCCTCCAGCTTCAACACGGAGCGGATCGACCACATCTACCAGGACCCCCAGACCGCCAACCGGTCCTTCGTCCTGCACCACGCGGACCTCTCCGACGGCGTCGCCCTGGTGAACCTGCTGCGCGAGATACAGCCCGACGAGGTCTACAACCTCGGCGCCCAGTCCCACGTCCGCGTCTCCTTCGACGCCCCCCTCTACACGGGCGACGTCACGGGCCTCGGCGCGCTGCGGCTGCTGGAGGCGATCCGGGCCAGCGGGATCGACACCCGCATCTACCAGGCCTCGTCCTCGGAGATGTTCGGCGCCACCCCGCCCCCGCAGAACGAGGGCACGCCGTTCCACCCGCGCAGCCCGTACGGCGCCGCCAAGGTCTTCGCGTACTGGACCACGGTGAACTACCGCGAGGCGTACGGCATGTTCGCCGTGAACGGCATCCTCTTCAACCACGAGTCCCCGCGCCGCGGCGAGACCTTCGTGACCCGCAAGATCACCCGCGCGGTCGCCCGGATCAAGGCCGGCCTGCAGGAGAAGCTCTACCTCGGCAACCTCGACGCCGTCCGCGACTGGGGCTACGCCCCGGAGTACGTCGACGCCATGTGGCGGATGCTCCAGCAGGACGAGGCCACCGACTACGTGGTCGCCACCGGTGTGGCCGCCTCCGTCCGCGAGTTCGTCGAGGCCTCCTTCGCCCACGCCGGCCTCGACTGGAACGATCACGTGCGCTACGACCCCAAGTACGAACGCCCCAGCGAGGTCGACGCCCTCATCGGCGACGCCTCCAAGGCCAACGAGCTGCTCGGCTGGAAGCCGACGGTCCTGGTCGCGGAACTGGCCAAGATCATGGTCGACGCCGACGTCCGCCAGGTCCAGGACCAGCTCGCGGGCGTGACGGTCCGCATCGACCGCTGAGGCCGTATATTTCCCCTACGGTTTGCCGTGTTCCGGTCACGTACGCCACTCTGCGCGGGATTGACCGGGGCAAACCTGCCGTATGTCCGTAGTGCACCCTCCGTGCTGAACCCGGTTGATTCCAAGTTGGTATGCAATGGGTCAAGGGAGGTGACCGGGCCCTTGCGTGAGCCCTAGTCTGCGCCCAGTACATATGGCTGTCGGATAGTTTCAGCCATCAAACCGGGCGATTGCCCTGGGGGGCTCATGCGTAGATCCAGAGGGCTGACTGCTGCCCTCGTCCTGTCACTGGCCGGTGCCGGCACCGGCATCGGCCTGGTGCTGATGCCTCAGGCGTCCGCCATCACCGCGCCGGTGGCGTTCACCGCCGACAACCTGCCGACCTGGCAGACGAACGGCGTCGTCTGGGCGATGGCCCAGGCCAACGGCACCGTCTTCGCCGGCGGAACCTTCTCGTCGGTGCGTCCGCCCGAGGGCGCCGCGGGCGCCGAGCAGGACGCCGTCAACTTCGTCGCGCTCGATGCCGCCACCGGCAACCCGACCGCCTGCAAGCTCTCCTTCACCGTGGGCGAGGGAACCGCGACGGTCCGGACCCTCGTCGTCTCGAAGGACAACAAGACCCTGTACGCGGGCGGCTACTTCGGCGCCGTCAACGGCACCCCCGTCTCCAGCGTCGCCGCGATCGACATCGCCAGCTGCACCCCCAAGGCCTCGTTCCACCCGAGCTTCGCCGCCACCGTGCGCGGGCTCGCCGTGACCGACGACACCCTGTACGCCGCCGGCGACTTCTTCACCGTCGAGGGCCAGGGCCGCGAGCGGTTCGCCGCGGTCGACGCCTCCTCCGGTGAGCTGAAGCCCTTCAAGGCCGACGCCGACGAGCCGGGCCGTGCCGTCGAGGTCACCCCTGACGGCAAGAACGTGCTGCTGGGCGGCGACTTCTTCTCCGTCAACGGGTCCAACACGCACGCCCTGGCCGTGGTGAACTCCACCACCGGTGCGGTCACCAAGACCTACACCAACATCCCGTCGAACTCGGTCGTCAAGGACATATCCACCGACGGCACCGGCTTCTACACGGGCAACGAGGGCTCCGGCGGCGGCGTCTTCGACGGCCGCATCGGCCTGAAGCTCAGCGACTTCACCGAGAAGTGGCGCGACCGCTGCCTCGGCGCCACCCAGTTCGTCCTGCCCTACGACGGAGTGCTCTACAGCTCCTCGCACGCGCACGACTGCTCCACCGAGCAGGAGTTCCCCGACGGCAAGCGGCACTTCCTGCTGGCCCAGCCGACCGACCACCCAGGCGCCGCCCCCGCGCCCGTGGACGGCTTCGTGCGCGGTCCGGGCAAGCTCGGCTGGCACCCCACGGCCAACGACGGCATGGAGCTGACCGAGGGCATCGGCCCGCGCGTCATGGCCGTGGCCGAGAAGAACGACGTCAAGTACATGTGGGTCGGCGGTGAGTTCACCCTCATCAACGGCAAGCCGCAGTGGGGCCTGACCCGCTTCGCCTCCACCGGCGACGTCGGCGCCCCCACGACCCCCGTGGCCAGCGCCGGCAGCGTCAAGCCCGGCGAGGCCCAGGTCCGCTGGCGCACCAGCTACGACGCGGACGACAGCAAGCTGACGTACCGCGTCTACCGCAACGGTTCGGGCTCCCCGATCCACACCATGACCGCCGACTCCCTGGAGTGGCAGCGTCCCCAGGCCTCCTGGAACGACACCACGGTCAAGGCCGGCCAGTCGTACACCTACCGCGTGACCGCCACCGACGCCGCCGGCAACACCAGCGCGCTGTCGGCCACCGTCTCGGTGACGATCCCGACCTCGGTCCAGTCGTACCCGGACCAGGTCCGCGCGGACGGCGCCCAGCTGTACTGGCGCTTCGACGACACGGTCAGCCCGTACGTCGCCGACTCCTCGAACGGCGGCAACACCAGCGGCATCCAGCTGAACGCACCGGCCCTGCGCCAGACGCCCGGCGCCGTCACCGGAGCCAGCACGGCGATGGGCTTCAACGGCACCAGCCAGAAGGTCTACAGCGACCACCGCCAGACCGTCGGCGGCCAGTTCTCCGTCGAGACCTGGTTCAAGACGAACTCCTCGCGCGGCGGCAAGCTGATCGGCTTCGGCAACAACACCGAGCGCAGCAGCGGCTCGAACGACAAGCACATCTACATGACCAACACCGGTCGCCTCGTCTTCGGTGTCTACAACGGCTCGACCAGGACCATCTCCACCGGCCTGTTCGACAACTACAACGACAACAAGTGGCACCACGTGGTCGGCACCCAGAGCCCCGGCGGCCTGACGCTGTACGTCGACGGCCAGAACAAGGGCACGCTCAACGCCACCAGCACGCAGACCTACGCGGGCTTCTGGCACGTCGGCGGTGACAGCCTGTCCGGCTGGCCCACCCGCCCGACGAGCAACTTCTTCGCCGGACAGCTCGACGAGGCGGCCGTCTACCCGACGGCGCTCACCCAGGCCCAGGTCAAGAAGCACTTCGACCTGGCCAAGGCGCCGTCCGACACGGTCTCCAAGGTCACCGCGACCGAGGACACCTACATCAACCAGGGCGCTCCGAACACCGCCTACGGCACGGCGAACTCGCTCGCGGTGCGCGGCACCTCGGCGTACGAGTCGTACCTGCGCTTCGACCTCCCGGCCGCTCCGGCCGGACAGGTCCTGAAGTCCGTCTCGCTGCAGGTCAAGACCACCACGCAGGCGGGCGCCGGCACCGCCGACCTCATCTCCGTGGTCCCGGTCACCGGTACCTGGAGCGGACCGGGCACCACGTTCAACACCAAGCCGACCCTCGGCACCACCCCGCTCGGCAGCATCGCGGGCGTGCCCGACGGCTCGGCCGTGCACGGCGTGGAGCTGGACACCGCCGCGGTCTCCGCGGTCCTGGGCAGCAGCTACAGCCTGGGCCTGAAGAGCACGGGCACCGACCCGCTGTGGCTCTGGTCCTCGGAGGCGACCGCCGCGGACGCCGCTCCGCAGCTGGTCCTCACCTTCGGCCCGAAGTAACCGCCTGACGGCGTGCGGGGCCCGCTCAGCTTCTGGCGCTGCATCAACAGGTCGTTGAGCAGGCTGGAGGCGCCGAAG
>NZ_JBHXSY010000001.1:375340-396856 GCF_042715295.1 Streptomyces sp. NPDC058701 | reverse complement strand
CCCCCGGACCGACCGGTCCGGGGGCGCCCCCGTGTCGTATGTGCAGGCCGGTGCCGGTGCCGTGCTTACAGGCGGACCTGGACGGCGCGGGCCAGCCGGTCGTGCAGGCCGCGGCCGTCGCGGTCCCAGATGACCGCCGGGACGACCAGGGCCAGGAGCAGCGTGCGGATCAGCACCCGGCCGAAGCCGAGGCGGCCGCCGTCCTCCGCGATCACCCGGAGGCCCATGATCCGCTTACCGGGGGTGAAGCCCACGGTGCCGACGGTCAGGACGGCGAGGGCCACGAAGAGCCCCAGGGTCCAGTTGCCCGCCGCGGCCAGGTCGCCGCCCGTGATCAGCCCGTACGCAATCAGCTGGCAGCCGATCCAGTCGATGGCCACGGCGCCCAGCCGGCGCCCGAACCGGGCCACGGAGCCGGGCCCCTCCTGGGGGAGGCCGAGCCGCTGACCCGGGTAGCCGAAGTCGACGCCCATGTCCTCGGCGGCCGCGCGGGGGCCGGAGAGCCACGATCCGATTGCTTGCCTGTTGTCCACCCGAACACGGTACCCGTGCGGCTCCACGGCGCTGCCGCGGGACCCTGGTTAACTTGTGCGAAACAAATGGGTCATGCTTGAGAAATCCCGTCTGCTTATGGTCGGGTCAGCGTGCGACACCGCACTGACGCACCACGAGCTATAAAACCCGTCCCTGCCCCGGGGCCGGGAGTAGGAGGAGTTGGATGTTCCAGAACGCCGACGAAGTGAAGCAGTACATCGAGGAGAACGACGTCAAGTTCGTTGACGTCCGCTTCTGCGACCTGCCTGGTGTGATGCAGCACTTCACCATCCCGGGGCGCGCGTTCGACCCGAACGAGGAGCTGGCCTTCGACGGCTCCTCGATCCGCGGCTTCCAGGCGATCCACGAGTCCGACATGGCGCTGCGCGCCGACATCTCCACCGCGCGCCTGGACCCGTTCCGCAAGGACAAGACGCTCAACATCAACTTCTTCATCCACGACCCGATCACGGGCGAGGCCTACAGCCGCGACCCGCGGAACATCGCGAAGAAGGCGGAGGCGTACCTCGCCTCCACCGGCATCGCCGACACCGCGTACTTCGGCCCCGAGGCCGAGTTCTACGTGTTCGACAGCGTGCGCTTCGCGACCACCGCGAACGAGAGCTTCTACCACATCGACTCCGAGGCCGGCGCCTGGAACACCGGCTCCGAGGAGAACAACCGCGGCTACAAGGTCCGCTACAAGGGCGGCTACTTCCCCGTCGCCCCGGTCGACCACTTCGCCGACCTGCGCGCCGAGATCTCCCTCGAGCTGGACGCCCAGGGCCTCCAGGTCGAGCGCCAGCACCACGAGGTCGGCACCGGTGGCCAGGCCGAGATCAACTACAAGTTCAACACGCTGCTCGCCGCGGCCGACGACCTGATGCTCTTCAAGTACATCGTGAAGAACGTCGCCTGGCGCAACGGCAAGACCGCGACCTTCATGCCGAAGCCGATCTTCGGCGACAACGGCTCGGGCATGCACGTGCACCAGTCGCTGTGGGCCAACGGCGACCCGCTGTTCTACGACGAGACCGGCTACGCCGGTCTCTCGGACACCGCCCGCTACTACATCGGCGGCATCCTCAAGCACGCCCCGTCGCTGCTGGCCTTCACCAACCCGACGGTGAACTCCTACCACCGCCTGGTGCCGGGCTTCGAGGCGCCGGTCAACATGGTGTACTCGCAGCGCAACCGCTCCGCCGCGATGCGCATCCCGATCACGGGCTCGAACCCCAAGGCCAAGCGCGTCGAGTTCCGCGCCCCGGACCCGTCGTCCAACCCGTACCTCGCCTTCGCGGCGCTGCTGCTCGCGGGCCTCGACGGAGTCAAGAACAAGATCGAGCCGATGGAGCCGATCGACAAGGACCTCTACGAGCTCTCGCCCGACGAGCACGCGAGCGTCCCGCAGGTCCCGACCAGCCTGGAGGACGTCCTCAAGGCCCTGGAGGCCGACCACGAGTACCTCCTGGCCGGCGGCGTCTTCACCCCGGACCTGATCGAGACGTGGATCGACTACAAGCGCACGCACGAGATCGCCCCGATCGCGCAGCGCCCGCACCCGCACGAGTTCGAGCTGTACTTCGACCTCTAAGCCGCACCGTTCCACGCGAAGGCCGCCACCCCGCTCGGGGGTGGCGGCCTTCGCCGTGTCCGACATCCCGCGCGGGTGATCCTGCCTGGTGAGAGGCCCTGCGGGGGCTGTGCGCGGCCGGACCCGCGGGCTGTTCGCTTTGACAGGGCGGCGGGTCAGGGTGAGGGTGGAAAGGACCTAAACGCCCGATAAGCGAGACATGTGCGGAGGTGCATGATAATGCGCCGTAGGATCGTTGCGGCAGCCATGGCAGGGGCCGCGGGAGTCGCGATGGGTGTGCTGCCCCTCGCCAGCGCCTCGGCTTCGACCATCACCGGTGGTGGTGGCAGGGGTGGGGACGGGGGCTACGACTGCTACCGGTATCCCTCGAACCGCTCGGACGCCCGCTGGGACGTCTGTTGCAACCACGACTGGCGCGACCGGCCCAGCTGGTGCTGGGACCAGGGCGGCGTCGGCGGGTACAACGACAACTGGCGCGACTCGAACTGGCGGGACTCGCACTGGAACGACTCCAACTGGCGCGACGACGCGAACTGGAACTCGGGTCGGCACGACTCCGGCTGGCGCGACAACGGCAACTGGAACCACGACGGCGGGAACTGGAACAACGACCGCGGCGACTGGAACGGCGGTGGCGGCGGTAACGGGAACAACGACGGCGGCAACTGGAACGGCGGCGGCGGCCACGGCGACTGGAACAACGGCGGCGGGGGCGGCGGCGGCGGTAACTGGAACGGCGGCGGCGGGGGCGACGGCGGCGGCGGCAACTGGAACGGCGGCGGCGGGGGCGACGGCGGCGGCGGCAACTGGAACGGCGGTGGCGACGGCGGCGGGAACGGCGGCGGTGGCGGCGGGCGCTGATCTCAGCGCAGCAGCGGCATCGCGCCCGTGAGGTCGCGCAGGCAGCGGACGGCGAGTTCGGCCGGAGAGCCGGGTCCCGAGACCGGGGCGTCGGTGGCCGACCACATCTCCAGGGAGATGCGGATCGCGTCCGTTGCCGCCGCGGCCAGCAGCCGGACCCCCAGGGCCTCGGCGCCCGGGCCGGCCAGCCGGGCCACCACGGGGACCAGCTGCTCCTCCGAGTCCTGGTTCACCCGGTACCAGACCGCCCGCAGCGCCTCGTCGGTCTCCGCAGCGCGGAGCAGACCGCGGGTGACCTCCAGGCCCTCCGCGAGGGCCTGGGGGTCGTTCAGCGAGCGGGTCACGGCCCGCTCCAGGGCCTCCCCGAGGGGAGTGCCCGGCGCCTCCTCGGAGAGCAGTGCGCGCCAGGCGTCCCCGCCGCCCGCGAGCAGCGGGGCCACCGCCTCCTGCTTGTTGCGGAAGTACCGGTAGAACGTGCGCAGGGCCACGCCCGCGCGGTGGGCGATGTCCTCGGCGGTGGTGCCGTCGGGGCCGTGCTCGGCGAAGAGTTCGCAGGCCGCGCGGGCGATGTCGAGCTGGGTGGCGGCCTTGCGGCGCTCGGTCAGCGACGGGGCTCCGGGGCCGGCCTGGGGAGAGTACGGACGAGGGGATCTCACGGGGTGAAGCGTACCCTTCACAAACGCCGTTGATTGCATTCCTTGTCACTCTGGCACAACGTGTCATCGACTCGTACGCTCACCCCATGAACCGTTACGAAGGACGTCGCGTCCTCATCACCGGCGGTGGCTCCGGCATCGGCCGGGCCACCGTCCACCGCATCCTCGCCGAGGGCGGCCGCGTGCACACCGTGGACGTCAACGCAGCCGGGCTGGGGCACACGGCGGACCAGGCCGGCGCCGACGGCCACGGGGACCGCCTCACCACCGCCGTCCTCGACATATCCGACGAGGCCGCCGTACGGGACGGGATCGCCGCCGCCGTCGCGAGCCTCGGCGGGCTCGACGTGCTGGTCAACGCGGCCGGCATCCTGCGTTCCTCGCACACCCACCAGACCACGCTCGACTTCTGGAACAAGGTCATCGCGGTCAACCTCACCGGCACCTTCCTGGTGATCCGCGAGTCGATCCCGGCGCTGCTGGCAGGCGACCAGCCGGTGGTCGTGAACTTCAGCTCCACCTCGGCGTCCTTCGCCCACCCCTACATGTCCGCCTACGCGGCCAGCAAGGGCGGCATCCAGTCCATGACCCACGCCCTGGCCGCCGAGTACAGCAAGCAGGGCCTGCGCTTCGTCGCCGTCGCGCCCGGCTCCATCGAGAGCGGCATGACCACCGGCAACGGCCCCGGTCTGCCCGAGGACACCGACTGGAGCCTGTTCACCAAGCTCGCCCCGGCCCTCGGTCGGGGCTTCGCCGGCCCGCAGACCGTGGCCGGCGTCGTCGCCATGCTCGGCTCCGAGGACGGCGCCTTCATCACCGGGACGGAGATCCGCATCGACGGAGGCACCCACTACTGAGCCCCCGCCGGTCAGCCCCTGAACCGGTCCCAGAGCCGGGGGAAGCGCTCCGCGAGCACGGCTTCGTCCTCGAAGTCCAGCGGGGAGCCCCCCGGCTCCGACGGCTGGAGCGGGACCCCCAGGTCCGGCGTGACCGACCCGGTCAGCTGCTCGTACGCCTCGTCGGCCGCGTACCCCAGTTCCTCGCCGTCGCCGTCGATCTCCTCGTCGAACTCGCCCAGCAGCTCCGCCAGCTGGTCCGGGTCGTGCACCCCGCCCTCGAAGACCTCCCGGCCCTGCCCGATGAGCCAGCAGCGGAAGTAGTCGAAGGCGTCGTCGCTCGCCCCGTCCAGCAGGACCCAGGCCGCGCCCCACAGGTCCCAGGTGTAGGCCCGGTTGTAACGGGACTCGAAGTGCCGCGCGAAGTCCACGACGGAGTCGGGATCGAGCTGCGCCAGCCGCTCCACGAGCAGGTCGGCGTGTTCCTCGGGGTCGCCCTCGGCGGCCTCGCGGGTACGGTCGACGATCTCCCAGAACTCCGTCTCGTCCATCACCGCTCCAGCATCACGGCTCCACCCCCGCGCCGCCACCGCGCATGGCGCGAAAGGCCGGTGTCCGACCCCCGGAAGGGGGTGGGACACCGGCCTTTTCACGCCACGTCGCGCCGCGGCGGTCGCTCACGCGGCCTCAGAGGCCGTAGCGCTCCCGGGCCTCCTTGACGGCGGACGCGGGCACCTCGCCGCGGCGGGCGAGCTGGGCCAGCGCGGCCACCACGATCGACTGGGCGTCGACACCGAAGTGGCGGCGGGCACCCTCACGGGTGTCGGACAGACCGAAGCCGTCCGTGCCCAGCGAGGTGTAGTCCTGCTCCACCCACTGGCTGATCTGGTCCGGAACCTGACGCATCCAGTCGGAGACGGCCAGCACCGGGCTGGTGACGCCCTCCAGCGCGCGGGTGACGTACGGGGTGCGCACCTCGCCGCGCAGCAGCGCCTCGTCGCACTCCAGCGCGTCGCGGCGCAGCTCGCCCCAGGAGGTGGCGGACCAGACGTCGGCGGCCACGTTCCAGTCGGCGGCGAGGAGCCTCTGCGCCTCCAGCACCCAGTGGATCGCCGTACCGGAGGCCATCAGCTGGACCTTCGGGGAGCCGGCGGCCGGGGCCGCCTCCGCCAGGTCGGCCGCCGTGTTGAAGCGGTACAGACCCCGCAGGATGCCTTCCTCGACGCCCTCGGGCATCGCGGGCTGCACCTTCGGCTCGTTGTACACCGTCAGGTAGTAGAAGACGTCTTCCGGCTGTTCGCCGTACATCCGGCGCAGGCCGTCCTTGACGATCACCGCGATCTCGTACGCGAAGGCCGGGTCGTAGTTGAGCGACGCCGGGTTCGTGGACGCGATCAGGTGCGAGTGGCCGTCCGCGTGCTGGAGGCCCTCGCCGGTCAGCGTGGTGCGGCCGGCGGTCGCGCCGACGATGAAGCCCTTGCCGAGCTGGTCGGCGAGCTGCCACATCTGGTCGGCGGTGCGCTGCCAGCCGAACATCGAGTAGAAGATGTAGAAGGGGATCATCGGCTCGCCGTGCGTCGCGTACGACGTGCAGGCGGCGATGAAGTCGGCCATGGCGCCGGCCTCGGTGATCCCCTCGTTGAGGATCTGGCCGTCCTTGGCTTCCTTGTAGTACATGAGCTGGTCGCGGTCGACCGGCTCGTACGTCTGGCCCAGCGGCGAGTAGATGCCGGCCGACGGGAAGAGGGACTCCATGCCGAAGGTGCGGGCCTCGTCGGGGACGATCGGCACCCAGCGCTTGCCGGTCTCCTTGTCCCGCATCAGGTCCTTGACGAGCCGGACGAAGGCCATCGTGGTGGCCATCTCCTGCTTGCCGGAGCCCTTGAGGAGCGGGGCGAAGGAACGGTCGGCGGGAGCGGGCAGCGCCACGTGCCTGACCTTGCGGGCCGGGGCCGGGCCGCCGAGCGCCGCGCGGCGCTCGTTCAGGTACCGCACCTCGGGGCTGTCCGCGCCCGGGTGGCCGTACGGGACCTGGCCGTCGGCGAAGGCGCTGTCCGGGATCGGGAGGTCGAGCTTGTCGCGCATGCTCTTGAACTCGTCGATCGTCAGCTTCTTCATCTGGTGGTTCGCGTTCTTCGACTCGAACCCGGCGCCCAGCGTGTAGCCCTTGACGGTCTGCGCGAGGATGACCGTCGGCGCACCCTTGTGCTCCAGCGCGGCCTTGTACGCGGCGTACACCTTGCGGGGCTCGTGGCCGCCGCGGGAGCTGTGGAAGCACTCGGCGATCTTCGCGTCGGAGAGCAGGCCGCCCAGCTGCACGAGCTCGGCGTTGGCGCCGAAGAAGTGCTGGCGGATGTAGGCCACGTCGCGGGTCGCGTACGTCTGGAACTGCGCGTCCGGTACCTCGCGCAGACGGCGTACGAGCGCGCCCGTGGTGTCCAGCTGGAACAGCTCGTCCCAGGCGGAGCCCCAGAGGGACTTGATGACGTTCCAGCCGGCGCCGCGGAACTGGGCTTCCAGCTCCTGGACGACGCGGAAGTTCGCGCGGACCGGACCGTCGAGGCGCTGCAGGTTGCAGTTGATGACGAAGGTCAGGTTGTCGAGCTGCTCGCGGGAGGCGAGGGCCAGGGCGGCGGTCGACTCGGGCTCGTCCATCTCGCCGTCGCCCAGGAAGGCCCAGACGTGCGAGTTCGCGGTGTCCTTGATGCTGCGGTTCTGCAGGTAGCGGTTGAAACGCGCCTGGTAGATCGCGGACAGCGGGCCGAGGCCCATGGACACCGTCGGGAACTCCCACAGCCACGGCAGACGCCGCGGGTGCGGGTAGGACGGCAGACCGTTGCCGCCGGACTCCTGGCGGAAGTTGTCGAGCTGCTGCTCGGAGATGCGGCCGTCGAGGAAGGCGCGGGCGTAGATGCCGGGGGAGGCGTGGCCCTGGATGTAGAGCTGGTCGCCCGATCCGTCGGCCTCCTTCCCGCGGAAGAAGTGCTGGAAGCCGGTCTCGTAGAGCCACGCGGCGGAGGCGAAGGTGGCGATGTGGCCGCCGACGCCGTACTTGGAGCCGCGGGTCACCATGGCGGCCGCGTTCCAGCGGTTCCAGGCGGTGATCCTGGCCTCCATCGCCTCGTCACCGGGGAACTCGGGCTCCGCGGCGGTGGGGATGGTGTTGACGTAGTCCGTCTCCAGCAGCTTCGGCAGCGCGAGGCCGGCGGCCTCGGCGTGCTGGAGCGTACGGCGGAGCAGGTATTCGGCGCGGCGCGTACCGGCGGCCTTGGCGACGGCGTCGAGGGAGGCCGCCCATTCGGCGGTCTCCTCGGTGTCGCGGTCCGGGAGCTGGTCGAGCTCGCTCGGAAGCTTTCCTACGGGGTCGGACATCGGTGTGCGCCGCCTTCCGGACAAAGGAGAGGTGGTGAAGAAATCCCTGACGGGCAGGACAGGGCTGGCGGACCTGGTTGAGGTCCGCGATGACTGTAAATCGCTGATCGATGATCGATCAAATGAATGTGGCGAAGAAATGTACATCCGACGAAAGTCGGCACCGCGTGCCAGCAAATAAGGCACGCGGTGCCGGTCAAACAGGGTCAATCCGGGCAGGTGTCGGGCCGTCAGGCGCGCGGCGCGCACCCCAGGACGTGCCGCTTCACGAGCAGGCCGATCTCCGGGTCCTGGCTGCGGAAGGCCTCGACGAGCGCCTCGTGCTCCTCGGCGTAGGACTTCTGGACCGTTCCCAGCCACCGGATGGACAGCGCCGTGAACACCTCGATGCCCAGGCTCTCCCAGGTGTGCAGCAGGACGCTGTTCCCGGCCGCCCGCACCATCTCCCGGTGGAACCCCACGGTGTGCCGCACCTGCGCGGTGCCGTCGTCGGCGCGGTCCGCCTCCCACAGGGCCGCCACGTGCGGCTCCAGGGCCGAGCAGTCCGCCGCCAGCCGGGGCGCGGCCAGCTCGGCCGCGATCTGCTCCAGGCCGGCCCGGACCGGATAGATCTCCTCCAGGTCCGCCGCCGAGAGGTTCCGTACGCGCACGCCCTTGTTCGGCGCCGACTCGATCAGCCGCAACGTCTCCAGCTCGCGCAGGGCCTCGCGCACGGGGGTCTGGCTGACCTCCAGCTCCACCGCGATCCGGCGCTCGACGATCCGCTCGCCGGGCTTCCAGCGCCCGCTGACGATCCCCTCCACGATGTGCTCGCGGATCTGCTCGCGCAGCGAGTGCACGACGGGTGGGGTGATCATCGGGACTTCATCTCCTGGTGGCTGGCAGGGTCACGCGGGGCCTGATGCGTAGACAATACGGCGGCTCGGGCCGTCGGGACGCGTTCCCGGTCGGGGCCGCCGGGTGAGGCTGGTTACAAGAGGCTCCTGATGGGCGCGCCCGGCCCCCGGCCGTGCCCGCGCCGCCGTCCGACGGGGGAGGCGGCCTCGGCGATCACCGGGCCGAGGCCCCCCGTCGGCGTCCGCCGGCCGGCTGCCATGATGCCCGGCACCACCACGACGAGATCGGTCACCCGTGCACGTGCCATGACGAGGCCCCGCGCTGTCCGTACGGATCGGCCAGGGTACGACGACGGCGCCCCCGCCCGGAGGGTGTTCCGGGCGGGGGCGCCGTACGCGCAGCGCTGCTGCGGGAGGCGTCGTGCCTTACAGGCCGAGCTCGACCTCGAACTCGCCGGCCTCGAGGATCGCCTTGACGGCCGAGAGGTACCGGGCCGCGTCCGCGCCGTCCACCAGGCGGTGGTCGTAGGACAGGGTCAGGTACGTCATGTCGCGGATGCCGATGTTGGTGCCCTCGGCGGTCTCGATGACCACCGGGCGCTTCACCGTGGCACCGATGCCCAGGATGGCGACCTGGTTCGGCGGCACGATGACCGTGTCGAACAGCGCACCGCGCGAGCCGGTGTTGCTGATGGTGAAGGTCGCGCCCGACAGCTCGTCCGGCGTGATCTTGTTGTCGCGGACCTTGGAGGCCAGGTCGGCGGTCGCCTTGGAGATGCCCGCCAGGTTGAGGTCGCCCGCACCCTTGATGACCGGGGTCATCAGGCCCTTCTCGGAGTCGACGGCGATGCCGATGTTCTCCGAGTCGAAGTAGGTGATGGTGCCCTCGGCCTCGTTGATCCGGGCGTTGACGACCGCGTGGGCCTTCAGCGCCTGGGCGGCGGCCTTGACGAAGAACGGCATCGGGGACAGCTTGACGCCCTCACGGGCGAGGAAGCCGGCCTTGGCCTTCTCGCGCAGCTTCATGATCTTGGTGATGTCCACCTCGACCACGGAGCTGAGCTGCGCCTGCGAGTGCAGGGCCTTCATCATGTTCTCGCCGATGACCTTGCGCATGCGGGTCATCTTGACCGTCTGACCGCGCAGCTCGGACACCGCGGCGGCCGGAGCCTTCGCGGCGGGAGCCGCGGCCGGCGCCGGAGCGGCGGCGGCCTTGGCGGCCTCGGCGGCGGCCAGGACGTCCTGCTTGCGGATGCGGCCACCGACACCGGTGCCCGAGACCGCGGACAGGTCGACGCCGGACTCCGTGGCGAGCTTGCGCACCAGCGGGGTCACGTACGCGCCCTCGTCACCGGCGGAGGCCGGAGCGGCGGGGGCGGCGGGCGCGACCGGAGCCGGAGCGGCCACGGGGGCCGGGGCGGCGGCCGGAGCCGCAGCCTGGACCGGGGCCGGGGCCGGAGCCGGAGCCGGAGCGGCCGCCGGGGCCGGAGCGGCCGCGGGAGCCGGAGCCGCGGGGGCGGCCGGAGCGGGAGCGGGAGCCTCGGCCGGAGCCGGAGCCGGAGCCGGAGCCGGAGCCGGAGCGGCAGCGGCCGGGGCGGCGGCGGGAGCCGCACCCGCGACACCGATGACGGCGAGACGGGCGCCGACCTCGGCGGTCTCGTCCTCGCCGACGAGGATCTCCAGCAGCGTGCCGGCGACGGGCGCGGGGATCTCGGTGTCGACCTTGTCGGTGGACACCTCGAGCAGCGGCTCGTCGGCCTCGACCGACTCGCCGACCTGCTTCAGCCAGCGGGTGACGGTGCCCTCGGTGACGGACTCGCCCAGGGCGGGGAGTACGACGTCGGTGCCCTCGGCGGAACCGCCGCCGGTGGCCGCGTCGGCGGTCGGGGCCGGAGCCTCGGAGCCGGCCGGGACCTCGGTGGACGGGGCGGCCTGCGGGGCCTCGGCAGCCGGCGCCGGAGCCTCGGCAGCGGGGGCCTCGGCGGCGGGGGCTTCGGCGGCGGGGGCCTCGGCCTCGGCCGGGGCGGCGGCCGGAGCCGCGTCGCCCGAGCCGTCGTCGATGACGGCCAGTTCGGCGCCGACCTCGACGGTCTCGTCCTCGGCCACCTTGATGGAAGCGAGGATGCCGGCGACGGGCGAGGGGATCTCGGTGTCGACCTTGTCGGTCGACACCTCGAGCAGCGGCTCGTCGGCCTCGACGCGCTCGCCCTCGGCCTTCAGCCAGCGGGTGACGGTGCCCTCGGTGACGCTCTCACCGAGCGCCGGAAGGGTTACGGAAACCGGCATGGTTTCAGTTGCTCCTAACGAATGTGCGGAAGTGGTCGTCGCGCCCGTGACGCATTAGTCGTGGGAGTGAAGCGGCTTGCCGGCCAGGGCCAGGTGGGCCTCGCCCATCGCTTCGTTCTGGGTCGGGTGCGCGTGGATGAGCTGCGCCACCTCGGCCGGCAGGGCCTCCCAGTTGTAAATGAGCTGGGCCTCGCCGACCTGCTCGCCCATCCGGTCACCGACCATGTGGACGCCGACCACGGCACCGTCCTTGACCTGGACGAGCTTGATCTCGCCCGCGGTCTTGAGGATCTTGCTCTTGCCGTTGCCCGCGAGGTTGTACTTCAGGGCCACGACCTTGTCCGCGCCGTAGATCTCCTTGGCCTTCGCCTCGGTGATGCCGACGGACGCGACCTCGGGGTGGCAGTACGTGACGCGCGGCACGCCGTCGTAGTCGATCGGGACGGTCTTGAGACCGGCCAGACGCTCCGCGACCAGGATGCCCTCGGCGAAGCCGACGTGCGCGAGCTGGAGGGTCGGGACGAGGTCGCCGACGGCCGAGATGGTCGGCACGTTGGTCTGCATGTACTCGTCGACCAGGACGTAGCCGCGGTCCATCGCGACGCCCTGCTCCTCGTAGCCCAGGCCCTGGGAGACCGGACCGCGGCCGATGGCGACCAGCAGCACCTCGGCCTCGAAGGCCTTGCCGTCGGCCAGCGTCACGCGGACGCCGTTCTCCGTGTACTCGGCCTTGTCGAAGAAGGTGCCGAGGTTGAACTTGATCCCGCGCTTGCGGAACGCGCGCTCCAGCAGCTTCGAGCTGTTCTCGTCCTCGACCGGGACGAGGTGCTTGAGGCCCTCGACGACGGTGACGTCGGTGCCGAAGGACTTCCACGCCGAGGCGAACTCGACGCCGATGACGCCGCCGCCCAGGACGATCGCGGACTCGGGCACGCGGTCCAGGACCAGCGCGTGGTCCGAGGAGATGATGCGGTTGCCGTCGATGTTCAGGCCCGGCAGCGACTTGGGCACGGAACCGGTCGCCAGGAGCACGTGGCGGCCCTGGACGCGCTGGCCGTTCACGTCGACGGAAGTCGGGGAGGAGAGGCGGCCCTCTCCTTCGATGTAGGTCACCTTGCGGGAGGCGACCAGGCCCTGCAGGCCCTTGTACAGGCCCGAGATGACCTCGTCCTTGTACTTGTGCACACCCGCGATGTCGATGCCCTCGAAGGAGGCCTTGACACCGAACTGAGCGGCTTCGCGCGCCTGGTCCGCGATCTCACCGGCGTGCAGCAGAGCCTTCGTGGGGATGCAACCGTTGTGCAGGCAGGTGCCGCCGAGCTTGTTCTTCTCGATCAGCGCAACGTCGAGACCCAGCTGGGATGCGCGGAGAGCTGCGGCGTAACCGCCACTGCCACCGCCGAGGATCACTAGGTCGAAAACGGTGCTGGCGTCGTTCGCCACGTCACGTCCTCCATGCATGTGCGCCGGGCACCGGTCCTCTGTGACCGGGCGGCGGCTGGTAATCGGCCGCTGGTTTCGTCGGCCCTGTGGTGGGGGCCCTGTCCTGCCGAGAACCCATCTTCGCATTTGTCGGGGGAACGCGGGACGCCGGGCCCACCATGTGACCGGTCGTTCTGCCCCGAGCCGCCGTTACCGGTGCGTAGAAACCTACGGATTTCGTTGTGGGCTGAACGTTGCCCGGCACACCGCGGGCCTTGACCGCATCGTCGATCAAGGCCCGGAGTGCGTCAGGTCTCACGCGCGGGCAGCGTCAGCCCAGGTCGCCCGTGGCCGTGCGCTCGGCCAGCCGCACCAGGGTGCGGACGGCCGAGCCGGTGCCGCCCTTGGGGGTGTAGCCGTGCGGGGCGCCCTCGTGGAAGGCGGGGCCCGCGATGTCGAGGTGGGCCCAGGTGATGCCCTCGCCGACGAACTCCTGGAGGAAGAGGCCGGCCACCAGGCCGCCGCCCATCCGGACGCCCATGTTGGCGATGTCCGCGGTGGGGGAGTCCATGGACTTGCGCAGGTCCGCCGGGAGCGGCATCGGCCAGGAGGCCTCGCCGACCTCTTCCGCGATCTCGTGGATCGAGGTGCGGAAGGCGTCGTCGTTCGACATGATCCCGAAGGTGCGGTCGCCCAGGGCCAGCACCATGGCGCCGGTCAGGGTCGCGACGTCGATGATCGCGTCCGGGTTGTCCTCGGAGGCCTTGGTCAGCGCGTCGCCCAGGACGAGGCGGCCCTCGGCGTCGGTGTTGAGGACCTCGACGGTCTTGCCGCTGTACATGCGCAGGACGTCACCGGGCTTGGTGGCGGAGCCGGACGGCATGTTCTCGGCGAGCGCGAGCCAGCCTGTCACGTTGACCTGGAGGCCCAGCTTGGCGGCGGCGACGACGGCGGCGAAGACGGCGGCGGCGCCGGCCATGTCGCACTTCATCGTCTCGTTGTGGCCGGCCGGCTTCAGCGAGATGCCGCCGGAGTCGTAGGTGATGCCCTTGCCGACGAAGGCCAGGCTCTTCTCCGCCTTGGCGTGGGTGTAGGTGAGCTTCACCAGGCGCGGCGGGTTCTCCGAGCCCTTGCCGACGCCCATGATGCCGCCGTAGCCACCCTTGAGCAGGGCCTTCTCGTCCAGGACCTGGACCTTGATCCCGTTCTCCTTCGCGGCCGCGGAGGCGACCGCGGCGAAGGCCTCGGGGGTGAGGTCGTTCGGCGGGGTGTTGACCAGGTCGCGGGCGACGTTGACCTCGGTCGCCACGACGGAGGCGCGCTCGGCCGCGGCCTTGTGCTCCTTGTCGCGCGGCTTGGCGCCCAGCAGGGCGATCTCGGCCAGCGGCAGCTTGGGGCCGCCGTTCTTGGCGCCCTTCTTCTCGCCGCCCTGGTAGGCGGTGAAGGCGTACGCGCCGAGCAGCGCGCCCTCGGCGACGGCGGTCACGGCGGACGCGTCGTCGAGGGGGAGCGCGAAGGCGGCCTTCTTCGAGCCGTGCAGGGCGCGGGCGGCGGCGCCGGCGGCGCGGCGCAGCACCTCCTCGTCGTACGACTCGTCCTCGTCCGGGAGGGCGCCGAGTCCGACCGCCAGCACGACCGGGACCTTGAAGCCGTCCGGGGCCGGGAGCTTGGTGATCTCCCCTTCGGCGCCCGAGGCCCCGAGCGCTTCGAGTACGGCGGCGAGCTTGCCTGCGTACGCGTTGTCCACGGCCTCGGCGCCCGCGGCGGCGAGGGGGCCCTTGGGGCCCTTCGCCACGCCGACCACGAGGGCGTCGGCGCGCAGCGTCGCCGCGCCGGCAGTGCTGAGAGTCAGAGCAGTCACGGTGGTGAGGTCTCGCTTCCGTATGTATGTGTGGGCCGAGTGGGTGGACGGCCATCCACGGCGATCGTATTCGGGCCCGGGCGCCGCCGGAAATGAGCGTACGCGCCCGCACTCGTCCGTACGCCACTCGAAGGTTTGGCAAGTTGTTCGATCAAACGGCCAAGAGGTTCACCCATCTGTGGACTCTGCTCCAGGTTTGCCTCGTAGACCTGACGAGGTCCGAAAGACTCGGCCCACTCTCGCAAGGGGACGCGGGGTTCCTTTGCATGATTTCCACAGTGCCTCCCCGGCCCGGCCGTCCGCCCAGGGCCGTTGTCGAGGGATGCCTGCGGGGGGAAGGCCGAAATGGTCAACAAGAACCGGATGAACAGGGTCGCCGCCGTCATGGCGGCGGCAGCCCTGGTCTCCGTCGTCGTACCCGCCGCGACCGCCACGGCGGCCGTGACACCGCGCATCGACCTGAAGGTGCTGGTCGTCGACGACGGCGGCACCTCCGTCGAGGCGATCACCGCGGAGCTCCGCGACACCGGAGTCCCGTTCACCCGCGTACAGCTGGGCAGCAGCGGCCGCCCGGTCATCGACGCGGCCTACCTCAGCGACACGGTCGACGGCCGTCCGCGCGCCAAGTTCCAGGGGGTGGTCCTGCCGAACGAGAACCCGTTCGGGGAGGGCTCGGCAGAGATGGCGGCGCTCGCCGCCTACGAGACGACGTACGGGATCCGCCAGGTCGACGCCTACACCTGGTCCCACCCGGGCGTGGGCCTGGAGTACACCGACAACGGCGGCTACGGCGGCGAGCTCGACGGCACCCGAGCCGCGGTCACCGCCGCCGGCAAGGCGGGACCGTTCGGCTACCTCGGCGGCCAGGTCGCCTTCGAGGACAACTCGCCCCTCGTGCCCGAGAGCTACGGGTTCATGGGCAAGCCGCGGGCCGGCTACACCAGCTACCTCGACGCACCCGTCGGCTCCGGACGGGCCTCGCTCGTCGGCGAGTACACCCACGACGGACGCAGCGAGCTGGTCGTCACCTTCGGCTACAACCAGCACCAGCAGCAGTTCCGGCTGCTGGCCCGCGGCATCGTCGAGTGGCTCACCCAGGGCGTCCACCTCGGCCAGAGCCGCAACTACTTCGCGGTCCACGTCGACGACGTCTTCGCCCCCGACGCCCGCTGGAGCAAGGAGCTCAACTGCACGCCCGGCGACTACGCCTGCCCGGGCGGGGAGGGCCAGGAGAGCACCATCCGGATGACCGCCGCGGACGCGCAGTACGCGGCCCAGTGGCAGACGTCCAAGAACTTCAAGCTCGACATGCTCTTCAACGCCGGCGCCGGCGAGGAGTGGAAGGCGGAGAACGGCGGCGTCGACGCGATGACCGCCCAACTCATCGCCGACCGGGCCAAGTTCCGCTGGATGAACCACACCTACACGCACCCGTTCCTCGGCTGCGTCCAGGACGTCACCACCTCACCCTGGACCTGCAAGAAGAACGCCCAGGGCGCCATCCAGTACATGAGCCGCGCGGAGATCTCGGCGCAGATCCGCGACAACAACAACTGGGCGGCCGCCAAGGGCATCACCACCGACCGCACCGAACTGGTCACCGGCGAGCACTCCGGCCTCAAGACCAACCCGCAGCAGCCCCAGGACAACCCCAACCTGGCCGGGGCCCTCGCCGACAACGGCGTCAAGTGGGCCGGCAGCGACAACTCCCGGGAACCCGCGCAGCGGGCCGTCGGCGCCGCCCTGACCGTCCCCCGCCACCCGATGAACGTGTACTACAACACGGGCACCAACGCGGAGATGGCCGACGAGTACAACTGGATCTACACCAGTCGCGCCCACGGCGGCAGCGGCATCTGCGAGGACAATCCCGGGACGTCCACCTGCCTCCCGGCCCCGGTCGACGCCACCACCGGCTACCTGGACTACATCGTCCCCCAGGAGGCCCGGACCGCCCTGCGCCACGTCCTCGCCAACGACCCGCGCCCGCACTACGTCCACCAGTCCAACCTCGCCGAGGACCGCACCCTCTACCCGGTGCTCGACCAGGTCCTCGACACCTACCGCACGCTCTACGCGCCCAGCGCGCCGATCGTGAACCAGAGCATGAAGGACACCGGCGTCGAACTCAGCCGCCGCGCGGCCTGGAACAAGGCGATCGCGAACAACCAGGTCACGGCCTACCGCATCGGCACGACCGTCACCGTCAAGACGCCCTCCGGCGTCTTCGCCCCGGTGACCGCGCCCAACGGCACCAAGAAGCAACTGCTCCTCGGCAGCGCCGACTTCGGCACCGCCTACGCCGGAAACCGCTCCACCTGGACCTCGCCCGAGCTGCTCCAGAGCGCCGTCACGCTCAAGCTGCCCAGCTGACCGTCCCGCAAGCCGTCACCCGCACCACCCAGCGCCGGCGCTCCCCATCCAGGGCGCCGGCCCCTTTTCCGTCCTGGGGGGACACATCGCATGAGCCATGGGCGTCATGTCACCATGCTCACCGAAGGCACCTACCCGCACGTCCACGGGGGCGTGAGCACCTGGTGCGACCAACTGGTACGGGGCATGCCGGAGGTCGATTTCAACGTCATAGCCCTGACCGGCTCCGGACGCGAGCCGGTCACCTGGGAACTCCCGCGCAACGTCTACCGCCACACCGCCGTCCCGCTCTGGGGCCCTCCCCCCGGCCGCGGCCGCCGCAAGGTCCTGCGGGGCAAGGCCCGCCGCCGCTTCACCCGGGTCTACGAAACCTTCCTGCTCTCCCTGCTCGACCCGGCCCACGGCGGATTCTCCGAGGCCCTGCGCGAACTGGCCCTGCTCGCCCGGGCCGGAAAACTCGCCCCGGCCCTGCGCTCCGAGTCCGTCCTGCGCCTCCTGATGACCGTCTGGACCCGCCCCGGCCTCACCACCGCGGAGGCCCGGCCCACCCTCCACGACGCGCTCACCGCCACCGACCTGCTGGAACACGCGCTGCGCCCGCTCTCCGTGCGGATCCCGCCCGACAGCGTCGCGCACGCCGTCAGCAGCGGCCTCGCCACCCTCCCCGCGCTCGCCGCCACGTACCTCGACGACGTGCCCTTCCTCCTCACCGAGCACGGCATCTACCTGCGCGAGCGCTACCTCGGCTACCGCACCGCCGAACAGCGCTGGCCGGTCAAGGCCCTCATGCTCGGCTTCTACCGGGAGCTCAACACCGAGGGCTACCGGCAGGCCGACCTGATCACCCCGTGCAACCAGTACAACCGCCGCTGGGAGGAGCGCGGGGGCGCCGACTCCGAGCGCATCCGCACGGTCTACAACGGCGTCGACCCGCACGCCTTCCCCGAAGCCGGTCCCGAACCGGAGGTGCCCACCCTCAGCTGGTGCGGCCGCATCGACCCGATCAAGGACCTCGAAACGCTCATCCGGGCCTACGCCTTCATGCGCGAGGAACTGCCCGCACTGCGGCTGCGCCTCTTCGGCCCGGTCCCGGCCGGCTGCGAGGGGTACCGGCTCCGGCTGGAGGAGCTCGCCTCCGAACTCGGCGTGGGCGACGGCATCAGCTACGAGGGCCGCATCGACCAGGTCGCGCGCGCGTACGCGGCCGGCTCCGTCGTCATGCTCTCCTCCATCAGCGAGGGCTTCCCCTTCAGCATCATCGAGGCCATGTCCTGCGGCCGCACCACCGTCTCCACCGACGTCGGCGGTGTCCGCGAGGCCGTCGGCGACACCGGCCTCGTCGTTCCGCCGCGCGAACCCGAGACCATGGCCCGCGCCACCCTCGCCCTGCTCCGCGACGACGAACGCCGCGCCGAGCTCGGCCGGATGGCCCGCAAGAGGGTGGTGGAGAAGTTCACCCTCCACCAGTCCGTGGACGGCTTCCGCCACATCTACCGGGAACTCGCCGGCCAGCCCGTCCTGCCCGTCCACGAGGGCGACGACTGGACCCAGCGGCTCGCCGACCCCTGGTACCGGGAACTCGCGGCCGACGGGAGCCCGTGGTGAGCGGATCCCTCTGGCTCAAGGCCCCCGGCCCGGACGGTGGCTGGGTACCCGTCGGCTCCGCCGCCCGCCCCACGCCGGGGCAGGCGGGGGGCGCCCCCGCAGCGCCGGGTACGCCCGGCGCCCCCGGTGCGCACGGCCCGCGGACCGACACCCTCCCGGCCGTCCCACGGCCGCGCCGCGGCATCCCCGCGGCCGACCCGATGGACGAACTCGCCGACCGTCTCGGCGTGTTCATCTCGGCGGCCGTGCACCCCGACGAGATCGCCGCCATCCTCGAATCCGACGGCATGACCGACGAGTACATCCGGCTCACCTACGGCCGTCCGGACTCCTTCGGTCTCGCCGAGGAGCTCTTCGCCCGGGTGCCCCGCTCCTACCCGGAACCCGCCGACCCGGCCGATCCGTGGAAGGTCTCCCTCACCGCCTGCCTGCTGCGCGGGGTGATCTTCGCCCTGCCCGGCCTGGCCTACCTGCTGGGCGCCCCCCTGCTCGACGGCCCCAGGGACCGCCTGGGCCTGCCGGCGGGGACGCTGACCCTGCTCGCCGGCGCCCTCATCGGCTGGGTCTGGGACCAGACCCTCTCCCACCGGGCCTACTCCTGGCTCGGCCTCGGCGACCGCGCCGCCGCCGGACGGACCCTGCTCGTCGGCGCCCCGGCCGGATCGCTGCTGGGCACCGCCGCCGCGCTGGCGGTGCCCGGCGGGCCGCCGTTCTCGTACGCCTTCGCCGCGGGCCAGGCCCTCTACGTCGGCGCGGCCACCGTCCTGCTCGTGCTCGGCCGGGAGCGGGTGCTGCTCGCCGCGCTCGGCCCGATGGCCGCCGGCGCGGTGCTCGCCCTCTTCGTGGACCTGCCCGTGCCGGTGCGGATGACCCTGCTCGCCGTGTCCCTCGCGGCTGCCTGCACGCTGGCCGTACGGGAACTGCCGCTCGCCGCCGGCCTGCGCGGAGCCCTGCGGCGCGTCCGCGGCTGGGCCGCGCGCCGCCCGGGCGCCGGCCCGGTGCGCTGGCAGATGCTGCGCGGCGCCGAGGAGGAGTACGCCCCGCGCGGACCCCGGCTCCGGGACTCCGTGCCGTACGGGGTCTTCGGCCTCGGCACCGGTCTGCTCGTGCTGTACGCGGCCCTCGGCGAGGTGCTCGCCGGAGGCCCGGCCGAAGCGGTCGCCGCCCCCTCGGCGGTGGCCCTCACCCTCAGCATGGGCCCCGCAGAATGGCTGCTGCACCGGTTCCGCAGCGGCAGCCTCGCCGGGCTCCGCGCGGCCCGCTCGTCCCGCGGCTTCCGGGGGCGGATGCTCGGCACCCTCACCCAGTGCCTCGCCGCCTACCTGGCGGTGCTGCTGGCCCTGGGCGTGACCGGCACCCTGCTCTGGCCCGGCGCCCCCGTCCTCACGGGCGTCCGGATCGCCACCCTGCTGCTGCTCGGCGCCGTGATGTGGACCGGGCTGCTCCTGCAGTCCTTCGGGGCGGTCCGGCCCGCCGCCGTGGTCTGCGCCTCGGCCGCAGTCGCCCAGAGCCTGGCCCTGCTGACCGGGGCCGGGCAGCCCCGGATGGTGCAGCTGGCGGTGGCCGCCACGGCGGCCGCGGCCCTGGCCGTCCTGGTCTGCCTGCTCCTCGGCCGCGCCACGGCCCACCGCTGACCCGCCCGAGCCGTCCACCTGCCCGACCGCCCGCACGCACCTTGCCCGACCGCCCGAACCCGTCCGACCGCGAGCCGTACGACGAGAAGAAGGACCCCATGCTGCTGGTGCCCCTGTACGAGCACCCCGCCGACCGCCCCGAGGACTGGGAGCGGGTCATCCGCTCCGCCGGCCGGTTGCACTCCGTCGTCCTCAACCCCGACAGCGGCCCGGGCGAGGCCCCCGACGAGCGGTTCGCCCTCGTGGCCGAGCGACTGCGCGAGGCCGGGGTCCCCGTCCTGGGGTACGCCGACACCGACTACGGGCGGCGCCCGCACGCCGCGGTGGTGCAGGACCTGCTGCGCCACCGCGACTGGTACGGCACCGACGGGGCGTTCCTCGACCAGGCCGCCTCCGGCCCCGAACTGCTCGCGCACTACGGCCGGCTCTCCGTCGCCGCCCGCGCCGCGGGCGCCCGCACCCTCGTCCTGAACCACGGGGTCCACCCGCACCCCGGCTACGCCGGACTCGCCGACCTCCTCGTCACCTTCGAGGGCCCCTGGGACGCCTACCAGGACGCCGCGGCCGTGCCGCCGTGGACCGCCGACCACCCCGCCGAACGGTTCTGCCACCTCGTGTACGCCGTCCCGCCGGGCGCGCCCGCCGCACTCGCCGGGGAACTCGCGACCGAACGCGGCGCGGGCGTGCACTGCGCGGTCCCGGGCGGCGGCGCGCACCCGTGGGGGACCCTGCCGTACGCCTTGGAGGCAGCGGGATGAACCGTTTCCCCGCGCGCCCGCGGCGGTGGCGGGCCCGCCTGCTGCCGCTCGCGGCGCTCCTGCTGCTCGCCGCGTGCACGGCCGCACCGGAGCAGGACGGCGAGGAGCCCTACCCGTGGCCCGAGCAGGCGCCGGGTGAGCGGTGGCAGCCCCGGCCGGGGGTCGGCTGGCAGTGGCAGCTCACCGGGAAGCTCGACACCTCGGTGAACGCGCCCGTGTACGACGTCGACGGATTCACCACGACCGCGGAGCAGGTCGCCGCGCTGGCGAAGGCCGGGCGCAAGACCATCTGCTACCTCTCCACCGGCGCCTGGGAGGACTTCCGGCCCGACGCGGACGCCTTCCCGAAGGAGCTGCTCGGGCGGGGCAACGGCTGGGAGGGCGAGCGCTGGCTGGACGTGCGCCGGCTGGACGTGCTGGAACCGCTGATGGCGAAGCGGTTCGACATGTGCCGGGACAAGGGCTTCGACGCGGTGGAGCCCGACAACATGGACGCCTACCGGAACACCTCCGGGTTCCCGCTCACCGCCGACCACCAGCTGGCGTACAACCGGCTGATCGCGAAGCTCGCCCACGACCGGGGCCTGGCCGTCGGCCTGAAGAACGACCTCGACCAGATCCCCCAGCTCGTCGGGGAGTTCGACTTCGCGGTCAACGAGCAGTGCGCGGAGTACCAGGAGTGCGACCGGCTGACCCCGTTCGTCGAAGCCGGGAAAGCCGTCTTCCACGTCGAGTACGAGCTGCCGGCGGGGCGCTTCTGCGCCCGCTCGCGCGAGCTGGGGCTCAGTTCGCTGGAGAAGAGGTACGACCTGGACGCGTGGCGCAAAGCCTGCTGAGGCTCCCTCTTCTTGGCGGCTCGGTTCGCCTCCGGGGCGCCGAAGCCCGGCT